>NZ_JBWLUY010000010.1:0-319897 GCF_057784295.1 Mesorhizobium sp. CNPSo 4688
TCCGAGTGTCGCTTACGCGGCTCTCTTGAATTTCACAAGGGCTTATTCAGAAGCAAACTGCTTCGCCGCCTGCGGCGCACCGCCCTCGTTCGTGAGGCGTATATAGTCGCCACCCCGACAAACTGTCAACTGCCTTCGGAGATGTTTTTGAACTTTTTGCGACAGAAGTTTTGGAGCCTGCAGACTGCCCCAGGGGAACATAGGCGTCGCCAAAAAGGAGCCCTATTGCCGCCGCATTGCCGTTCGACACCAAGGCCAACAAGGAAGGCGTCGCGCGGCCCCGCGCGACGCCTTCCTATAAGAGATCAAGGCGGCGTCTGCACACCGTCGGTTCGGCCTCTCATAAGAGCGTAAAGACGCCTCTTTATAAGGGGCTGTAAAACAGAGCGTGTGAGTGGGGATTTCGCCGCTTCGTTGACTTCACCCGCCGTGACAGGCAAATGTCATGGCCCAACAAGAGCCGACAAGCCGTTCCGCCCGGGGAAGAAGCAGCCTTTCTGGATGCCAGATACGGAAGATGTCATAGCCGAACTCGGCAATGAGCCGCCGCTGATCGCGGATGGCCGCAGCGGACCGCCCGACCGGCGCGAGGTTTCGGCGCGCTGGCTGTCGGGCACCTTCCTTACTGGCGTGACCTCTAGCGTGCTGATGGGCGTGGCGCTGTTTGCCGCCCTTGACGGCCGCCAGCAACTGGCAACCCCGCCTGAAATCGCCGAACTGGCCCAGCTCGCAAACGGCGGCGATTCCGGCGAGGTCGCCAAGACCACCAGGCTGGTGGCACCGCGCCAGATCGCCAAGGCCAAGGACCGCCGGCGCATGGAAGTGTCGATGGTGACCAAGGTCGGCGACCGCGACGTTATCCACACCATGCCGTTCGTGCAGATCAAGATGGCGCTGGCCGCCGGCCACACCACCAACCGCGCCTACCCGCCCTTCGATCCGATGCAGGTGTTCGGCGACGATGGCGACTCAACGCCGACGCAGCCGGCGACGGCTTCCGCGGTTGGCGGCCAGATCTACGGCGCCAAGGTCGAAAGCGAGATGAGCCTGAAGACGGTCGATTTCCCGATCGAGACGGCCTCCTTCGATGAAAAGAGCGACCTATCCGCCGACGAGGTGGAAAAAGTGGTGCGCGAGGCCGGCACGGATCTCAGCGACGGCGCAATCCAGGTTGCCTCGCTGCATTATGTCGACCCGCAGCGATTCGGCGACGCCTTCGCCGAATCGATGGCCGGCTCCTACGACGTCAAGATCGTGCCGGAAAACGTTTCGGTGGCGCCGCGCGTCGCCATCGACGACCAGACCCCGGCTTTCGCCGAGGAAATCATCCCCTTTACTAGGGACCGCGACATTGCCGAGGCCTTTGCCGATTCGGGCTATACGGGCGATGACGCCACCGGCATGGCCGAAGCGATCGGCAAGTTGCTCAACGCACCGGCGCTGAAGGCCGGAACCGTGCTGCGCGTCGGGCTCGAAGTGCATGGTGACGCCGCCAAGGTGGTCCGCACCAGCGTCTATGACAAGACCACGCACATCGTCACCATCGCGCTCGACGATCACGGCCAGTATGTGCCGGCGCAGGAACCGGAGCCGAATCCCGAATTGCTGACCGCTTTCGATGATTCGTCGGCGCCAGTGGTGGTGCGCGGCAATCTGCCGAACGTCTATGACGGCATTTACCGCGCCGCCTATTCCTATGGCATGTCTAAGAAGCTGACCCAGCAACTGGTCAAGCTTTTGGCCTCCGGCGTCGACTTCCAGTCCAGGCTCAATCCGTCGGACCGCATCGACGTGCTGTTCTCGCAGCCGGATGGCGACGACCAGGCCTCCGACGAATCGGAACTTCTCTATGTCTCGTCGACCTTCGGCGGCCAGACGCGAAATTTCTACCGCTTCCAGATGCAGGACGGCTCGACCGACTATTTCGACGAGGATGGTTCGAGCGCTGAGCAGTTCCTGCTGCGCAATCCCCTGCCCGCCGGGAAATTCCGCTCCGGCTTCGGCGCCCGCCGGCATCCGATCCTCGGTTATGTCCGCATGCACACCGGCGTCGACTGGTCAGCCCCCATCGGAACCCCGATCATTGCCGCCGGCAACGGCGTCGTCGAAAAGGCCGGCTGGGCCGGCGGCTACGGCAAGCAGATCATCATCCGCCACGCCAATGGCTACGAGACCTCCTACAATCACCAGAGCGCCTTTGCCAAAGGCATCGAACCCGGCGTTCATGTCCGCCAGGGCCAGACCATCGGCTATCTCGGCCAGACCGGCCTCTCGACCGGCCCACATCTTCACTACGAGCTGATCGTCAACGGCACCAAGGTCGACCCGATGCGCGTGCGCCTGCCGGTCGGCAAGGTGCTGAAGGGCGACGACCTCGTCGCCTTCAAGCGCGAACGCGAACGCATCGACGACCTGCTCAAGCAGGAAGACAGCAATTCGCTGAAGGTCGCGAGCGCCAAGATCGAAGGCTGAGCCTTCCCAGCCGACGCCACAGAATCAGAATCACCTCGAAACAGAGCATTTCGATTCGGGTGCCGCCCTAATCAGGTCGGCTGATTCTCTTCGGCTCGTGACCAGGGCAGCTTTTGCCCCGAAACGGTCGCCCAGGCGATAATGGCAGCAAGCAGGCAAAGCAGCGCCGTCACCGTCGACACGGCCGCAAACGCCGCATCGCTGGCGGCGAGCCGTGTTGCATCAAGTTCGGGTGCCAGGCCGGCCAATGCCGGTTCGCCGAAGCCCGGAATGCCCGGCCTGACGCTGGTGTCGAGCATCGTCGAATAGACCCAGGCCGCCAGCGACCCCATCGCCGCCACCGCGATTAACCCGCCAATGCGCGAAACCGCATTGTTGATGCCTGAGGCCGCACCCGTATCCTTGTCCTCGACCGCCGTCATGATCGCAGTCGACAGCGGTGAAACCACCAGCGCCATGCCGAGCCCCATCACCGCCATCAGCGGAAAGGTGCCGGTCCAGAAATTGTGCATGCCGGCATGGGTGAGCATTGCAAGCCCGGCAAAGGCGATGGCCACGACCAGGCAGCCGCTGGCGATCGGAAAGCGCGGACCGATCCGATCGGACCATTGGCCAACGGGACCCGACAGCAGCGCGATCGACGCCGACAGCGGCAGGAAGATAAAGCCCACCTCTTTGGTGCTCAGTCCCCATCCGGCAATCAACAGCATAGGCAGGTAGAACAAATTGGCCGAGAGCGCGAAATAGAGGAAGAAGGTCGCGACGTTGGCGCCGGCGAAGGCGCCGATCCGAAACAGCTTGAGATCGATCATCGGCTCGCCCTGTCGAAGCTCGAAGATGATGAAGACGACGAGCAGCAGCGCGCCCGCGGCGATGCTCGGCCCAGACATCAGTCCTCCGCCTTCGGCACTCATCGCGGTCAGTCCGTAGGCAAGCGCCCCGAAGGCAAGAGTGGCCAGAGCGGCGCCGCCGAGATCGAGGCTTCGCTTCTCCGTCGGCGCGTCGGCGGGAATCTTGGCCAACAGGAGATAGATCGAGATCAGCCCAAGCGGCAAATTGACGGCAAAGATCGCTCGCCAGATGCCGCCGCCAAAGGCCGCCAGGACAAAGCCGCCCAGCACCGGACCGAGCGCCGTCGTCAGCGCCGAAGCAGCGGCCCAGATGCCGATCGCCCGGCCGCGCTCGTTCTTCGGATAGGACTTGGCGATGATGGCGAGGCTGCCCGGAACCATGATCGCCGCGCCGATGCCCTGAACCGCGCGAAAAGCAATGAGCACCAGTGCATTCGGCGCCACCGCGCAGGCAAGCGATGCGACGATGAACAGTGCAATGCCGGCGACGAAGGCGCGTCTGAGGCCAAATCGGTCGCCGGCCGCACCCCCGGCCAGGATCAGCGCTGACAGTGTCAGCGCATAGGCATTGGAAATCCACTGCGCCTCGGCCAGGCTGGCGCCGAGGTCGACGCGCATGGCCGGCATGGCGATGGCCAGGATCGAGCCGTCGATGAAGCCGAGCGCGGACGCCAGGATCGCCGCGACCAGCACGAATTTGCGCTGCACCGGCGGACAAAACGAACCATTGGCAAGTGAGCCGGTCAGGGGGATTGCTGCAGCTTCGCTCGGAGACTTCATGAGAGCCTGCTTAGACTTCCGATGCCCTGGCAACAACCAGCCAGAGCTTCGCAGTCCTTGAAACCAGATCGACCTGACCGCATGGGCAGGAACCACGCCTCGATGAATGCAATCGGCACATGGCGTGTTAAGTTTCTTGTAACGCGCAAAGCAGGGGGAAGCCGCATGAAACGACCGCTCGAACCATCAGTAGAGGCGCGCGGGCGCGTTGTCGGCATCACCGATGGCGTCTTTGCCATTGCGCTTACCCTGATCGTGCTTGAGATTCGCGTGCCGACGCACGAAATGGTCCACTCCGAGGGCGAGCTCCTTTCGGCAATCGCCGGACTCGCGCCACGCTTCCTGACCTATGCGCTGAGCTTCCTGACACTGACCATCTTCTGGTTCGGCCAGCAGGCGCAGCACGGGCTGATCGCCAGGTCCGATCGGCGGCTGGCAACGCTGAACTTGTGTTTCCTCGCCTTCATCGCCTTGCTGCCGTTCTCGACCGACCTGCTGGCCGATTTCCTCGAGTTCCGAACCGCGGTGATCGTCTATTGGCTGAACCTGTTGATGCTGGGCGTGACGCTGTTCGCCAGCTGGTGGTATGCCGACAGGAACGGCATGATCGCCGAGGATGTGGACGCTGAAGCGCGGCGCAAGGTCTACAATCGTATCGTCAAGGCACAGGCGCTGTGGGCGGCCGGCGCGGCGCTGTGCTTGATCACGCCGCTGCTCAGCATCGGTTTCATCCTGGTGGTGCAGCTGATCTATGCACTCGCGTTGCGCAGCTCACTGCTGCGTAAACTCATCGGTTGAGGTCCCGCCGACATCCGCGATTGTTGGTCCGCCGACGAATTCGACGGTGACCCCCGGCGACACGAGTTTGGCCAGTTCGCGCGCATCCCAATTGGTCAGGCGCACGCAGCCATGGCTTTCGGTCTTGCCGATCTTGGAGGGATCAGGCGTGCCGTGAATGCCGTAAGTCGGCTTGTCCAGCGCAATCCACACCGAGCCGACCGGACCGTTGGGACCGGGCGGAATGGTCAGGATCTTGTCGTTCTGGCCCTGCTTGAAATTGATGCTGGGGTTGTAGGTGTAGTTCGGATCGAGCGCGACGCGCGACACCGTATGGGTGCCGGTTGGCGACGGCGTGTCGGCTGAACCGATGGTGGCGGGATAGGCCGCAACCAGCTTGCCAGCTGCATCATAGGCGAACACCTGCTTCTTGTCCTTGTCGGCGACGATGCGGGCAACCGGCGTTGCGACCAGCCTGCCGAAATTGGCGACCTTGATGATGGTGCCGGGACGATTGAAGTCGGCCTCGGGATTGAGCCCCTTCAGGTAGCTCTCGTCCATGTGGAAGCGTTCGGCCAAGGCTTCGGTGACGGAGGTGTAGGCCATACGGTCGAGCTGCGCCTTCTGGCTGTAATCTTCCGGTATCGAGGCGACATAGGGGCCGGCCGCGTCCTCCGGCGTGATCGTGTAGTTGGCGAAAGCATCGCCGCCGGTTTGCGCCAGCGCGGCCTGGATGCCGACCGCGTCGGTCGAGCGCAGATTGCTGCCGGTAATCTGGTTGTAGGCGGCAAGCGCCTTGTCGACATTGGAGCCGAAGCGCCCGTCGATGACGCCGGGCGAAGCGCCGGCACGGTCGAGCAGCACCTGCAGAGCAGCCACATCCTGGCGCGCACCGAGCGAAAGCGAAGGGTCGACGACGGTCTTGCCGCCCTCTGTCCTGGGCGGCAGAGCGGCCTGGTCGCCGGGTGCCGCCGGTTCGGCGGGGTCGATCGAGGCTTCGTTCAGCGGTTGGCGCTTGATGGGGCGCGGCTCGGCAGACTTCGGTGCTTCCGGATAAATGTCGCCATCATTGGCGTCATCCTGTGGCGCCGCCGGATAGGCGTCCACCGAATCGCCGCTGTCAGGATCGTACTCGTCGGCCGGCGGGACGATGACCCTGCCTTGCTCTTCCAATTGCCTGCGGCGGAAACGCGCCATGTCCTCGGGATCGTCGAGATAATAGCGGTCGTCATCCTCGACCGGTGCGCGTCCGAGTTCGCGCGCCCGCATCTGGCGGCGCAGCGCACGGCGGTCGAGCCTGGTCTGCGGCGGCTGGATAGCGATGACCTTGCCGGTGTCGGCATCGACGATGACGCGGTTGCCCCTGGCGTCGTAATAGATGTCGAGATTGCCGTCCTGGGCAAGCACGATTCCGCCGCTATCGGCAGCGCGAACAACCGGCAATGCACTATCCACCGTCGGCGATGCCATGGCGCTGGACGCAAGCAGCCCGGCGGCGAGCACCGAAAAGGCAAAGATCGTGCGGAACATGGTGGTCAAACTCTCCGGTCGTAATTGCCGCAGCCCCGGCAGTATCCCTTCAGAACGCTCTCGCCACCGTTTGGATGCGCAAGCAACGCCCTGACCGTCAAAAAGCCTGCAGGCAAACCCCTTCGCCAGCAAACCAGAACATAAGCTTTCCAACATGAACCGGGCATGAAGATGGCGGATTTCAGGGTCGCTACAGGCCCAATTCCTTGCGCGTCTGTTTCGTCAGCTTGAGGACAACGAGGCGATGGCTTTCGCCGAGATAGTCCTTCAGCGCATCATCATCCATGCTCTGGCTTGTCTGACGCTGGATCCATTTCATGCCGCGCGAGGCCAGATAGGGCGCCGGCCGGCAGCCGGGCTGGTCCTTCAGAATGTCATAGGCCATTTCAGAACATTTGAAGGTGACGAAAAGCTGCTCGCCATCATTCCAGCCGCCGATGGCAAAGACCTTGCCGCCGACTTTCCAGACATGGGCGCCGCCCCATTGCACGACATGAGTCGTTTGCGGCAGCGAGGCGCAGAGGCTGTTGTAGTCGTCCAGCGTCATGTGCGCCCCCCGCGAATTCACAAGAAAACGCCGCGCGTCCATTCGGGACGCGCGGCGTATTGATCAGGCTGCGGCTTCAGTCGCCACCACGCTGGGCTTCGACCGGAAATTCAACCGGTCGGAGCCAGCGGTGACCTTGACGGTCGAGCCGTCGAGGATCTCGCCGAGCAGGATCTTTTCCGCCAGCGGATCCTGCAGGTCCTTCTGCATCACCCGCTTCAGCGGCCGCGCGCCATAGGCCGGGTCGTAGCCCTTGGTCGCCAGCCAGTCGATCGATTCCTGGTCGAGCGACAGCGTGATCTTGCGGTCGACAAGCAGGCTTTCCAGCCGCTTGAGCTGGATCTCGACGATGCGGCCCATATCCTGCCGGCGCAGCCGGTGGAACAGGATCACCTCGTCGACGCGGTTGAGGAACTCTGGCCGGAACGAGGCTCTCACCACGCTCATCACCTCGTCACGCACGGCATCGACATCCTGGTCTTCGCCGAGATTGACCAGATATTCGGCGCCGAGGTTCGACGTCATGATGATCAGCGTGTTGCGGAAGTCGACCGTACGGCCTTGGCCGTCGGTCAGCCGCCCGTCGTCGAGCACTTGCAGCAGCACGTTGAAGACATCGGGATGCGCCTTCTCGATCTCGTCGAACAGCACGACCTGATAGGGCCGGCGCCGCACCGCTTCGGTCAGCGCGCCGCCTTCTTCATAACCGACATAGCCAGGAGGTGCGCCGATCAGCCGGGCGACCGAGTGCTTCTCCATGAACTCCGACATATCGATACGCACCATCGCGCTCTCATCGTCGAACAGGAAGCTCGCCAGCGCCTTGGTCAGCTCCGTCTTGCCGACGCCGGTCGGCCCGAGGAACATGAACGAGCCGATCGGCCGGTTCGGATCCTGAAGCCCGGCACGGGCGCGCCGCACAGCTTTCGACACCGCCTGCACCGCCTCGCCCTGGCCGACGACACGCTTGCCGATCTCGTCTTCCATGCGCAGCAGCTTGTCGCGTTCGCCCTGCAGCATCTTGTCGACCGGAATACCGGTCCAGCGCGACACGATATGGGCAACGTGGTCAGGCGTGACCACCTCTTCGACCATGCCGGCCTTGCCGTCCTGGGCTTCGGCTTCCCGGAGCTTCTTTTCCAGCTCCGGGATCTTGCCATAGGCAAGCTCGCCGGCGCGCTGGAATTCACCCTTGCGCTGGGCAATGGCAAGCTCGTTGCGGGCTTCGTCGAGCTGCTTCTTAAGATCGGCGGCGAGCCCAAGCTTCTGTTTCTCGGCCTGCCATTTGGTCGTGATCTCGGTCGATTCCTCCTCGAGGCCGACAAGTTCTTTTTCCAGGCGGGCGAGCCGATCCTTCGAGGCGTCATCCGTCTCGACCTTCAGCGCCTCGCGCTCGATCTTGAGCTGCATGATGCGGCGGTCGATCTCGTCCAGCGCCTCGGGCTTGGAATCGACCTGCATCCTCAGCCGCGACGCGGCTTCGTCGACGAGGTCGATCGCCTTGTCCGGCAGGAAACGGTCGGCGATGTAGCGATTGGACAAGGTTGCCGCCGCCACCAGTGCCGAATCCGAGATGCGCACCTTGTGGTGCTGCTCGTATTTCTCCTTCAGGCCGCGCAGGATCGAAACCGTGTCTTCCACGGTCGGTTCGTCGATGAAAACCGGCTGGAAACGGCGAGCAAGGGCGGCGTCCTTCTCGACATGCTTGCGGTACTCGTCGAGCGTGGTCGCGCCGACGCAGTGCAGTTCGCCGCGCGCCAGCGCCGGCTTCAACAGGTTCGAAGCGTCCATCGCGCCATCGGCTTTGCCGGCGCCGACCAGCGTGTGCATCTCGTCGATGAACAGGATGATGCCGCCGGCGGCAGCGGTGACTTCGTTGAGCACGGCCTTCAGCCGCTCCTCGAACTCACCGCGGTATTTGGCACCGGCAATCAGCGCGCCCATGTCGAGCGCCATCAGCTGCTTGTCCTTCAGCGATTCCGGCACGTCGCCATTGACGATGCGCAGCGCCAGGCCTTCGGCGATCGCCGTCTTGCCGACGCCGGGTTCGCCGATCAGCACCGGGTTGTTCTTGGTGCGCCGCGACAGCACCTGGATGGTGCGGCGGATCTCGTCGTCACGGCCAATGACCGGGTCCAGCCTGCCGGCGCGGGCGTCGGCGGTCAGGTCGCGCGCGTACTTCTTCAGCGCGTCGTAGCTCTGCTCGGCGCTCGCCGAATCGGCGGTGCGGCCCTTGCGGACGTCGTTGATGACCTGGTTCAGCGCCTGCGCGGTGACACTGGCCTTGGCCAGGATGTCGGCCGTCTTGGCCGACTTCTCCATGGCCAGCGCCTGCAGCAACCGCTCGACGGTGACAAAAGAGTCGCCGGCCTTCTTGGCCAGTTCTTCCGCCGTCGAAAACACCTTGGCCAGCGGCTGCGCCAGATAGAGCTGGCCGTTGCCGCCTTCCACCTTGGGCATGGCCTCAAGTGCGGTTTCGACGCCGAGCTTGACGTCGCGGACGTTGCCGCCGGCGCGCTCGATCAGCGAGGCGGCCAAACCCTCATCGTCATCGACGAGGACTTTGAGCATATGTTCGGGGGTGAATTGCTGGTGATTGCGCGAGAGCGCCATGGTCTGGGCGGATTGGATGAATCCGCGGACGCGCTCGGAGTATTTCTCGAGGTTCATATCTGTCTCCTTCCATCACCGGCCCGCTTTGCGGCACCGGATCCGATTGCGGTGACGGACCCGCTCATCGGAGCCGGGTCCAGTTCACGCCAGATATGGGGCGCAAGCCATTGCCGCTCAAGACTTGCCGCACAGGATATTGCATACCTAAGCAAACGAAAACGGCGGAGATTTCTCTCCGCCGTTTCAGGGATTACCGTCTTGCTCGGTCAGTTGTTGGCGTCGACGACGAACGGGTCGACGGCAGGAGTTTCAGCCGGCGCCGCATCCACCACCTCGGTAGCTGCAGCGGTCTCGCTGGCGCCATCCACCTGCTCACCACCAGACTGATCGTCACTGACCTGATCGGCACTGGTGCGCGGGCGGCGCGGGCGCCGCGGGCGGCGGGCAGCGCCGTTCTCGGCGGCGGCCTCATTGAGTTCGGCACGAGCGGCAAGAGCCGCCGGCGACAGGTTTTCGTACAGCGGCGCCGGCTCGGAGAAACCGGTCTCGGCTTCGGGTTCAACCGCGGAAACGGCCTCCGTCTGCACCGGGGTTTCGGTAAAGCGCTGCTGGTCGCCGCGCGGGCCGTTCTGCTCGCCGCGCGGGCCGTTCTGCTCGCCGCGCTGGGCAAAGTCGCCACGCTGCTCGTTCTGGCCATAACCGCCATTGGGGCGGCGGTCACGGTTGCGGCCGTTGTTGTCGCGCCCGTTATTGTTGCGGCCATTATTGTCACGACCGTTGTTGTTCTCGCGGCCGTTTTCCTGGCCATATGCCAGTTCGGCCGGCGTGCCTTCGATCGTCGGCTGCGGACCGTTGCCGTGGTTGGCCTGCGGAGCTTGCGTCTCGCCGCCATTGTTGTTGCCGGCATTGTCGAAATCGTCGCGATCTTCATCATCGTCGAAATCGTCGCGGTTTTGCTGGGCATTCTGGATCGGCAACTGCGCCTGAGCGGCAGCGATGATGCGATTGTAGTGCTCGGCGTGTTGGAGATAGTTTTCCGCCATAACCCGGTCGCCGGAGCTTTGCGCGTCACGGGCCAGAGTGGCGTATTTTTCGGCGATCTGCTGAGCCGATCCGCGGATCTTCACGTCCGGGCCGTTGCTCTCGTAGTTGCGCGTCAGGGGATTTGGGCCCTTGCGGTTGTTGTTGTTATTGTTGTTGCCACCGCCGCCGCCATTGTTGTTGCGACCGCGCATGCGCCTGTTCTGCTGTTGTGGCCTCATTAGACTCTCTTCATTTTGAAATTTTCGAAAAACGTTTCACGTACGGAGGCGCTCATGCAGCCAGCCGTTTCGTTTCTTCACCGGCGTTCGCCCGCATCAATTGCGTTGGCGCCACGTGTCATCCTGTTCCGGTTACATCACTTGCCGGACGATTCCCGCACGAAGCTTGGGCGTCGTTTGCGCAAGAAGGCAGCTATTTCCAAGGAAAACCGAATCGCTAAGAGCACTGCCTGCTTCGTCTCATCCGGTTAAGGCGGACCCTAGCCGCATTCCCCGGCATTGCCAAGCGCTTTTTTGCACTGCGTCAAGGCTTTCCCTGTTCAAACATAAGAACCCTGTCGTTTCCGCCAAGATCGACAAATACCTCGGCCAGCCTGTAGCCGGCTGCCGCGAATATGTCTTTGACCTCATTGCGCTGCGTGTGGCCGATCTCGACCGCAATCTTGCCTTGTGCTTCCAAAAACCCTGCCGCTTCGGCGGCGATGATCCTGTAGGGGCCAAGACCGTCCACACCGCCGTCAAGGGCTCTGCGCGGATCGAAATCGCGGACCTCGTCCTGCAGATTTCCAATGTCTTCAGATGGTATATAGGGAGGGTTTGCGGCAATTACATGGTACCGACCGCAAACTTTTGCGAACCAGTCGGAGTGCAGCGCCTCAAACCGGCCGGCCAGCCCGAGTTGCCTGGCATTGCGGGTCGCGGTCGTGAGCGCATCTTGTGAAATATCCACGCCGGTGGCTGTCGCGGCCGGAACGGCGCTGAGCAGGGCCAAGGCAATGGCGCCGGTGCCGGTGCCAAGATCGAGGACGCGGCATTCCCCCAGCCTTTCGGCCGTTTCGCTGGCAAAGGGCAGGATCGCCTCGACCAGCGTTTCGGTATCCGGCCGCGGCTCCAGCGTTTCCAGCGACAGCGCAAGACGCAGGCCGTAGAATTCGCGATAGCCCAGAATGCGGTGCACCGGCTCGCCGGCAAGCCGCCGCCGCAAGGCAGCATCGATTGCGGCGAGCGCATCGGCATCGAGCGCCCATTGCGGCTCGGCGATGGCCTCTGTACGGGTCGTGCCGGAAAAATGTTCGACGATCAGCCTGGCGTCCAGTGCCGGATCGGCGACGCCGGCCGCGGCAAGCCGCTCCCGCGCTGCTCGCAGCAGCGGCCCGAGCGTGCCGGGCAGGATGTCAGCCATCGAGGCCGATATCGGCGAGCAGCTTCGACTGGTGGTCGGCGATCAGCGCGTTGATGACCTCGTCCAGCTCGCCCATCATCACCCGGTCGAGCTTGTAGAGCGTCAGGTTGATGCGGTGGTCGGTAAGGCGCCCTTGCGGGAAATTGTAGGTACGGATGCGCTCCGACCGGTCGCCGGACCCGACTTGTGATTTGCGCGCCTCGGAGCGCTCCTCGTCGGCTTTGCTGCGTTCCATGTCATAGAGCCGCGCGCGCAGGATCTGCATGGCTTTGGCCCGGTTCTGGTGCTGCGACTTTTCCGCCTGCACCACCATAATGCCGGTTGGCAAATGGGTGATGCGCACCGCAGAATCGGTGGTGTTGACGTGCTGGCCACCGGAACCCGAGGCGCGCATCGTGTCGATGCGGATGTCTTCGGCGCGAATGTCGATATCGACCTCTTCGGCTTCCGGCAGTACGGCCACCGTCGCCGCCGAGGTATGGATGCGCCCGCTGGCCTCGGTCGCCGGCACGCGCTGCACACGGTGCACGCCGGATTCGAATTTCAGATGGGCAAAGACCCCCTTGCCGGAAATGGTGGCGATGATTTCCTTGAAGCCGCCGGCGTCGCCGTCGCTGGCCGACACCGTCTCGAAGCGCCAGCCGCGCTCGGCGGCATAGCGCTCATACATGCGAAACAGGTCGCCGGCGAAAAGCGCTGCCTCATCGCCGCCGGTGCCGGCGCGGATTTCGAGGATGGCGTTCTTGTCGTCGGCGGCATCCCTGGGCAGCAGCAGAATCTGGATGTCCTTCTGCAGTTCCTCGATACGCTCCTCGACCCCGGGCAGATCGGCCTCGGCCAGCGCCCGCATCTCGGCATCGGTGCTTTTATCGGCGAGCATCGCTTCGAGGTCCGCCTGTTCATGCTCGGCTGAACGCAATTCCCTGACCTTGGCCACCATGTCCTGAAGCTCGGCATATTCCGAGGCCATCTTCACATAGGCGTCGGCCGCCGGCCCGGCCGACATCTGCGCCTCGAGCATCTCGAAACGCTTGACGACCTGATCCATACGCTCGCGAGGAAGATTGACCATGGCTGATGCTATAGCGGGATGGAGCGGTCGTCGGCAAAGGCCTGCAGCAGTGCCCGCATCGGCAGGCCATGCGCCGGCGCCATCAGATTGTCGTCGAAAAAGGCCTGCAATTCCTCAAGCGGTAGTTCGGTCAGCATCGCCTTGACCGGGCCGATCGAGGCCGGCGACATCGAGATCGAGCGGTAGCCAAGGCCGATCAGCGCCATGGCCGAGATGGGTTTTCCCGCCAGTTCACCGCACAGCGTCACCGGCGTGTGGTTGCGTTCGCCGGCATCGGCAATCTGCTTCAGCACCCTGAGGAACGGCGCCGACAGCGTGTCGAAGCGGTTGGAGAGCTGCGTGTTGCCGCGATCGACCGCCATGACGAACTGGAACAGATCGTTGGAGCCGACCGAGACGAAATCGACTGCCTTCATCAGTTCGTCGAGCTGGAACAGCAGCGACGGCACTTCCAGCATGGCGCCGAGCTTGAGGCTGGTCGGCAGATGATGGGCAAAGCGCGAGAGATGCCTGACCTCGCGGTCGATGATCTCACGCGCCTGAGCGATTTCGCCGAGTTCCGTCACCATCGGCAGCATCAGCTTCAGTTCGCGCCCGCCGCAGGCTTTCAGCAGAGCGCGGATCTGGGTCCTGAGCAGGCCCGGCCGGTCGAGCGTCAGGCGGATCGCCCGCCAGCCCAGCGCCGGGTTTTCTTCCTGGATGGCGCCCTTGAAGTAGGGCAGCACCTTGTCGCCGCCAATGTCGATGGTGCGGAAGGTGACCGGCTTCCCCCGCGCGGCGTCGAGCACATCGCGATAGAGCTTCTCCTGCGCCTCGGCGCGGGGGAAGGTCGAGGCGACCATGAACTGCAATTCGGTGCGGAACAGGCCGATGCCGGCCGCACCCGCTTCGGCCAGCTGCGGCAGGTCGACGGCGAGACCTGCATTCATCAACAGATCGACCTGGACGCCATCCTTGGTCACAGACGGCTTCTTGCGCAGTTCGCGGTAGACCTCCTGCCGGCGCGCCCGGAAGCGGACTTTTTCGGCATAGGCGGCTTCGAGGTCCGGCTGCGGCCGCAAATGGATCGTGCCTTCCTCGCCGTCGACGATGATGGCATCGCCGTTTTCCGCCATGGAAACGGCGCCCTTCATCTGGCCGGCGACCGGAATGCCCATGGCGCGCGCGACGATGACGACATGGCTGGTCGCGGCGCCGTCCTCCAGCACCACGCCGCGCAATTTGTCCCTGGGATAGTCGAGCAATTCGGCCGCACCCATCGAACGCGCAACCAGGATGGCGTCCTTCGGCAGCGACGCCGCGACATCGTCCGGCCCGCGCCCCATCAGCTGGCGCAGCAGCCGGTTGGCGAGATCGTCGAAATCGCTCATCCGCTCGCGCAGATAGGGATCGGTCATGTGCAGCATGCGGGCGCGCATGTCGCTCTGTACCTTCTCGACAGCTGCTTCCGCCGTCAGGCCGTTGCGGATCGCCTCTTCCAGCCGGCGCACCCAACCGCTGTCATTGGCGAACATGCGGTAGGCCTCGAGCACCTCACGGTGCTCGCCCTCGAAGGCGACCTCGCGCCGCTCCAGCATGTCGTCGATGGACAGCCTGAGCGAGCCGAGCGAGGACTGCAACCGGCGGATCTCCTCCTCGCTGTCCTCGTTGAACAGATTGGTGACGACGATGCG
The DNA here is from genome assembly GCF_057784295.1 of Mesorhizobium sp. CNPSo 4688. Classification (NCBI taxonomy): domain Bacteria; kingdom Pseudomonadati; phylum Pseudomonadota; class Alphaproteobacteria; order Hyphomicrobiales; family Phyllobacteriaceae; genus Mesorhizobium; species Mesorhizobium sp. CNPSo 4688. The sequence continues at coordinate 14,761 of NZ_JBWLUY010000010.1, forward strand.
CGGCTCGTGCAGCACGACATGGCCGAGCCCAACGCCTTCGTTGAAGGACAGGCCGGTGAAGCTGACGGGACGGCGCAGGTCGAGTTCGAGGCCGGGCCGCGTCAGCCGGGCAAGATCGCCGGTGGCGATCATCTCGGCGATGACCATGGCGGTGGTTTCCAGCGCCTCGACCTCGTCGTCGCGGTAGTGGCGCATGGTCTTGTTCTGCACGACGAGCACGCCCAGCGTGCGCCCTGCCCTGAGCACCGGCACGCCGAGGAAGGAATTGTAGATCTCCTCGCCCGTTTCCGGCAGGTAGGCGAAGGCCGGGTGTTCCTGCGCATTGGAGAGGTTGAGCGGCCGCGCGCTGGCGGCAATCGTGCCGACCAGGCCTTGCCCCAGCCGCAGCTGCGCCAGATGGACGGCGTTCGGGTTCAGACCCTCGGTGGCGTAGAGTTCGAGCACCGAATCGGCGCGCAGCACGTAGAGCGAGCAGACCTCGGCGACCATGTTGGAGGCGATGTCGCGCACGATCCGGTCAAGCCGCTCCTGCGGCTCCAGCGGCTCCTGCATGAGCTCGCGGAGCCGTTTCAGCAGAACGCGCGGGCCACTGGCCGTATCACGCATCGCGGCTTCTTCTCCAATGGGCATTTTGCCCGCCGCAGTTTCCACTGCGACCGGCGCACACGCAACAACTCAAATCGTTCTCGCTACTGCTTATCCAGACCGTAGACGGAATGCAAAGTGCGAACCGCCAGTTCGGTGTAGGGACCGTCGATCAGTATCGAAATCTTGATCTCGGAGGTGGTGATGGCCCGGATATTGATGGCCTTGTCGGCCAGCGCCTTGAAGGCGGTGGCCGCCACACCCGCATGGCTGCGCATGCCGATGCCGATGACCGAGACCTTCGACATGCCGGCCTCGGACTGCACGACGTCATAGCCGATCGGAGCCTTGAGGCGCTCAAGCACGGCCAGAGCCTTGTCGACGTCGCCGGATGGCACGGTAAAGGTCATGTCGGTGAACTTGCCGTCCTCGGAGATATTCTGGACGATCATGTCGACATTGATGTTGGCCTCGGCCAGCGGGCCGAAAATGCCGGCGGCAACGCCCGGGCGGTCGCCGACGCGGCGCAGCGAAATCTGAGCTTCGTCCTTGGCGTAGGCAATTCCGGTGACGACCTGCTGTTCCACGATCTCTTCCTCGTCGCAAATAAGCGTTCCCGGAGGATTGAGCAAATCCCCCATTCCGGGCGCATCGGGATCGTCGAAGGACGACCGCACGAAAGTACGCACCCTGTGCACCATGGCAAGCTCGACCGACCGCACCTGCAGCACCTTGGCGCCGAGCGAGGCCATTTCGAGCATTTCTTCGAACGAAATCTTGTTAAGCCGCCGCGCCTTGGGTTCGATACGCGGATCGGTGGTGTAGACGCCGTCGACATCGGTGTAGATGTCGCAGCGGTCGGCCTTGACCGCGGCGGCGATGGCCACCGCACTCGTATCGGAGCCGCCACGGCCGAGCGTGGCGATGCGGTTGTCCGGACCGATGCCCTGGAAGCCGGCGACGACTGCCACCTGGCCCTCGCCGAAGCGCTTGATCAGAAACGCACCATCGATGTCCAGGATGCGCGCCGCGCCATGCGCGTTGTCGGTCTTGATCGGGATCTGCCAGCCCTGCCAGGAGCGGGCGTGCACGCCCATATTCTGTAGCGTGATCGCCAGAAGGCCGGCGGTGACCTGTTCGCCCGAGGCCACGACGGCGTCATATTCGCGCGCGTCATGCATCGGCGAGGCTTCGCGGGTCCAGCCGACGAGCTCGTTGGTCTTGCCGGCCATCGCCGAGACCACCACGGCTACTTCATGACCGGCATCGACCTCGCGTTTGACGTGACGCGCCACGTTGCGGATGCGGGCGATGTCGGCGACGGAGGTTCCGCCGAATTTCATCACGATGCGCGCCATGGAAGCGAAATGCCTTTGACTGAAGCCGGCCCGGAGCCGAAAGGGGAAGAAACGTCCGGCAGAAGCCGGCCGCTGAATGCGCGGCCTCCTTAGCCAAATGATCACCGTTTCGCAAGGCTGGCCACGGATTGCCGGCTTCAGGACAGCGGCATATTGCGTTCCGCCCCGCCGCCGCTTACCAAATGCTGCCCGCGGGGAACTCCTTTTGGTCCAGCATATCAAATGATTGCTCGTCTTCGACGTGCCATGCGATGGCAATCGCTGCCGCTTTTCATCGGCTTCGCCGTGCTGGCGTTGATCGTCGGCACGCGCGCCGTCCTGGTCGAGGGCCAGAGGGCCAATCGCGAAGCGGCGCGCGAGGCAATCGAGTACCAGGAATCGCTGTCCGGCCTGCTTTCGCTGGCGCAGGACGCCGAAACCAGCCAGCGCGGCTACCTCCTGACCGGGGATAAATCCTACCTCCAGCCCTATCGGCAGGCGGTCGAGGCCATTCCGGGCCAGCTTGCCCGCATCGACAGCATGACCGCCCCGGACGACGAACTCGTCCAGCAGATCAATCGCATCAAGGACGCGCTTTCGCTGAAGCAGGCTGAACTGACGCAGACGATTGCGCTTTACGATCACGGCGACGCGGCGAAAGCGCTGGAACTGGTTCGCAGCGGCCAGGGCAAGGCCGCCATGGACCAGATCAGGGCCAGCATGGACACGATCCGGCGCATCAGCGGCGCGGCAATCGCTGCCCGCGACGAACATACCGACCGGGTCGAGAGCTGGCTGCGTATCGGCTCATTCGCAGCGCTGCTGGCGATTTTTCTGCTTGGCGCCTACACGATCCGCCTATCGCGCCGCCGGTTTCGCGAGGTCGCTGTCGCCCAGGAGGAGCTGATGCGTAAGAACATCGAGCTCGGCAACGAGATCCGGACGCGCGAAACGGCCGAATCGCAGATCCGCCAGATGCAGAAGATGGAAGCGGTCGGCCAGCTGACCGGTGGTATCGCCCACGATTTCAACAACATGCTGGCGGTGATCATCAGTGCCATGAACCTCGCCCAGCGCAAACTCGCGCGCGGCGAGCACGACATCGCGAAATTCATCGAGGCGGCGGCCGACGCGGCGACGCGGGCCGCCAATCTGACTGCCAGGCTGCTCGCCTTTTCGCGCCAGCAGCCACTGGCCCCGCAAGTGGTCGACACCAATCGTCTGGTTACAGGGATGTCGGACCTGTTGCGGCGGGCGTTGGGCGAAACCATCCGCATCGAAACCGTGCTGGCCGGCGGCCTGTGGAAGACCCGTGCCGATCCGAGCCAGCTCGAAAACGCTATCCTCAACCTGGCGGTCAACGCCCGCGACGCCATGGACGAGGACGGCAAGCTGACCATTGAGACCGCCAACAGCCATCTCGACGACAGCTACGCCGTCACCCATCCCGAGGTCAAAGCCGGCCAGTATGTGATGATCGCGGTCAGCGACACCGGCGCCGGCATGCCGGCGGACGTCATGGAGAAGGCCTTCGAGCCGTTCTTCACCACCAAGCCGGTCAACAAGGGCACCGGCCTGGGCCTTAGCCAGGTGTTCGGCTTCGTCAAACAGTCGGGCGGCCACGTCAAGATCTATTCCGAACCGGGCGAAGGCACGACGATCAAGATCTATCTGCCGCGTTTCTTCGGTGCGGAAGAGGCCGTCCTGCCCACTGGCCGAGGCGACAATCCCGCTGAAGTCACCGAGACAATCCTCGTTGTCGAGGACGACGCCCGCGTACGCGCTTCAACCACGGACGCCTTGCGCGAACTCGGCTATACCGTCATCCATGCCGGCAGCGGCCAGGAAGCATTGCAGAAACTGGCGGACAATCCGGGCGTGGCACTTATGTTCACCGACATCGTCATGCCGGTAATGAACGGCCGCAAGCTCGCGGAGGAAGCGCTGGCGCGCCTGCCGCAGCTGAAGGTGATCTTCACCACCGGCTTCACCAAGAACGCCGTGGTCCACAACGGCGTGCTCGACCACGACGTGCATTTCCTGGCCAAGCCCTTCACCATCGAGCAACTGGCTACGAAACTGCGCGACGTGCTGGACGCGAAATGACCGAGACCCTGGAAATCGTCAATTTTCGGCTCAAACCCGGGACCGAAGCGGGCTTTGCCGCCAGCAACAGCCTGGTCAGCGACTGGCTGGCGCGCCAACCGGGTTTCGTAAGCCGCTGCCTGGCCCGGCGGGATGATGGCGGTTGGGTCGACGTGGTGCGCTGGCGGAGCCGCGAGCAGGCTCTCGCCGCCGCCGGGCGGATCATGGCCGAGATCGGCGATTGCGAGGCGATGCGCGCCATCGATGCCGCCAGCGTCGACATGCGACATGCCGAGGTCGCCCTGTTTCGCCCGCTTCATGGCCGAACGTGTCGTTGAATTGCTTGAAATGATCGACGTCGAGCATGATCACCGCCATAGACTGCCCGGAACGTTGCAGGCGCCTTAAGGGAGCGGGCCGGCTGCGCTTCGCCACAGGCCGGGATAGTCAAGAACAAACCCGGCAGCCGACACCTCCAGCACAGCATTGTAACCGAACATCGGCGCGGCATAGGCATAGCGGCCTTCATCCAGCCGCTGGTAGCTCTGCTCAAGACGCGTCAGCCTGAGCTCGGGGAAGGTCAGATAAGCGGCCGGCGCGGGCCCTGCCTGGCCGACGCCGAGGTCGATACGGCGGATCGCCAGCAGGTTCGATGCCGGCGTGAAACCGAGATCGACATCAACAAGGCCGGCGACGTCTCCCTGGATTTCACCGTTCAGCGTCCACTGGCCGGTGGCATCTCGTTCAATGACATAGTCGCGCATACCGAGAAAGCCATCGACCCGCGCCGCCCTTGTCCGCCAGACGGCATCGCAGATCACCTCACAGGCAAGGCAGCATGGCTTGTCGTCCTGGACGAAAATGGCCTGCCCCCTAAGGCAGTAGCCGTTCTTGATCTGTAAAAGCAGGCAGGAATCGTGGCCCTCCACATCCAGCCGACGCCAGAGAATCGACGCTAGCGTTAATGTCATGGAATCCACTCCGTCGAATTCGAATTCAAAAACGATGCTCCTCTTTCGCCCGCCAGGCCAACCGTGTTTCATCGCAGCGTTCGGCAGCTGACATGCCCCTGACAGAGTGTGCCGCCGTGTCAGCTCGAAAAATTGTTGCCTTGACATTCGCGGCCTCACACCCGACTTCCTAACGCTCCCAAGCAATTCCAGGAAAAGTGGGAACCGGTTTTCCGTCCGAAATTGCGCCCGAATAAAGAGCTCTAGGAGACCCGCCCCATGCCAGAGCCCCGTCGATCGACGATCGATGCCGGAGAAGTCGAGCGCTTCTCAGCCCTTGCTGCCGAATGGTGGAACCCGAACGGCAAATTCCGCCCGCTGCACAAGTTCAATCCGGTCCGGCTGGCCTATATCAGGGACCAGGTGGCGGCGCGTTTTGGTCGTGACCCGCGGGCGGCGCGACCCTTCGAAGGCCTGCGCTTCCTCGACATAGGCTGCGGCGGCGGGCTGTTGTGCGAGCCGATGGCCAGGCTTGGCGCTGAAGTGGTCGGCGCCGACGCATCGGCAACCAACATCGAGGTGGCGAAGCTGCACGCGGCCGAAGGCGGGGTGACGGTGGATTACCGCGCAACGACGGCGGAAGACCTTGCCGATTCCGGCGAGAAATTCGACGTCATCCTCAACATGGAAGTGGTCGAGCATGTCGCCGACATCGACCTGTTCATCGGCAAATGCGGCGAGATGGTGAAGCCCGGCGGCATCATGTTCGTGGCCACCATCAACCGAACGCTGAAGGCTCTCGGTCTGGCCATCATCGGCGCCGAATACGTGCTGCGCTGGCTGCCGCGCGGCACCCACCAGTTCGGCAAGCTGGTGCGGCCCGAAGAGCTGGAAAAGGCGCTGGGCAACGCCGCCATGACCGTCATCGACCGCACCGGCGTCATCTACCACCCGCTCGCCGACCGCTGGCAGCGCTCCAAGGACATGGACGTCAACTACATGGTGCTGGCCGAGAAGGGGTCGGTCTGACCCCCTTACGCCTTCTGGCCCCTCACGCCTTCTGGTTCTGCGCCTTGGTGGTGATGATCACGCCGATGGTGATGATGACCGCACCGGCCCAGGTCAGCAGCTGATAGTGCTCACCGAGGAAGATCGTGCCGGCGAAGAGGCCGACGGCCGCCGCCACATAGCCGATCTGGCTGAGATAGACCGGGCCGCCCACCGCCTGCAGCCGGAAGAAGAAGGCAAACATCGCCGAAGCTGACGCAACCTGCGCCACGACGACCAGCGGCACAGTGCCGAGCGGGGCGAAGGCGCCGACGCCGAACAGGGCGAGAATCCCGACCAGCAGCAGCGTTGCCGAAGCCAGATGGCTGCCGACGGCAAGCTCGATCGGACCGGTGCCGTCGGGCCAGTCGACGGTGCGGTAGATGTTGCCGGCGGCAAGGCTGACCGGGATCATGAGTCCGACCAGCACCCAGAAGAAATCCGCCGGCTGGCCGGCCTCGCCGCGCGTCACCGCCACCATAACTGCGCCGATGAAGCCGACGGCGATGCCTGCGACGCCGAGCATGTTGGGCCGTCTGACGCCGAGCAGGATCGAAAACACCAGCGTGATGACCGGCGACAGCGTGAACATGATGCCGGTGTAGCCGGCGCCAAGATGCGGGATGGCCGAAAACATCAAAAGGTTTGGCGCGGCATAGGACACCGTAGCGGTGATGAAGAAATAACGCAGCCTGTGCGGAGTGAGCCGCATGCGCTGTCCGCTGGCGAGCAGCGCGCACAACAGAACGCCGCCCGCGCCGAACGAGATGACGAAGGCCCAGACCATGGCAGGAACACCGGCAGCTGTCGCCAGCTTGCCGAACGGCAGCGTCAGGCCGAGCAGGCCGCCGGTGACGACCAGCAAGCCGGGTGCCGATTCCCAGAGAAATTTCATCGGATGGTCCCGTCCAGTGACGTACGAAATTGGCACTTGCGGCACTCCGCCGGTCCTGTATCTTGAGGTAACATAGCGCAAAGATTCTTAACGTCAAGATATTTAACGGTGAGACAAATGGATCGCGCGGCAAAGGCGGTCGAGCAGTGGGCGCGGGAACGGCCGGACCTGGATGTTACGCCGATGCTGGTGCTCGGCCGATTGAACGAAGTCTCGTCGCTGGTCGCCCGCGAACGCCTCGCGCCGCTGTTTGCCCGCTTCGGTCTGCAAGCCGGCGAATTCGACGTGCTGGCGACGCTGCGCCGGTCCGGCCGGCCCTATGCGCTGACGCCGACCGCTCTCTACGAGGCGACGATGGTGACATCGGGGGCCATGACCAACCGACTCGACCGGCTGGAAAAGGCCGGCCTGATCCTGCGCGGCCCGCACCCCAACGACCGGCGCGGCATTGTGGTGCAATTGACCGAACAGGGGCTCGCCTTGATCGACGAGGCACTGACCGCCCACGTCGCCAACGAACACGAAATCCTCGCCGGCCTCAGCGGCGCCGAGCGGGAGACGCTGGCTCAGTTGCTCGAGAAATTGATAGCGAGTGCAGGCTGAACAGCCGAGCCAAGCGGCGATCGGCAGCAGCCTGGAAAGGAACAGTCAATTCGGCTGGTCGGAAGCCCGTTTGGCATCGCTCCGTCCAGACCGCCGTTCAGCCTTCCGGAGCCATTGCGGCCTGGTGATGGAACTTAGTTTCGTTCGTCGGGAAAGCTCGGTATCGGCATGAACTCCACGCCGTCCTCGGCGAGGCTCTTGGCTTCGTCCAGCGTCGCTTCGCCATAGATGCCGCGCGCATCGGTTTCACCGAAATGGATCTTGCGCGCTTCCTCGGCAAACTTGTCGCCGACATAGTCGGCATTCTCGCGCACCTTCTCGGCCATCGCCTTCAGCTGCGCCAACGCCTGCTTCTGGGCTTCGCCCATGGCCAGCGCGATTGTTTCCTGCTTGCGGGCGGTGGAGACGGCCGGCGCCATCAGCGCCTTTTGCACCTTGTGCGAACCGCAGGTCGGGCAATCGACGAAGCCACGCTTCTTCTGGGTGTCGAAATCGTCATTGCTGCGAAACCAGCCCTCGAACTCGTGCTCATGCTCGCAGATGAGGGCAAAGCGGATCACGAAGCTGCACCTCTGAGCCGGGGCGCCTCGGCCGTGCCGGCATTGACGACAAAATCGCGCGCGTTCTTGAGATTGGGGATTTTTTTGCGCGCAGCCAACGACTGCGCGGTATCGATCTCGGCGACGATCACGCCAGGCTCGGCATGCGCCGCCTCAGCAATGATGCGGCCCCACGGATCGACGATCAGCGAATGGCCGAACGTCTCACGGCCGTCCTCATGCAATCCGCCCTGGGCCGCGGCAACGACATAAGCGCCGTTCTCGATGGCGCGGGCCCGCAGCAGCACGTGCCAGTGGGCCTCGCCGGTCTGGCGGGTGAAGGCGGCGGGTACAGACAAAAGATCGGCGCCGGCCAGCGCCTCGGCGCGGAACAGCTGCGGAAAGCGCAGATCGTAGCAGACGGCAAAGCCGAGCCTCGCGCCGTCGATATCGGTGACGACGGCCTCGGTGCCCGGCTCATAGGCAGCGGATTCGCGCCAGCTCTCGCCATTGTCGAGGTCGACATCGAACATGTGGATCTTGTCGTAGGTGGCAAGCGTGGCGCCGTCCGGTCCAAACAGCAACGCGCGGTTGGCGAGCTTGCCGTCGGCGCGCAGGATGGCGGTCGAGCCGATATGCAGGAAGACGCCGAGTTCGCTGGCGAGCTCACGCGCCGTCGCCACGATGATGTCCTTGTCTTCCGAAGTGAAGGAGGCAGCCCGGGCTTCCTTGTCGCGGATCAGCGCGCCGGTCATTTCCGGAGTCTGGAGGTAGGTAGCACCCAGGCTTGCCGCCTCGCGCACCAGCCGTTCCAGATCAACCGCGTTGCGCTCAGGGCTTTCGCCCGAACGCATCTGGATCGCCGCCGTCTTGAAAACACCCATCGTCATGCCCTCTGTGTCGTCGAGTCGTTGGCAAGCAGCTTGTCCAGTTGCCCCCGCGCCTCCAGTTCGTGGAGTTCGTCGGAACCGCCGACATGGGTGTCGCCGATGAAAATCTGCGGAAAGGTGGTTCGCCCGTGCGCCCGCGAAATCATTTCCTGGCGCAGTTCCGGCGAGAAGGATGCGTCATGTTCGGTGTAGGCAACGCCCTTGCGGTCGAGCAGCCGCTTGGCCGCTGCGCAATAGCCGCACATCATACGGGTGTAGATCGTCACATCGAGCATCAGTCTGCAATCCTGCCTGTACCCAACCTTATATAGTCGCGGACTCGTCTGCCCGAAAGTCCCCCGGCAGGACACGCGCAAAGGTCAGCACGTCGACCGCTGCGGCGCCGCCCTTTTTCAATGCCTTGGCGACCGAGCGCACGGTAGCGCCCGTAGTGTAGACATCGTCGATCAACAACACCCGGCGGCCGGCGATCTCGATTTCTGCTTCCGTGGGCACACGGAAGGCGGCGCGCACATTGTCCTCGCGCTCCTGCCGCTCCAGCCCGACCTGCTGGCGCGTGAGCTTGACGCGCAGGATCGCCGAGGGCGAGAAAGACAGCCCGCTGAGCTGCGAAACAGCCCTTGCCAGTTCCGCCGACTGGTTGAACTGCCGCCTGAAAAAGCGACGCCAGTGCAGCGGCACCGGCACGACGACATCGGCGTCCGCGATCAGCTCAGCCCCGGCGCGCAGCATCCAGCGCGCCATCCATGGCGCAAGATCGGTGCGGTCCTGGTATTTCAGCCCTTGCACCATCTGGCGGGCAACCCCCGAATAGGCCACGGCCGCCCGCGCCCGCTCGAAAGGCGGCGGATCGGCGATCGCCTCGGCCGACAGGAAGCCCTCGCCCATGTCGTGGGTGAAGGGCGTACCCATCACCGCGCACCATGGCCGCTCCAGGAGCCTGAGTTTCGGCCAGCAGGCGCCACATAAAACGCCAGGCTGAGAGACATGCCTGCGGCAGCCGGCGCAGACAGGCGGGAACAGCACCCGCGCCGGCCAATCCAACATCGTTTGAGCGAGGCTCTTGATCTCCATCACCGGATCGGCCACGTGGTTTGTCGTCCGCGCCACGATATCACAAGGCGGACAGACAGGGATTGTTTGCCTTGCAGCCCATCATCGATACAGAGCTCTGGCTGGCACACAAGCGCCGGGCATTGGGCCATCCCGTCGCCGGCGCCGATTTTCTGATGCGGCGGGCAGCGGAAGATCTCGCTGACCGGCTCGGCGCGGTCGAACGCCGGTTCGGCAAGGCCGCCGTGCTGTTTTGCCAGACGCCGGCCGCGACGGATGTGGTTGCTGCAAGCGGCAAGGCAGCAGAGATTGTGCGCGTCGAGGCCGACGCAGCGTTTCTGGACGGCCGGCCAGGGCTGGTGGCACCGCTGGAGACCGTGCCGTTCCAGCCCGAAAGCCTCGACCTCGCCGTCTCACTTCTGTCTTTGCAGGCGATGAACGACATTCCCGGCATGCTGGTGCAGATCCGCCGTGCTTTGCGGCCCGACGGGCTTTTCCTCGGCGCCTTCGCCGGCGCCGACACACTTTCCGAACTGCGCGAAAGCCTGCTCGCCGCCGAGACCGAGCTTTATGGCGGCGCCAGCCCGCGTGTCATCCCCTTCACCGATGTCCGCGACGCCGGCGCACTGCTGCAGCGCGCTGGCCTTGCACTGCCGGTGGCCGACGTCGAAACGGTGACCGTGCGCTACGACACGCTGTTCGACCTCACCGCCGATCTCAGGGCGATGGGCGAAACCAGCGCGCTGACCGATCGCAGCCGGCGGCCGGGTGCACGAAAACTGTTTGCCCGTGCAGCTGAAATCTATGCCGAACGTTTTTCGGACGCCGACGGCCGGATCAGGGCAAGTTTCTCTGTTGTCTGGCTGTCGGGCTGGGCACCCGATGCCTCGCAGCAAAAGCCTTTGAAACCGGGCTCCGCGAAGGTCTCGCTGAAGACCATACTGGAAGATCCCGGCGGGCGGTGACGCCGCTCCGGATCAGTGCTCGGCGAAGGCGTTGGCTAGCTTGCTGTTGGTGTCGCTGAACAGAAACTGGATCGCATTGCTGACCTTGCCGATGCCGCCGACGATGGCAAGCGACAGCACTGCGACAATCAGGCCATATTCAATGGCCGTAGCGCCTGTTTCGTCTTCCAAAAATCGTTGCAACAATGTCTTCATGATCGTCGATCCCTCTTGCCACGACCATACCGCCGACCTGTTAAGAAAGGTTAACGGCACAAGCTTAACAGGCAGTGAAACGGGGCCTGCGTTAAGGAAATCAATAAGCTTTTGTTGACCTTCTTCTTCAGCAGTCACCGCTGCGCCGGCCATCGGCACGGATGACGCAGACCGAACTGGGTGAGGGCTGCAGCACACTTCTGCGCAGTGTATAGGTGGCGCGCGAGCCGACCGAACCGGTGCTCATCGTGTCTAGGCCGGTTGTAAGGGTATCGCGGCTGGACGATCGCGTCTGTTTGTCGAGGACGGGGACCGCAATCAGGGCCAGCGCCACCGCGGCCGAGCCGAACAGCAGCGTGATGCGCAATATGCTCATACCGGCATTGGCGGCGCGAAAGCTGCGATCCGGCCGGATCGAGTCCCATTCCCTGTCGAGGCTCATGCAATCGCTCCCGGCGAATCCGCTTTACCGCAATTTTTCACGACGAGATAAATCTTCGATTAACGCTGGCTAAATCAGGCCGGCGAAAATGGCTTCTGCTCACAACAGGTCGATGAGGAACTGGATCAGCGGGGCGTCGGCCGGCGGCATCGGATAGTCGCGCATTTGCTTTGGCCGCACCCATTTCAACGCCTGCCCCTCGTTCGGCTGCGCGATGCCGCGAAAGCGACGGCAGACGAAGAGCGGCATCAAGAGATGGAAATCATCGTAGGAATGGCTGGCGAAGGTGAGCGGCGCCAGGCAGGGTAGGTCGGTCTCGATGCCGATCTCTTCCTGCAGCTCGCGGATCAGGCATTGTTCCGGCGTCTCGCCGGGCTCGACCTTGCCGCCGGGAAACTCCCACAGGCCGGCAAGCTGCTTGCCCTCGGGCCGCTGCGCCAGGAGCACGCGGCCATCGGTATCGACCAGCGCGCAGGCGGCGACCAGGAGCAGGCGTTTGCCTTTGGCAATCTCGCTCATGCGCCTGGCGGCCGGCGATAGTGGTAGCGATAGACTTCCTCGAAGCCGAGCGAGCGATAGAGCGCCAGCGCCGGCGCATTGCCGGCCTCGACCTGCAGCCAGGCTTCCCGCGCCCCGCGCAGCCTGGCCCATTTCAGCGCCGACAGGATCAGGTTGCGGCCGTGACCCTTGTTGCGTGCCGATTTGTCGGTGGCGATCTCGAACAAGCCGGCGAGATCGCCGTCATGGACGCAGATCAGCACCGCCAGCGGGTCGGTCCCTTCCTCGAGCGCAAACAGCCCGACCTCCGGCTGGATGGCGCCGATGATTTCCGAAAGCCCCGGCCGCAGCGATGGATCCGAGCCGCTGACTTTGAGCGACGCACCAAGAAAGCGGCTGATGTCCTTCAGCGGAATCTGATCCATGGCCGGCGCCAGCTGCGCATCCGCCAGCGGCAGCCGCATCACCAGCGATTCGTCGAATGTGCTCCAGCCCTCATTGTCGAGATGCCTGGCCAGGTCCGGCCCCGACAGCGGTGAGATGCGGAAGGTCAAAGGCCTGCCATAGGCGTCGAAGCGCCGGCTGGCGCGGCCGATGCGCTCGGCAATGTGCTGGGTGTCGCCGGGATCGAGCGGGTTGACCGAGTTCAGGCGCTTGGCCGGATGGCCGGCCGTCAGCCGCACCACCCAGGTGCCGTCATAGTGGACAGCCGCCGCCGGCCAGGCGCGAAAACCCGCAGCCTCGTAGCGGCGCACGATGGCGAGCATGCTTGCCGGATGCCTGGAAGCCAACTCCATCAGCTCCGGTAATCGCCATTGATGGCGACATATTCCTTGGTGAGGTCGCAGGTCCACACCGTCGCCTTGCCGCGGCCGATGCCGATATCGGCGCGGATGCGGATGTCGTCGCGCTTCATATAGGCCGAGGTCGCTTCCTCGGAGTAGCCTGGATCGCGTTCGCCTTCATGCGCCAGACGGTTGTCGCCGAACCAGATCGACAGAAGGTCGCGGTCGGCCGGTTCGCCGGCCTTGCCGACGGCCATGACGACGCGGCCCCAATTGGCGTCCTCGCCGGCAACCGCCGTCTTGACCAGTGGCGAATTGGCGATCGACAGTGCGATGCGCTTGGCCGAGCGCGCCGATTTCGCGCCGGTAACGGTGACTTCAACCTGCTTGCGGGCGCCCTCGCCGTCGCGCACCACTTGCAGCGCCAGCGATTTCAGCACCTTGCCAAGTGCGCGGCGGAAGGCGCCGAGGCGGGCGTCCTTGGGATCGCTGATGGCAGGCGCACCACGCCTGGCCGCGGCGCCGGTGGCGAACAACAGCAGCGTGTCGCTGGTCGAGGTGTCGCTGTCGACGGTGACCGCATTGAAGGTCTTGGCCGTGCCGCGCGACAATAAATCCTGCAGCACCGGGGCGGCGATCGGCGCGTCGGTGGCGATGAAGGACAGCATCGTCGCCATGTCAGGCGCGATCATGCCGGCGCCCTTGGATATGCCGTTGATGATGACGTCGGCGTCGCCGAGCTTGACCGTCGCGGTCGCCACTTTCGGATAGGTGTCTGTGGTCATGATGGCCTTGGCCGCTTCGGTCCAAAGGTCCGGCTTGCTGTCCTTGACCAGTCCGGCCAGCAGATGGCTGAATTTGCTGGTGTCGAGCGGCTCGCCGATCACCCCGGTGGAGGCGAGGAACACCTCGCCTGGCGTGCAGCCTGCAGCCTTGGCCGCCGCCTCGCCGGTCAGTTGCGTCGAGGCGCGGCCCTTCTTGCCGGTGAAGGCGTTGGCGTTGCCGGAGTTGACGACCAGCACCCGCGCCTTGCCGGCGCCAAGGTTCTGCCGGCAGAAATCGACCGGCGCCGAGGGGCATTTCGATTTCGTGAACACGCCGGCGACAGCGGTGCCGGCATCGAAGACCATGGCCAGCAAATCGGTGCGGTTCTTGTATTTGATCCCGGCCTCGGCGGTGGCGATGCGCACGCCCTCAATGGCGGGCATTTTGGGATATTTCTTCGGCGCGAGCGGCGAAATCGTTGCGGACATTGGAGACCTCGGGCGACGGAAAAACGCTGGGGAAGGCCGGTTTGCCCGATACCACGGCCCGGCGCAAGGGCGTTTTCTTGGCCGCCGGTGCCGGCAAACCACCTTGGATTAAGCTCGCATTTCAAATCCGTTGGCGCCACCGGGGCCTCTGGCGTTATGATATCGGCCATGGGCAGGCTGGCTATCTTGGCAGTGGCGTTTATGGGGCTTTTGCTCCTGAGCGCCGATGCGCAGCCGGGACGGCGCGTGGCGCTGGTCGTCGGCAACGGCACCTATGCCCAGGCCGGCACGCTCACCAATCCGGTCAATGATGCGCTCGACATTGCCGGCAAGCTGCGCTCGATCGGCTTCGACGTCATCGAGGGCAACGATCTCGGCAAGCGTGAGCTCGAGCGCAAGATCGGCGAATTTTCCGATGCGCTGCAAGGTGCGGGCGTCGGGCTGTTCTATTATGCCGGCCATGGCCTGCAGGTCGAAGGGCGCAACTACATCGTGCCGGTCGACGCCCGGCTCGACATGCCGGTCAAGCTGCAACTTGAAGCCGTGCCGATCGACGAAGTCCTCGACATCATGGAACAGCAGACCAAGGTCAGCCTGGTGTTCCTCGATGCCTGCCGTAACAATCCCTTTGCCCGCAGTCTGAGCCGCACTGCCACCACCCGCTCGGCGACGGCGCTTGCCGGCCTGGCGCAGTTCGATTCGACGCGCGGCTCCTTCATCGCCTTTTCGACGGCGCCGGGTGCTGTCGCCATGGACGGAACGGGGCGCAATTCGCCGTTTGCCGCCGCATTGCTGCGGCACATGGCCGAACCCGGCCAGAGCATCAATGACATGATGATCGCGGTGCGCCGCGACGTGGTTTCCGAAACCCGCGAGGGACAGCGCCCCTGGGAACAGGGTTCGCTGCTCGAGCGGTTTGAGTTCGTGCCTGGCGGTGAAACGGTCGCGCAGCCGAAGCCCGCCGCCGCTCCGGCGCCCGAGACAAAGGTCGCGGCACTCGAACGCTCCGTCGGCGACGACAAGACCGCCATCGAGAAATTCCTGCGCGATGACTATCTCGCCCCCGATGCCGCGGCGATCGGCGAGACCGTCAAGCGGCTCTACGCCCCTTCCGCCACCATCTTCGGTACGCGCTATGACAGCGGTGCCGTTGTCAAGCTCAAGACCGACTGGTTCGCGCAATTTGCCTCCTGGTCGTTCAGTCTCGAGCCGAGCAGCCTCGAAGTGACGCCGCAAGGCGACGACCGCGCCGAGGCCGTGTTCGCAATGAGCTATGACTATGTGTCGAAAGACAAATCGGCGGCACGCATGACCGGCAAGGCACGAGTCACCCTTGGGCTGGTGAAGAGCGACGGCCAATGGCGGATCGCCTCGGAAACCTCGCAAGCGATGAACTGATCGCTGCCGAGGGCGAGCCTCAGGTGTGCGCCGCCCTGCCCCCAAAGCATATCTGCTGCGCTGCGATTCCCGACTTTCACAATATCGCTTGAAACGGGCCGTTTCGTTTGACTGTCGGCTCACCTATATTGCCGGCGAAAGTGTTGGCGAGGACAGACATGGGCGAGGATCCGGCGCGCAGATCGATCGGGGCGCGGCGCAATCCCGACAGCGCCGAGGCTATTCTCGAGGCCGCGGAGGCAGTGCTGGTCGAGGCCGGCTATGCCGGCTTTTCCATCGAAGCCGTCGCGCGCCGTGCACGCGCCGGCAAGCCCACGATCTATCGCTGGTGGCCGAGCAAGGCCGCCTTGCTGCTGGAGGTCTACAAGCGGCAAAAGCGCGTCGCCGTCCCCGATACCGGCAATCTCGAGGACGATCTCGTCGGTTTCCTTCAAAACCTCTTCTCGCACTGGCGCGATACATCCTCGGGCAGCGTGTTCCGCTCGCTCATCGCCGAAGCCCAATCGGATGAAGCGGCGGCCGTTGCCCTGACTGGCTATGCCGATGGACGTCGGTCCCACACCGCCCGGGTCATCGAGCGCGCCAAGGCGCGAGGCGAGGTTGCCGCCGATATCGATGCGGCGCTGGTCGCCGACCTCGTGGCTTCCTATGCCTGGAAACACCTTTTGACCAACCGTCTCGACGAAGAGGAGGTTACAATCCGCGCCACCGTCCGCTATGTGATATCAGGCATCTCTCGCTAATCGCCGACAACCGCCGGGGGCGACTTGACCAAAAACGCCTTACCGGTTCTGCCCGTCAGCCTGATCGTCGTTTCCGACTATCTGACGCCGGATGGCGACGAGGAACTGCGCCGGGCAGTGCGCGCCTATGCGCAGGATGCACGCGGCGTTCCGGCTGAAATCATCCTCATGCTGCCCGAGGGCCATACCGCCGAGATTGCAGCCGAGTTTGACGGGAAACCGGCCTTTTCCTGCCCTTCGGTGATCGTCGCGACGCATGACAGCGACGAGTCCTCGCAACTGAAGGACGCAGCACTAGCCTATTGCCGCCATGACCTCGTTGCCGTGGTCGAGGCCGATTGCCTGACGCGGCCCGGATGGCTGGCGATCCTTTACGAAGCTGTGGTGAAAAACCCGAAGATCGATGCGATTTCCGGCCGCACCACTTACGGTAAGGACACCATGATGATGCGGGTGATGTCGCTGCTCGACCGCGGCTTCATCGAACGCCGCAACCGCAACGGCCAGATCATCCATGTCAGCAACAATGGCGCTCTGTACCGGCGTCCGGTTCTCGAACGCTACCGCTTCGAGGCCGACCACGGACCTTTCGTCTCCTCGCATCTGCGGCAGCACGCGATGCTGAGGGATGGCGTGGCCATGGAGGTGGCCACAGAGGCAGTCTCGATCCACGCCTATGAGGGCCTGGGCTTCATCTGGGATGTCAGGCGCAACAAGGGCTACCAGTACGCGCGCATGGATCTGCTGACGAAGGGCCGGCGTTCGAGGCCGGGTCTCGCCTGGCGGGCGGTAAAAACGTCCTTCAAGGAAAACCGCCAGACGGCGCAGGCCGTCGGCACGGCGTTTTGCCGCTGGACGGACTGGCCGCTGTTCTGGGCGATGATGCTTCTGCTGCGTATCCCCGAATTCAGCGGCGCCCTTGCCGCCGGCGATCCGGCGGCGTTCAAGGCGTCCACCCACTATCGCTGACTTTCCGCCAACTAGGGCTCGAAACGAAAAGGGCGCCAAACGGCGCCCTTTTGCATGCTTTTCGATGCTGGCCTTATTCGATGCTGACTTACTTGCCAGCTTCCATCGTGTCGACGGCCTTCTTCAGGTTCGCGTCGGGGATTTCGACCTTCGCGGCGCCGCGCAGCTGCTTGACCAGCGCGAAATACTTGTCGCGGATCACCGCCTGCTTGGCCTGGTCCTTGACGTCGTCGAACGCCGGCGGCTGTTTGGTGCGCTTGTCCTCGAGCTTGATGACGTGCCAGCCGAACTGCGACTGCACCGGCTCCTTGGTGTATTTGCCAACGTCGAGCGCGAATGCCGCCTTGTCGAATTCCGGCACCATCTGGCCCGGGCCGAACCAGCCGAGATCGCCGCCATTGGTCTTGCCCGAGGGATCGCTGGTGTGCTCGTTGGCGAGCTTCTGGAAATCGGCGCCGCCGTCGAGCTGCTTGATGATCGCCTCGGCTTCTTCCTTAGTCTTCACGAGGATGTGACGGGCATGAACCTCATTGACCGGCGGCGTGCTGGCGATTTCCTGGTCGTAGCGGGCACGCACCTCGGCGTCGGTAACCTTGTCGACGACGCCCTTTTCGACCATCTCGCCATGCAGCGCGCGCTGCTGCAGGAACGCCATGCGGCGCTGGAATTCGGGATCCTTGTCGAGCCCGGTGGTGACTGCCTGGGCGGCCATGACGCGGATCTCGATGGCCGCGGAAAGGGCGGCGGCACGGCGCTGCTCGGGCGGCAACTGCGCGAACTGCTGCGACAGCTCACCCTCGGCAAGCCCAAGGTCCGCCTCGGTCAGCTTCTCGCCATTGACGGTGGCGACGACCGCATTGGGATCGACGGGTGCGGCGGCGGGCGCTGCAGCATCGGCCGGGGCGGGAGCGGCTTCCTGGGCCATGACAGGCGACAGCGAAAGAGCCGACAGGCCGAAGACCAGGCCAAGGCTGGCGAGCGACGCACGGCGAAACAGTAAGGACATCAGGATTAACTCCAAGGGGGGATTGGTCGGGCTTGCAGATCAGCCGGATTGTGGCGGAATTTGGCGCTGCCCATAGGGCTAACGCGGCGTTGACATCAGTTGAGCCCCCTCTTATCTGTCCAACGACTTTGCGTCCAGAACCGTTTTCCGGGCGCTTTTTGCGTTTGTCTGCGTTTCACGCGGAATTGATGGGGCCGGCCGGCGCTCGTCTCAAGATTGAGAATTCTATCGAAAGGACCATTGGATGGTCAGTCTCGGCGGTCTCGCCCGTAAGGTTTTCGGCTCCTCCAACGATCGCCGCGTCAAGGCGACCCGGCCGCGTGTCGAGGCGATCAACGCCATGGAAAACGAGATGCGGGCGTTGTCTGACGCCGAACTTCAGGCGCGCACGGAAAAATTCCGCCAGGATATCGCCAACGGCGCCACGCTGGATGACCTGCTGATACCGGCCTTCGCCACCGCCCGTGAGGCGGCGCGCCGCGTGCTCGGCATGCGCCCCTTCGATGTGCAGCTGATCGGCGGCATGGTGCTGCACAATGGCGGCATCGCCGAAATGCGCACCGGCGAGGGCAAGACGCTGGTCGCCACCCTGCCCGTCTATCTTAACGCGCTGGCCGGCAAGGGCGTCCACGTCGTCACCGTCAACGACTACCTCGCCACGCGCGACTCCGAATGGATGGGCCGCGTCTACAAATTCCTCGGCCTCTCGGTCGGCGTCATCGTCCACGGTCTCTCCGACGAGGAGCGCCGCGTCGCTTACGCCGCCGATGTCACCTATGCCACCAACAACGAGCTTGGCTTCGACTATCTGCGCGACAACATGAAATATGAGCGCGCCCAGATGGTGCAGCGCGGCCACAATTACGCGATCGTCGACGAAGTCGATTCCATCCTGGTCGACGAGGCGCGCACGCCACTGATCATTTCCGGTCCGCTCGAGGACCGTTCGGAAATGTACAACACCATTGACGCCTTCATGCTGCAGCTCGGCCCGGCCGACTACGAGATCGACGAGAAGCAGAAGACCTCGATCTTCACCGAGGAAGGCACCGAGAAGCTGGAAAACCTGCTGCGCGCGGCCGGCCTGCTCAAGGGTGAGTCGCTTTATGACGTCGAGAACGTCGCCATCGTTCACCACGTCAACAACGCGCTGAAGGCGCACCGGCTGTTCCAGAAGGACAAGGACTACATCGTCCGCAACGGCGAGATCGTCATCATCGACGAGTTCACCGGCCGCATGATGCCGGGACGCCGCTATTCGGAGGGCCTGCACCAGGCGCTCGAAGCCAAGGAGCATGTGGCGATCCAGCCGGAAAACCAGACGCTGGCCTCCGTTACCTTCCAGAACTATTTCCGCCTCTACAAGAAGCTGTCCGGCATGACCGGCACGGCGCTGACCGAGGCCGAGGAGTTCGGCAACATTTACGGCCTCGAAGTCACCGAGATCCCGACCAATCTGCCGGTTATCCGCAAGGATGAGGACGACGAGGTCTACCGGACGGTCGAGGAGAAGTACAAGGCGATCGTCAAGGAGATCAAGGAAGCGCGCGCCAAGGGCCAGCCGACGCTGGTCGGCACCACCTCCATTGAAAAATCCGAGCAGCTGGCCGAGCGCCTGCGCAAGGAAGGGTTCAAGGATTTCGAGGTGCTGAACGCCCGCCATCACGAGCGCGAGGCGGCCATCGTCGCCCAGGCCGGCAAGCCCGGCGCCATCACCATCGCCACCAACATGGCCGGACGCGGCACCGACATCAAGCTCGGCGGCAACGCCGAGATGCGCATCGAGGACGAACTGGGCGACATGCCTGCGGGCCCCGAGCGCGAGGCGCGCGAAAAGGAAATCATTGCCGATGTCGAGCGCCTGAAGGACAAGGCGCTGGCCGCTGGCGGCCTCTATGTGCTCGCCACCGAGCGCCATGAGTCGCGCCGCATCGACAACCAGCTCCGCGGCCGCTCCGGCCGCCAGGGCGACCCCGGCCGTTCGAAATTCTTCCTGTCGCTGCAGGACGATCTGATGCGCATCTTCGGTTCCGAGCGCATGGACGGGATGCTGCAGAAGCTCGGCCTCAAGGAAGACGAGGCGATCATCCATCCGTGGATCAACAAGGCGCTGGAAAAGGCGCAGAAGAAGGTCGAGGCGCGCAACTTCGACATCCGCAAGAACCTGTTGAAATATGACGACGTCTCGAACGACCAGCGCAAGGTGGTGTTCGAGCAGCGCATCGAATTGATGGACGGCGAAGGCCTGTCGGAGACGATCGCCGAGATGCGCGAAGGCGTCATCGAGGAGATCGTCACCAAGAACATCCCTGAAAACGCCTACGCCGAGCAGTGGAACGTCGCCGGCCTCAAGGCCGAAGTCGCCGAATTCCTCAATCTCGATCTGCCGGTCGAGGACTGGGTCAAGGAAGAAGGCATTGCCGAGGATGACATCCGCGAGCGCCTGACCGAGGCCGCCGACGCCGCCGCCAAGGAGCGCGCCGAGCGTTTCGGCCCCGACGTGATGAGCTATGTCGAACGTTCGGTGGTGCTGCAGACGCTCGACCATCTGTGGCGCGAGCACATCGTCAACCTCGACCATCTGCGTTCGGTCGTCGGCTTCCGCGGCTACGCCCAGCGCGATCCGCTGCAGGAATACAAGAGCGAGGCGTTCGAGCTGTTCCAGGCACTGCTCGGCAATCTGCGCCAGGCCGTCACCGCGCAATTGATGCGCGTCGAACTGGTTCGCCAGGCCGCCGAAGCGCCGCCGCCCGAAGCGCCCGACATGTTCGGCAGCCACATTGACGGCACCACTGGCGAGGACGACTTCCAGGGCGGCGAGACCGCACTTCTGGTCCGCCAGGAGAGCAACGCCATCGTCGCTCCCGAAGACCGCGATCCGAACAACCAGGCGACCTGGGGCAAGGTCGGCCGCAACGAAGCCTGCCCCTGCGGCTCCGGCAAGAAATACAAGCACTGCCACGGCGCGTTTGCCTGATCCCTCTTCCTTCTCCCCGTTCACGGGGGTGAGGCGTGGGCCGCGCAGCGGACGAAAAGCCAATTGCTTGGCTTTTCAAACGACGACCGCCCGGAGCGATAGCGAAGGGCCAGATGGCCCGCAGGGAGGGGCAGCGCCGCCATTCGCTAATCTGGCTCGCTAAACAACCCTTACAACAACCCGGAATCGCGCGCCGCCGCCGTAGCCTCGCCGCGCGACACCGCATCCAGCTTGCCCAGCACCGCCGAGACGTGGTGATCGACCGTTTTCGGCGAAATCGTCAACTGCTCGGCGATCCGCTTGTTGGACAAGCCGCGTTCGATCAGCTGCAGCACCTGCATCTGGCGCAAGGTAAGGCCGGCCAGATTGGCGCGCGTCGAGCGGCGCGGGCCGCGGGCGATGCCGCCAATGCCGTTCTTGCGCATGATATCGCGCAGGCGCTGAGCAGCCGGCCGTGCCCCCAGGCCATCGAAAATGTCGAGCGCCAGCCGCTGCCCCTCTTCGTCGCCAAGGGTGAGCGCCAGAGCGCGTTCGTATGGCGCATTCATTTCGGCCCACAGTGCCGAAGCCGAACGCCAGTCGCCGGTCAGAAGCAGTCGGTATGGTGTGGCCATATCGGCAGTATCACCGGCCGGCATGTCGGGAGCGAGCAATGTTCGCCACAGCGCCAGTTCACCGGCATGGGCGCGCGAGCGCACCGGCGTTTCGGCGCGCGCGATCAGCGCCAGTGCCTCTTGCCTGTCGGCCAGCCCCAGCCATGCCTGCTCCGCCATAAGCGCTGCGTATGAACTCAGCATCTGCAGGTCTGCACCACTTCCGACCAACCGCGCCATTTCGCCAAACAGCGGCTCGGCCGACGGATCGCCGCGCCTCAGGCGCAGTTTCGCCAGGGCGAGCAGCGCCGGAAACCGGCCCACCGTCGTTGTCCGCTCATTGTCGATGACGTCGGTTGCTGTTGCGGCGGCCTCGTCCCATTGGCCCTGGCGCAGCTGCACATCGGCCAGCATGCCCCTGAGATAATCGCGCCAGGTGCCGAGGTCGTTTTCGGTGCAATAGTGGATGCCGCTCTCAAGCACCGGTCGTGCCGCGTCGTAGCTCATCTGGGTGATCTCGAAGCAGGCGCGGTTGGTGAAGGCGCGCGCGGCGTGCTCCTGGAAATTGCCCTGCAGTGCAATTTCAAGGCTTTGGTCGAGGCGCAGGCGGCCGGCGGCCGGATCCAGCCACTGCTCGACGCAGCCGACATTGTTGAGGGCATGCGAGGCGATGTCGGGACGGTTCATGCGCTCGGCCAGCGCCGCCGCCTTCTCGCCATAGAACAGCGTGTCCTCCACCCTCTCCGACAGCATCGCCAGGTGTGAAAGGTTCGAATAGGCCATGGCCAGTTCCGGACCGGCGGGGGCCGCTTCCAGCATCGCCACCGCTTCGGCGCCGAAAGCGGCGGCGGCCTCACGGTCATCGCCCATTTCGCTCAGCCTGGAAAGCCATCTCAGGCTGTCGCCTTCCTTCAGCCTGTTGCCGTTGACCTGATGCAACCGGCGTGCCTGCCCCTGCGACGCGAGCGCGTCGGCGATCTTGCCGATGAGGTGGCATTCGAAGGCATGTCTTTCGTAGAGTTCCGCACGTTCCGTGGCAGGCAGGCTGTCGGCCTGCTGCAAGGCGATCTCGTAGTAGCCGGCGGCGTCGCGATGGGCGCCGACGCGCGACGCCTCGCGCGCGGCGATCGGCGCAAGTTCGCGCACCGCCGCCAGATTGTGCGCCTCGACCGCATGATGCACCAGGCGGCCGGTGGAGACGTCGCCATTTTCGAGCAGCGCAGCCAGGGCACGCTGGTTGAATTGCCGCCTGTGTGATGTCGTCAGCATCATTTCGATGGCCCGCCGCGCAATGTCGTGGCGAAAGGCATAGCCGTCGCCCAGATCGTCGAGCAGGCCATTGGCGACGCACTCGGCAAGTTGGCCGGCGCTGGCGACGCCGCACAGGCCCTGCAGGGCCCAGGCGTCGGCCCGCCGCGGAAACACCGACACCGCGTCGAGCATTGCGCGGGCTCCGGGCGACAATCGCTCGGCCCGCGCCAGCACCGCGTCGCGCACGCTTGCCGGCAACGCCGTTTCATTTTCGGCCGACAGCAATTCGGTGACGAAGAAGGCATTGCCCGCGGTTGCCCGGTAGATGGCATCGCCGTCGCGGCCGGCCGCATCGGCAAGCGACAGCACGGCTGCCTCGCTGAGCAGCGGCACGTCGATGCGCGCCACGCTGCCTGGCGGAATTTCGCCCAGCGCGCGGCGGACCCTGACCTGTGCTTCGCTGCGGTCGTTGCGCGCGGTCACCAGGAGCAGGATCTGGGTGTTGGCGATACGCCGGCCGAGGAAGCGCACGAAATCGAGCGTTGCATCATCGGCCCAGTGCAGGTCTTCGATCACAAGCAGGCTCGGCCCTTTCGCTGCGAAGGCGTCGAGCGCATCGGAAAACAACGGCAATCTCTGTCCATGCCGGGCGTCGATCGCGCGCGGCAGCGCCCATTGCGCCTCACGGGCCAGATCGTAGAGCGGCCCGAGCGGATCGGGAATCGACAGGTCCTCGCAAGCGCTGCGCAACGTTGCCGCGCTCTGCCCGACACGGGCTGCGAACGCCTCGACAAGCGCCGTCTTGCCGGCGCCTGCCTCCCCCGCCAATACCGCGACGCGGCCATGGCCACCTATCGCATCGCTAAGCAAGGTCTCTAGTTGCTGCAGCTGCGTCTGCCGTTCCAGAAGCATCATCATCGTCTCGTATGATCGGAGTTTTCCCACCATGGCGGGCCGCTCACGATAGCCCGTGAAGAGAGCGCCGCAATGTGACTTTGCATACATTGCCGTGCCTCTTTCCACAAAGAACGACGCCAACATAGGGAATCGTCCCGCCAAATATGGGGAATCGTTCCGATGCGCGGGCCGGGCCGGCGTGGTCAACGTCCAGCCGCGCTCGATCGAGCGTGAATCAATGAAAAAGGAAGCCTTCCATGCCTCGCTATCTGATTGAACGCACATTTCCGGACGGCCTCAACATACCGATGACCGACATCGGCGCCACCGCGGTGGGCGGCGTCGTCATGCGCAATGCCGAAAAGGGCGTCACCTGGATCCAGTCCTTCGTCACACCCGACAAGAAGCGCAGCTTCTGCATCTACGACGCGCCCTCGCCCGAAGCGATCCGCAGCACCGCCCAGAAAAATTCGCTGCCGGTCGACAAGATTACGGAGGTGCGGGTTCTTGACCCTTACTTTTACCTCTGACCCTGCGTTCGGTCGCCACAATGATGAGCATCAAACTGCCCTTCGCGGCCATGGCGAACTGCCTGATGGCCTGCCGGTCGGTGCAACCGAGCCTGTCCTGGGAAAGACAGGCCGGCCAACCTCCCTGCTCGGCCGTCTATGGCGGCTCGCGACGAAGCTGCCTGCGCATCTGTCTGAAAGGCGGCGCCTGCCCCCGGAGGGCGACTATCTGAGGCGCGACATCGGGCTCTTAGAACGGGAAGTTCCGCAGGAGTATTGGCAATACTACTTTTGGGATCGTTGATTTTGCTCAGGTTTTAGCGGCGACAGCCAGAAGCTCGGCTACCGGAGCTGCATGACCACCACATGAACCGGGACGGACAAGCACGTCCCACCAATCCTACGCCCCTGGCGTTTCGGCAGGCCCCGATCGGCCGCCATCGCCTCGAGCGTCAACAAACGGACGGAAAGACCATGACCACAACTCTTTGGACGACACGCTTTGCGGCCCTGGCCGCCATCTCGATCGCGGCCGGCGCCGCCCAGGCACATGACGCCAATCCGCTGGCCGAAAAGGTGCGCGCCGCCAACAGCCGCTTCGAGAATGTGGCAGCCGCCACAGCCGAAGGCTACGCGCCGATCCCTTGCGCCAGCGGCATCACCGGCGGCGCCATGGGCATCCACTACGTCAATGGCGCCTATCTCAAGGACGATGCCGTCGATCTCGCCAAGCCCGAGGCGGTAATGTACGAGCCGATGGCCGACGGCAACCTGAAGCTGATAGCGGTCGAATACATCACCTCGAAGGGTCCGGCCTCGCTCGAAGGCCAGCTGTTCAACTTCAACAGCGCCCCCAACCGCTACGGCCTCGGCCCATTCTACGAACTGCATGTCTGGGCCTGGAAGCAGAATCCGACCGGCGCCTTCGCCGACATGAACCCGAACGTGTCGTGCGACGCAATGAAGGGGATGTAACCTCCCCGTGTGACACCTCGGGCGCCGGACGCATCCGGTGCCCGGCCTTCCCCCTTGGCGGGGGGGAGGGGCGAGCGCAACGCCGACCCGGCTCCCCAAGCTTCCCCGGCGTTCGCTCGCCTTTCGTTTGCCACCGATATACGATTGACGCACCTTGCACACGCGGCTGTCCTTGGCCGCTCGGCGCACCCGCACCTGCCCACCCTTTCTTAAGGTGTTTCGGATACACCGAAAACCTTGGAAAGAGGCGGAAAACGGAGAGACATCGGGGTGCGCTTTTCCGCGGCGACGACGGCCGGGCGGTTCTTGCCGCAGCGCTTGGCGCTGCGCATGGGGCCGCTGCTTGGCCGCATCGATGCGGTGCTGTTCACGGCCGACGAGCGCGGCGAAGCCGGGCGCATGTCGCTCATCGCCTTTGCCATCCGCATCGTCAGCGCCGTCATCGCGTTCATCAGCCAGGTGCTGATGGCGCGCTGGATGGGCTCGTTCGAATACGGCATCTTCGTCCTCGTCTGGGTGACGATGGTCATCGTCGGCAACCTCGCCTGCCTCGGCTTCCACACCTCGGTCATCCGCTTCATCCCCGAATACCGCGAACGCAACATGCTGGCCGAACTGCGCGGCATTGTGGTCGCCAGCCGCCTGTTCGTGCTGATTGCCTCAACCGCAATCGCCGGACTTGGCGCACTGGGCGTCTGGCTGTGCGCGGACTGGATCGAAAGCTACTATGTCATCCCCTTCATCCTCGGCCTGTTCTGCCTGCCGATGATTGCCATGGGCGACCTGCTGCAAGGCCAGTCGCGCGCCAATTCCTGGGCGCTGTTCGCGCTGTCGCCGACCTATCTGGTGCGGCCGGTGCTGATCCTGGCGCTGATGGCGCTGATGCTGGCGCTGGGCTATGCGCCCGACGCCAGGACCGCGATCTTCGCCTCGATCGCCGCCACCTATGCCACCACGCTCGGTCAGCTCATCGGCGTCACCTCGCGCATGGGCAAGAACATCCCTACGGGGCCAATGAAGGTGCATTTTTCCGAGTGGTTCATCGTCTCGCTGCCGATCTTCCTGGTCGAAAGCTTCTTCTTCCTGCTCACCAACGCCGATGTGCTGATGGTCGGCGCCTATCTGCAACCCAACGACGTCGCCGTCTATTTCGCCACCGTCAAGACGCTGGCGCTGGTGCATTTCGTCTATTTCTCCGTCAAGGCCGGCGTCGCCCAGCGCTATGCGCAGTTCACCCATGGCGAGCCGGAAAAGCTCGCAGCCTTTGCCCGCGAGACGGTGTCGTGGACGTTCTGGCCGTCGCTGTTGATGGCGCTGCTGGTGCTGCTGCTCGGCGAGCCCATGTTGGTGCTGTTCGGCCCCGAATTCACCGCCGGCTATCCGCTGCTGTTTCTGCTGGTGTTCGGCGTCGTGGCGCGCGCCGCCGTCGGCCCTTGCGAAAGCCTTTTGACAATGAGCGGCAACCAGAACATCTGCGCCGCCGTCTATGCCATGACGCTGGCCTTCAACATCGGCCTCAACATAGTGCTGATCCCGCTCTTCGGCCTGTGGGGGGCCGCCATCGCCACCAGCCTTGCCATGGTCTTCGAGGCGAGCGCGCTGTCCTTCACCGTCTGGCGCAAGCTTGGTATCGTCATGCTGATCTTCATGCCCGCAGCCAAGAGAGCCGCCTGATGGCCGCCACCCCGTTGATCGAGGAAACCAGTGGCGGTCCGGCCGGCGCCATGGTGTCGGGCCTTGCCGGCCTGGCGCGCGACGCCGATCCGGCGCATCTCGAGATCCTCGCCAACAACCGGCCGCAGCGCAAGCTGGCGATCTATCCGGCCTCGGCCGGCTTCGAGCTGGTCGAAGAACTCGACTTTCTTTGCACCCGCACGATCGAACCGAACGTCTTCTTCAACCCACGCTTCCTGGCGCCGGCCATGCCCCGGCTGGAGGATCGCGAGGTCAAGCTGGCGGTGATCCGCGACGGTGACGAATATCGCAACCGCCTGCGCCTGCTGGTGCCGTTGTCTGTCGAACGGCCGGCCGTGCCGCTCGGCGTTCCGGTGATGCGCACCTGGTCGAGCCCGTTCGGCCCGATCGGCACGCCGCTGGTCGACCACGACGACCCCATTGGCGTCGTCGAGGATTTCTTCGGCATGCTGTCGCGGCCGCACCTGAAGCTGCCGAAGGTCTTCGTGCTGCCCGACATGCGGCTCGACGGCCCGTTGGCCAGCGTGCTTGCCACCGTTGCCGAGACGCGCGGCCTGACAATGGTCACCACCGGCAAGGCGGACCGGCCGGTGCTCGAAAGTACGCTCGACGGCGAGGCCTATCTGAAGGCGTCGCTGCGCGCGCATCACCATCGCGAATTCCGCCGGCTGAAGCGGCGCCTGGGCGATCTCGGCAAACTGGAACACATCGTGGCGCGCGGCCCGGACGAAATCCGCCATGCCATCGAAAGTTTTCTGACGCTGGAAGCCGCCGGCTGGAAGGGCCGCGAGCGCACCGCCATGGCCATCGACCGTTACCGCGCCGCCTTCGCCCGCGAGGCCGTGCACCGGCTGGCCGAACACGATATGTGCCGCATCCATTCGCTGACGCTGGACGGCCGCACCATCGCCTGCCTGGTCGTCTTCGTCGAAGCCGGCGTCGCCTATACCTGGAAGACCGCCTATGACGAGACGCTGGCGACCTATTCGCCGGGCACGCTGTTGATGATCGAGGTGACCAAGCAGCATCTCGACGATCCCAACGTCATGATGACTGATTCCTGCGCCGTGCCCGACCATCCGGTGATGAGCCGGCTGTGGAGCGAGCGCAAGCCGATGGGCTCGCTGGTGATCGGGCTGACGCCGGATGCCGACCGCCTCGCCCGCCAGGCCGCCTCGCAGCTGCACCTCTACCGAGAGACCCGCAACATGGCCCGCCTGCTGCGCAACCGCATGAAGAGTTTGCTGGGGCGGCGCTGAGCCGTGTACCCCGCGGGGGGCCTTGAGAAAAGCCACTGGATCAACGGCAAAACCCAAGCTATGGGTCGCGGCGGCAATTTCGGCCGGCCTTCACGACAAGCCATCCTGATGATCAGAACCTTTTTGCGTCACGCCAGTACCCGTGCGGCCTTGCTGCTGCTTGTACTGCTGCCCGTTCGCGCCTGGGCCGATAGCTGTCCCGAGGCTTGCAGCGAGCCTGCGCCGCCCGTCAACAACTACAGCCACACCGGCGCCGGCCATCTCGGCCCGGCCACGCTGGGCGCGCTGCCGCGCGTCTATGTGCCGAACCGCTCTTCCAACAGCGTCACGGTGATCGACACCATGACCCTCAAGGAAGTCGACAGGTTCTCTGTCGGCAGCAAACCGCAGCACGTCGTGCCCTCGTGGGACCTGAAGACGCTTTGGGTCGCCAACAATGGCACCGGCAAGAATGGCAGCCTGACGCCGATCGACCCGATGACCGGCAAGCCCGGCCCGCAGATCGCCGTGGACGATCCCTACAATTTGTATTTCATGCCGGACGGTAGTGCTGCCATCGTCGTCGACGAAGCCCTGGAGCAACTCGATTTCCGCGACCCCCACACCATGGCGCTGAAGTCGAGCCTGCCCACGCCCAACTGCCCCGGCATCAACCACGCCGATTTCTCGGTCGATGGCTCCTATGCGATCTTCACCTGCGAATACGGCAATGGCGGGCTGACCAAGATCGACCTGAAGAACCAGAAGGTGCTCGGCCATCTCGACTTCTCGAAAATGGGCATGCCGCAAGACATCAGGCTCTCGCCCGACGGCAAGGTGTTCTACGTCGCCGACATGATGAATGACGGTGTGTTCCTGGTCGATGGCGACAGCTTCAAGGAGATCGGCTTTATCCCGACCGGCATCGGCGCCCATGGCTTCGTCGTCAGCCGCGACGGCAAGCGGCTCTATGTCTCGAACCGCGGCTCGCACAAGATGCAGCAGGGCAAGGCAAAGGGACCAGGCAGCGTAACCGTGATCGACTTCGCCGCCCGCACGGTCGTCGCGCAATGGCCGATCCCCGGCGGCGGCAGCCCCGACATGGGCAATGTCAGCGCCGACGGCAGACAACTATGGCTGTCCGGCCGCTTCGACAGTGCAGCCTACATGATCGACACGACATCCGGCGCGGTCACCAAATTCCGCGTCGGCGCCGAGCCGCACGGCCTGACAGTCTGGCCGCAGCCGGGACGGTATTCGCAGGGTCATACCGGGAATATGCGGTAGGGTGCGTCTACGGGAAAAATAGTGCTCTTAGCCGGACCAGAAACACATGAAATCGAGCACCTACAAAAAGCGGAACAAGTGACGCGCAGGACAGGGCATCATTGCAACCGCGACGATCACTCCGGCACCCCGGCGATGCCCAGCGCCTCGACGTAACGCTCGGCGAACACCTTGTCCCGCCACGGGTTGATCTGTCTCTGCAGGGCGAGCGTGTAGGTTGGGAATGCCTCCATCAGCAGCCGCGCCGCCGCCTGCGCCTCGTCCAGCCGGTTGAGTTTAACCAGCGCCATGATCACCACCCGGTGGGAGGTGCCGTAGTTCGGCATCTCCTGCAGCGCGCGTGCTCCCCATGCCAGCGCTTCCTCATAGCGCTCTAGCATCAGGTAGCTCATCCCGATGCCGGAGAGCGCGATGCCCTTCTCCGGGTCGACCGGGCTCAGCCGCATTGCCCTGTGAAAGTGCTCGATCGCGACGAGCGGGCGGCTGGAATGTGCGTTCACCCAGCCGCTGCTCGTATGGCCCTGCGCCGAATTGGGGTTGAGCAGCAGGGATCGTTCTATCGTGCCCAACGCCATCTCGTAGTCCTTCGCGCTGTAGGCGAGCACCTGCGCGGCGAAGCGTAGGCTCGTGGGGTCGTCGCGCGCTTCGGCCAGCACCTCGCGCGCCATGCGCACGGCGACCCGGCCATCGTCGGGCTCATGCCAGCACTGGCTCACGGATACGCTGCGGATATAGGCGCCGAGCCCCTTTGCCAGGTTGAAGCCAGGGTCGATGCTGAGCGCCTCGTTGGTGAGCCGGCGCACGTCGGCAAAGCCTTCGCGCGTCATGCTGTAGAAGCGCGGCAGCGCGCGAAGATAGAGGTCGTAGGCGCTCATGTAGTCGGTCGGCTTCATGCGCGCCTGCTTGATCTGCTCCAGCCGGATGCTCGGCTCGACAGCGCCGACGACGCTCTCGGTCACCTTGTCCTGCAGGTCGAAGATGTCGCTCACGTCGCCCTCGAAGCGGTCGGCCCAGACATGGTGTCCGCTGATCGCGTCCACCAGCTGCCCACTGATGCGCACCCGCGATCCTGCTCTGCGGATGCTGCCTTCGAGCACGTAGCGGACGCCCAGCTCGCGCCCGACCTGGCGCAGGTCCACCGCCCGGCCCTTGTAGGTGAAGGACGAGTTTCGGGCGATCACGAAGAAAGAGTTCACACGGCTCAATCCCGTGATGATGTCCTCTACCAGCCCATCGGCAAAGTATTCCTGGTCGGGGTCTCCGCTCATGTTGGTGAAAGGCAGAACCGCGATCGAGGGTTTCTCGGGCAGGGGAGGCGGCGCAGCCACCGAGGCGCTGGCGTCGGTCTCGACACGATAGGCGCGCACAGGCCGCTCGATGTTCTTGAGGCGCAATTCGCCGAGCGGTGTGAAGCCGAAGTCGAGCTTGCCCTGAAGGTGGTCGTAGGCCGTGCCCGAGACGATCACAGTGCCGGGATCGGCGATGCTTTCGAGGCGGGCGGCGATGTTGACCCCGTCGCCGTAGAGGTCGCCGTCCTCCTCGCAGACCACGTCGCCGAGATTGACGCCGATGCGGAAGCGAATCCGCTCTTCCTCGGGCGTCTCCGCCTCGTGCTCTGCCAGGGCCTGCTGGATCGCCATCGCCGAGGTCACCGCGTTAACGACGCTCGCGAACTCGCACAGCATGCCGTCGCCGGTGAGCTTGACGATCCGACCCTGGTGCTCGGAGACCAGCGGCTCGAGGAGATCCTTGCGGTAGATCTTCAGCCGCTCGAGCGTGCCGCGCTCGTCGCGCTCCGTCAGGCGCGAATAGCCGACCACGTCGCAAGCCATGATCGCTGCGAGGTGGCGCTGCGTGGTCATCGCGCCGCTCGGCAAAGCGCCTGCACCCGGGCCGCCCCGCGTCCATGTCCGGCCAACTTCCAGACGCCTCACCTGCATCGTATCCATCTCTCCCAGTCTCCGCCGGTCGCCGATACAGAACGGAGAACGCAGCTTGACGTTGCCTTCACCAGATTTCGCTATGCGCTTGCCAGGCGTGGAGCGTTCCAGTCGAGGCGCTAACAGCCAACCGACGACACGCTCACGCAGTCTCTAGGGACGCAGATACGCCACTCCCAGAAGGCTGGAGATATTTCCTGTTTTTGTAACCGGCTGACGTCACCGTGACGGTGTTTTTGTATCAGGCATCACCCCAGACGCTTGTGCTTAGAGGGTGGTGAGGCCGGCAAGTTGGCTAAGCGGGACTGGTCAATCTGATGACTGATGCCTTCGCCCTGTCGGCCAAGGCACAGGCTGGACGCGACCCCGTACAGTGGGTGCCAACACTGGAAATAAAGCATTTCCAGGAGAGATTTGGTGCCCCTAGCCGGAATCGAACCAGCACTCCTTGCGGAACTCGATTTTGAGTCGAGCGCGTCTACCAATTCCGCCATAGGGGCTCAGGCCTGAGAGCCTGGATGGGCGCGGACTATACGGCTGGAGGCCTGTTCGTCAACTGGCCAAATGCGCCGCCCTGCCCTGCTTGCGGCAAAAGCCCGCCTTTCGGTTTCGTGTAGCTCCTGCCATTGTGCAGCGCAGAAAATCTTTCTAGACAGGCCGCGAGTGAAAGCGCGCGCCGGCCTGAGAGATCGACGTGGCGCGCTTCGATCATTGTTTGTGCATGCCGTTGTCCCGAAGCCGCTGCGCAGTTGGGCGACCTGCATCAGGAGAGCCGATGCTTCGCGGACTTTACGACTGGACCTTGTCGCTGGCGGCCCGCAAATCCGCCGAATGGTGGCTGGCCTTCATCGCCTTCGTCGAAAGCTCGGTGTTTTTCATACCTGCCGACGTCTTGTACCTGCCCATGGCATTGGCGCGGCCCGAACGCGCCTATCGCTACGCGCTGACCGCCACTGTTGCATCCGTGCTGGGCGGCATTGCCGGCTGGCTGATCGGTTACTATGCCTACGACACGATAGCACGGCCGATGTTGGAGCACTTCGGCGGCCTCGACACGTTTGAGAGGTGGCAGTCGTCCGGCACCGGGCTGATGCTGGTGCTGCTCGTCACATCCGGTGCCGCCCACCTGCCGCCGATGAAGGTGGTCACCATTCTGGCAGGCGCCCTTCACGTCAATCTCGTCGTCTTCATCGTCTCGGCCATCCTGGCGCGCGGCGCTCGCTTCCTGCTGCTCGCCTGGCTGCTGCGCCGCTATGGCGAGGAGATCAAGGAATTCATCGAGAAGCGTTTGGGATTGATCGTCGGCGCCGGCGCCGCCGCCCTGATTTCGCTCTATATCGTGGTCAAATACGCCTTCTAACCGCCCCACGGCGGGTAGTGTTTTCAGGACTATGCCGGCGGACGGCGAATTCAACGGACGAAGACCATGACAGCGACCATGAATGCCGATACCGGACGCCAGCGGACGCGCACGGCTTTGTTTCTCGCCGTCGCCATGGCCGCCACGGTCGGCTCCGCGCTCGCCTTCCAGTACATAGGCGGCTACATCCCCTGCCATCTCTGCCTGGAGCAGCGCACGCCCTATTACATCGGCGCGCCGCTGATGCTTCTGGCGGTGATCGCCTCAATGCTCAGCGCGCCGGCCTGGCTGACGCGCGGCCTGCTCGCCATTGGCGGCCTGCTGATGCTCTACGGCCTCTACCTCGGCGTCTATCACTCGGGCGTCGAATGGGCCTGGTGGCAGGGTCCGGCCGATTGCACGGCCGGCGCCGGCCCGGTCGACACCGGCGGCAAGGGCGTGCTCGACGCGCTCGACAAATTCGTGCCGCCGTCCTGCGACAAGGCAGCACTTCGCATCCTCGGCCTTTCGCTGGCCGGCTGGAACGCCATCGCCAGCTTCATCCTCGCCGCCGTCGCCTTCCGCGGCGCAATGGTTCGCGATTAGTCAGGCGCCAGACACCCACGCGAGATCGTTCACAGAATTCGGCAGGCTGAGTCGGATGGAGTGATTATCGAGAACCGAAGCGGAGCGTACTCGCTTCAGACGGCCAGCCTCCCGAATTCTCGAACGATCTCATGGTTCCAGTTCGACATCCCAGTAGAGATAATCCATCCAGCTTTCATGCAGATGGTTGGGCGGAAACAGCCGGCCATTGTTGTGCAGATCGTGCACGGTCGGCTGATAGGGCTTCTGCAGCGGCCACATCTTGGCGTGCGCCGGCATCATGCCGCCCTTCCTGAGATTGCAAGGCGAACAGGCGGCCACGACATTCTCCCATGTCGTTGCCCCGCCGCGATGGCGCGGGATGACGTGGTCGAAGGTCAGATCCTCGGGCGTGCCGCAATACTGGCACTGGAAGCGGTCGCGCAGGAAGACGTTGAAGCGGGTGAACGCCGGGTGCCTCGACGGCTTCACATAGGCCTTCAGGCTGACGACGCTGGGCAGCTTCATCGAGAAGGTCGGCGAAGACACCGCATGCTCGTATTCGGCGACGATGTTGACCCGGTCGAGGAACACCGCCTTGATGGCGTCCTGCCAGGACCAGAGTGACAAGGGGTAATAGCTGAGCGGACGGTAATCCGCATTCAGCACCAGCGCGGGAAGCCCATCCGGAGATACGGCAACCGTCACCTTGTTGACCTCCTCGTTCTAGAACCGATCGGCGCGGATACTGTAAGCCCGACATGACAGGGATGTGAAGCGGATTGTCGCTCGTCAAAAGCGGCAAAAATGCAGGATTTTCATGCTTTTTTGCGGTTTCAGGCCGGTGGGGCGGCGTCCCTGCCCCTGGTTTCACGATAATAGGACCAGAAAAGCCGCGATGCGACACCTCGCCACGGGCTCCATGATTCGGCCAGAGCGATGAGTGTTTTCTCCGGCGGACGCGGCTCGATGCCCAGCGCATGGCCGACCGCGCTCTGCAGCGCGACATCGCGCGCGGGGAAAATATCGGGGTGGCCGCCGGCGAACAGAAGATAGACTTCCGCCGTCCACGGGCCGATGCCCGGCACCGCAGTCATCGCCGCGATCGCCTCCTCGGCATCGAGCGAACAGAGGTGGTGCAGGTCGAGCCCGTCGGCCACGGCCTGGGCAACCGCGATCAGGCCGCGCTGCTTCGGCCGCGACAGCCCGGCCTCGCGAAACATGTCCTCGCCGGAAGCGAGGATCGCCTGCGGCGTCAGCGGATCGACCAGTTTGACCAGTCGGCCGAAAATGGCATCGGCGCTCGCGCGAGAGACCTGCTGTGAGACGATGATCGAGGCGAGGCTCCGGAAGCCGGGTTCGGACAGCCGCAACGGCACCTCGCCGGCCATGCCGCGCACCTTTTCCAGCCGCGGATCGATTGTGCAAAGCGCATCCAGCCCCCGCGCAATGTCGTCCAGCGTCGCGATGCGTTGCATGGTATCCTTGTCCGCCGATGAGCAGCAAAGTAGCAATTGGCAAAGCCGCTGCACAACCGACAAGCCGCCTTAGACATGACGCTCCTGACATTCCGCTTCGCGCCGAGCCCGAATGGCGAACTGCATCTCGGCCATGCCTATTCGGCGCTGCTCAACCAGCGGCTGGCGCGCGCTGCCGGCGGCCGCCTGCTGCTGCGCATCGAGGACATCGACACGACGCGCTGCACGCCGGAATTCGAGGCCGGCATTTTTCGCGACCTCGAATGGCTCGGGCTCGAATGGGAACGACCGGTGCGGCGCCAGGCCGGACATTTCGCCGACTATCAGGCCGTGCTCGACCGGCTGATCCGCGAAGAGCTCGTCTACCCCGCCTTCATGAGCCGTGGCGAGATCAGGGCCTTTATCGCCGACAGCGAAAAGCGCGGCCGCGACTGGCCGCGCGACCCGGACGGCGTGCCGCTCTATCCCGCCGCCGACAAGGCGCTGCCGATCAGCGAACGCAACCGCCGGATCGCCGACAATGCGCCCTTCGCCTGGCGCCTCGACGTCGATGCAGCACAGGCACGCCTCGGCACGAATTTGTCCTGGCGCGAGCTCACCGACGAGATGCTGTCGGCGACGCGTGCAGTCGAGGCGCGTCCGCAGGATTGGGGCGACGTCATCCTGGCGCGCCGCGACATCCCAACCAGCTATCACCTGGCCGTCGTCGTCGACGACGCGCTGCAAGGCATCAGCCATGTCGTGCGCGGCCGCGACCTCTATGCCGCGACCGGCATCCAGCGTCTGCTGCAGGAACTGCTCGGGCTGGCCCAGCCGGACTATTTCCACCACCGTCTCGTGCTTGGACCGGATGGGCGCAAATTGTCGAAGAGCCTTGGCGATACCGGCCTTGCCGCACTCAGGCAGGCAGGCGCTTCACCGGACGATGTCCGGCGGCTGGTCGGACTCTAGCTAAAGGCGGGCCAGCCCCGCCTTGAGCAGCGCCAACGCGGCGATAAACGCGAAGGCGCCGCCCAGTCCCCAGGCAACCGCGAGCTTCAGATCTCTAAGGACGATGCCATGCTCGTTCGCGACCATGATCGCGACGAAAAAGCCAAGCGTGAACAGCAACGTGTTGCCGGTCGACCCAAAACCGTCCTCCTGCATGATGGCATCGAGCGCTGAGCCGAAGAAGAAGCCGAACACGGCCACGCTCGCAACCGTCATCAACAGCCAGCTTGTGTCGAGATGCAACAGCATGCGCGCTCCAGTAAATGCCGAAACGGCGTGTCGCCGGATCGATCGACAGAAGCCGATTGCCCTGACGCCGCCCTTTGAGTTCGGCCACCCCTTACATTCCCATGAGCTTATGTATCAATTGTTTCGCTTTGCTTGCCGGATTGAACCGCATTAGAGCAATTGCCGTATTTGTCTCTTCACTCAATCGGCCTCCCCCGGAAACGGCTTCCCCGAAAAATGCACAGTCTCAAGCGGTTCATCCCCGCCTCCTTCGTCGTCCTTTGGGCGACCGGCTTCATCGGTGCGCGTTATGCCATGCCATGGGCGGAACCCTTCACTTTCCTGGCGGCCCGCTTTGTCATTGCCGCCTTGCTGCTCGCCGGCCTGATGCTCGTGCTTGGCTCGAAGCGCGCCACAGGGGCCGAAGCGCTTCACGCCACCGTCGCCGGCATCCTCATGCATGGCGTCTATCTCGGCGCGGTGTTCTGGGCGATCCACAAAGGCATGCCGGCCGGGCTTTCGGCGCTGATCGTCGGCCTGCAGCCGCTGATCACGGCGGTGCTTGCCGGCAAGTTCCTCGGCGAGGCCATCCTGCCGCGCCACTGGGCCGGCCTCGCGGTTGGCCTCATAGGTGTCGTCATCGTGCTGTGGCCGAAGCTCGGCGCGCTCGGTGGCGGCGTCACGCCGGAAACGCTGGTCGCTTCGCTCGTCTCGGTGCTGGGCATGAGCGCCGGCACCATCTGGCAGAAGCGCTATGCGTCGGGCGGCGACCTGGTGGCGGCGACGATGTGGCAATATGTCGGCGGCGGCGCGCTGATGATCCTGGCCTCGCTTGCCTTCGAGACGCATACGGTCGTCATCAACGGCGAACTGATCTTTGCCATGGCATGGCTGGTGCTGGTGCTGTCGATCGGCGCCATCTTCCTGTTAATGGTGATGATCCGCGACGGCGAGATGTCGAAGGTCGCGTCGCTGTTCTACCTGGTGCCGGCCGTCACCGCTGTGATCGCCTGGGCGCTGTTCGGCGAACAGCTCAGCCTCGTGCAGATAGTCGGCATGGCGATCGCGACACTAGGCGTCGGGCTGGCAACGGCCCGGCCGGCCAACGGAAAAACTGGGGAATTGAGGAACTGAAGAATTGGAGAATTGGAGAATTGGAGAAAAAAACACGCAGGGCCAGATATGGCCCTTTTTTCCTCAGTTCGTCAGTTCTTCAATTCCTCAATTCTCCAATTCCTCTCTCATCCGACCCGCGCCCTCGCTTCAAGATAGCGGCTGATCGCGGCGTTGAGTTCGCCGCCGAGGATGAAGATCGCCGATAACATGTACAGGAAAACCACCGCGATCATGATCGACGCCAGCCCGGCATAGGTCGTGACATAGGACGAGAAGTGATCGAGATAGGTGGCAAAGACGGTTGAACCGACAAGCCATGCGGCAAGCGTGAACAGGATGCCCGGTACGATCGAGACGAGGCGGCGCTTGCCCGCCGGCAGCCAGAAATGCACGGCAAACAGCCCGCCGACAATGACGGTCGAGGCGATGATGAACCGCCACAGCGTGATCGTGCCCATATAGGGCTTGATCCATTCGATATGGGCTTCGGCAAGCCGCGCGAGCAGCGGCGCGAACACCAGAAGCACGCTGATCGCGAGGAAGCCGGCCGTGGCGATCAGCACGAAGATGATGCTCTGCACCCGGCGGTAGATGATGCCGCGCGTCTCGGAGACGCGGTAGGCGCGGTTGAGCGAGGTGCGCAGCGCCTCGATGCCGTTGGAGGCGAAATAGGCGGCAAGCAGCACGCCATAGGTCAAAAGATCGGTGCGCCGCACGGTCAGCACGTTCAGCACCTCGCGCGCGATCGGCTTGGCGATCTGCTCGGGCCAAGTGTCGAAGACCAGATGCACGGCCGTATCGGCGAAGGCCTGCGCGCCGAGGAAGCTCGCCAGCGTTGTGGCAAAGATCAGGAACGGAAACAGCGCCATCAGCGACGTGATCGCCAGATGGCTGGCCATCGCCCAGCCGTCGTCGGTGTTGAAATGGCCAAGCGCGTCATAGAGCACGCGGCGCAGCACGACGATATTCCGCATCAAGAGCCGCGTTCCCTTCGATTGTCTCGACGCCGCGAATATGGGAAGGGATTGTGGCAAATGGCAACCCTTGCTCAAACCACGATCCCGCCGGCGAAAGCGTTGCGCACCATCATCGTCACCGGCGCCTCTTCCGGAATAGGCGCCTATTGTGCCCGGGCGCTGAAGGCGGATGGCTGGCGCGTATTTGCAACGGCGCGCAAGCGCGAAGACATCGCCGCGCTCGAGGCCGACGGCATCGAGGCCTTTTACCTCGACTACCGTGAGCCCGACTCCATCGCCGCCCTTGTGGCATCGGTACTGGAGCGGACAGGCGGACGCCTCGACGCCCTGTTCAACAACGGCGCCCATGCACAGCCCGGCGCCGTAGAAGACCTGCCGGTTTCGGCATTGCGCGAGCAGTTCGAGGCCAATTTCTTCGGCTGGCATGACCTGACCCAACGCATCGTGCCGGTGATGCGCCGCCAGGGCCATGGTCGCCTGGTCCATTGCTCCTCGATCCTCGGCCTGGCGCCGGTGCCCTTTCGAGGCGCCTATGCGGCCTCCAAGCACGCGCTCGAAGGCCTGATGCTGTGCATGCAGCAGGAACTCAGCGGCAGCGGCGTCCATGTTTCGCTGATCGAACCGGGACCGGTGACGTCGAAGATCGCCAGCAACGGGCTGTTCTGGTTTTTGAAAAACATCGACCACGAGAATTCCGTCCACCACGTCGCCTATGCGGCGCAACTGGCGCGGCTTCGGGCCGGAGGCAGCTCATCGCGGCTGAAAAAGGGGCCGGAGGTGGTCTATGCGGCCTTGCGCCATGCGCTTCTGTCGCGGCGCCCGCGCCCACACTATGTGGTAACAGTGCCGGCCAGAATCGGCGTCATGCTCAAGCGCATCCTGCCGGCATCGATGCTCTACCGCGTGCTTGCCAGGCGCGCCTGAGCGAAACGAACTGGAGCCGCTAGATGGTCACCGTCTTCAAAATCCTCGCCCTTGTGGCCATGGCCGCGGTCTTGATCGTGCTGGTCCGCGGCCTCATCAACATGATGCGCGGCGGCGACGGCGTCACCTCCAACAAGCTGATGCAGGCCCGTGTGCTATTGCAGGCCGTGGCCTTGGCGCTGATCCTGCTGGTGGTGTATTTCACCCGCAAGTGACGGCCGTTCGGGAGGCGACGTGGTCAAGCTCAACAAGATCTACACCCGCACCGGCGACGACGGCACCACAGGCCTCGGCACCGGTGAACGCAGGCTGAAATCCGACCTGCGCGTCGATGCCTATGGGACCGTCGACGAAGCCAATGCCTGCATCGGCATCGCTCGCCTGCACACCGCAGCTGGCCATCCCGCGATCGACGCGATGCTGTCCCGCATCCAGAACGACCTGTTCGATCTCGGCGCCGATCTCGCCGTGCCTGACGACGGCAAGCCGCTGGACTACGAGCCGCTGCGCATCATCGCCTCGCAGACCGACCGCGTCGAAAAAGACATCGACCTCCTCAACAAAGAGCTTAAGCCGCTGAAATCCTTCGTGCTCAACGGCGGCACGCCGGCGGCCGCGGCCCTGCATCTTGCCCGCACCGTGGCGCGGCGGGCAGAGCGCATCATGGTGGCGCTGGCGCAGGACCCGGCCGAGCACGTCAACCGCGAGGGGCTGAAATACATCAACCGCGTCTCCGACTTTCTGTTCGTCGCCGCCCGTGCGGTCAATGACAACGGAAATGCCGACGTGTTATGGGTGCCCGGCAAGAACCGCTGAATTTTCTCGAAGGCGGGAGAGGGCCTGGGGCATGTTCATCCCGCTTTACGACACCAACAGGCTGCGCCACATCCGTCTGCAATATGTGACGATCGGCCTGATCGCGGCCAACGCGCTGGTCTTTCTTATCACCACGATCGGCGGCGAAAATTTCAACAACGCAGCCGTGCTCGGCCTCGGCTTCATTCCTTCGGTGGTCCACAACACGGCTGAGCTCTCGCCTGAATTCGTCGTCATTCCGGAGAGCCTGAGCTACCTGACCTACGCCTTCCTGCACGCCGATATCTTCCACCTCGGCGGCAACATGCTGTTCCTGTGGGTATTCGGCGACAATGTCGAGG
This sequence comes from Mesorhizobium sp. CNPSo 4688, assembly GCF_057784295.1. Taxonomy (NCBI): domain Bacteria; kingdom Pseudomonadati; phylum Pseudomonadota; class Alphaproteobacteria; order Hyphomicrobiales; family Phyllobacteriaceae; genus Mesorhizobium; species Mesorhizobium sp. CNPSo 4688. The sequence goes on from NZ_JBWLUY010000010.1 coordinate 55,155, forward strand.
ACGCGCTGGGCCACATCCGCTACCTCATCTTCTACTTGCTGTGCGCCATCGCCGGAGCCGCTTTCCAGGGGCTCGTCGCCTGGGATTCGCAAGTGCCGCTGATCGGCGCCTCCGGCGCCATCGCCGGCGTCGTCGCCGCCTATCTGGTCCTCTATCCCCGGGTGAAAGTGTGGGTGCTGGTCTTCGCCCGCATTCCGCTGCGCATCCCGGCCTTCATCCCGCTGATCCTGTGGATCGGCTTCCAGGTGGTGATGTTTGCCGCCGGCGGCGAAAACCAGATATCCTGGGCCTGCCATATTGGCGGCATCATTGCCGGCGGCGTGCTGGTGCTGATTATGCGCAGCCGAGGCGTGCCGCTGCTTGCCGGTGACGACGGCGAGCCGCAACCCGCCGATCAGCCGGCCGTTTCCACCGCGCCGGCGCCAGCCGATCCCGCGTCCACGCAACCGGCGACGCGCTGGGGCCGCGGCGGCGCTTCCGGTCAGGACTGAACCGATTTGAGTGGTTTGGCCGCTGCCGTGGCATATTGACGTGTTGCGCTGCCACAACTACGGAGGACGCCACCGTTAGGCGGCAGAAGACAAGAATTACGTCCGGCCAGAATTCCGTGATGCCGGAATTCAGTCAGGAATGTCGGCTTTCGACAACTCTGCAGTGGCGCACGCTGCTATAGCGCGCCCGAATATCTCAGGAGAGGTGACAGGCAAATGAAGATCCTTGTGCCCGTGAAGCGGGTTGTGGATGCGAACGTCAAGGTTCGCGTGAAGGCTAATGGTTCGGCGGTGGAACTCGCCAACGTCAAGATGGCGATGAACCCGTTCGACGAGATCGCGGTGGAAGAGGCGATCCGGCTGAAGGAAGCTGGCAAGGCCGAAGAGATCATCGTCGTTTCGATCGGCCCGCAGCAGGCGCAGGAAACCCTGCGCACCGCGCTCGCCATGGGCGCCGACCGCGCCATCCTGGTCAAGACCGACGAACAGACCGAGCCGCTGGGCGTCGCCAAGGTGCTGAAGGGCGTTGTCGAGGCAGAACAGCCCGGCCTCGTCATCCTCGGCAAGCAGGCGATCGACGACGATTCCAACCAGACCGGCCAGATGCTGGCCGCCCTGCTCGGCTGGGCACAGGGTACCTTCGCCTCCAAGGTGGTGCTCGACGGCGACAAGGCCAAGGTGACGCGCGAAGTCGATGGCGGCCTGCAGACGGTCGAGCTGAAGATGCCGGCGATCGTCACCGCCGACCTTCGCCTCAACCAGCCGCGCTATGCCTCGCTGCCCAACATCATGAAGGCCAAGAAGAAGCCGCTCGACGAAAAGAGCCCGGCCGATTACGGCGCCGACGTCAAGCCGCGCCTCAAGGTGATCAAGACCGAGGAGCCGAGCGGCCGCAAGGCGGGCGTCAAGGTCAAGAGCGTCGCCGAGCTGGTCGACAAGCTCAAGAACGAAGCCGGCGTTTTGTAAGCGATCGGGAAAGGAACAGATAAATGACCATTCTCCTCATCGCAGAACACGACAACGCAAGCCTTTCCGACCAGACCGCCAAGGCGCTGTCGGCTGCCCTGCAGATCGGTTCGGACGTGCATGTGCTGGTTGCCGGCAAGGGCGCCAAGGGTGCTGCCGATGCCGCCGCCAAGCTGAAGGGCGTCAGCAAGGTGCTGCTGGCCGAGGCAGACGAACTGGCCGAGCGCCTCGCCGAACCGACGGCGGCACTCGTCGTCTCGCTGGCCGGCGCCTACGACACCATCATTGCCCCGGCGACCTCGTCGGGCAAGAACATCGCGCCGCGCGTGGCGGCCCTGCTCGATGTCGCGCAGGTGTCGGAAATCATCGAGGTGGTTTCGCCTGATACCTTCAAGCGTCCGATCTATGCCGGCAACGCCATCCAGACGGTGCAGTCGAGCGACGCCAAGAAGGTGATCACCGTGCGCACGGCTTCCTTCCAGGCGGCGCCCGAAGGCGGTTCGGCCGCGGTCGAGACCGTCAAGGCAGCGGCCAATCCAGGCCTGTCCACCTTCGTCGAGAACAAGCTGTCGGAGACCGATCGTCCGGAGCTCACCTCGGCCAAGATCATCATCTCGGGCGGCCGCGCGCTCGGCTCGGCGGAGAAGTTCCAGGAAGTCATCCTGCCGGTCGCCGACAAGCTCGGTGCCGCCGTCGGCGCCTCACGCGCTGCGGTCGATGCCGGCTATGCCCCGAACGACTGGCAGGTCGGCCAGACCGGCAAGGTCGTGGCTCCCGACCTCTACATTGCCGTCGGCATTTCCGGCGCCATCCAGCACCTTGCCGGCATGAAGGATTCGAAAGTCATCGTCGCCATCAACAAGGACGAAGAGGCGCCGATCTTCCAGGTTGCCGACTACGGCCTGGTCGGCGACCTGTTCGTCATCCTCCCGGAGCTGCAAAAGGCGCTTTGACGCTCTCTGCCAAAGCGTATTAAATTGTGAAGGGTGGGGTAGACGAAGCTGCCCCACCCTTTTAGTTTGCACTGCACAAAAAGCAGGCCGCCAAGGCCTTTTCGATGGGATCGCTGCAAATGGCCAAGATCGAGACGATCGGCATTATTGGCGCCGGCCAGATGGGCGGCGGCATCGCGCATGTGTCCGCGCTTTCAGGCTTCAAGGTGCTGATCTACGATATCTCGCCCGACCGTATCGAGAAGGGCATTGCCACCGTCAGCGGCAACATGGCCCGTCAGGTTGGCTCCGGAAAGCTTGACGAAAAGCTGCGCAACGAAGCGATGGCGCGCATTTCGGCGGCTCCCGCCATGGCCGATCTAGCCGGTGCCGATCTGGTGATCGAAGCGGCGACCGAGGACGAGACGGTCAAGCGCAAGATCTATGCCCAGCTCTGTCCGCAGCTCAACCCGGAAGCTATCCTGGCGACCAACACCTCGTCCATCTCGATCACCCGCCTGGCCGCGCAGACCGACCGTCCCGAGCGGTTCATAGGCATACATTTCATGAACCCGGTGCCGTTGATGAAGCTGGTCGAACTGGTGCGCGGCATCGCCACCGAGGACCAGACCTTCGAGGCAGCCAAGAACTATGTGAAGCAGCTCGACAAGACGATCACCGTCTCCGAGGATTTCCCGGCTTTCATCGTCAACCGCATCCTGCTGCCGATGATCAACGAGGCGATCTACACGCTCTACGAGGGCGTCGGCTCGGTCGACGCCATCGACACCGCTATGAAGCTTGGCGCCAACCATCCGATGGGACCGTTGCAGCTCGCCGACTTCATCGGCCTCGACACCTGCCTGTCGATCATGCAGGTGCTGCATGACGGCCTGTCGGATTCGAAATATCGCCCCTGCCCGCTGCTGGTGAAATATGTCGAGGCCGGCTGGCTTGGCCGCAAGACCGGACGCGGCTTCTACGACTATCGCGGCGAACACCCGGTTCCGACGCGCTAACCATCAGAACGCTAGAGCAATTCCAGGAAAAGTGTGTAACGGTTTTCCGTCTGGAATTGCGTAAAAACAAATGCTTAGAGCGCCGTCAGGACGCTGCCGCGAGCGGCGGCTCGGCTTGGCCCTTTGACCCGTTATCGTCAGGCGCCACGGAAACACAGCCGCGACCGGCGGCCTTGGCCGCATAGCAGGCGGCATCGGCGCGGGCGATGATCTCGTCGACTTCGCCGGCGCGGATCGGCGCCACACCGATGCTGGCATCGATCGCATGCGGCCGGCCGTCCCAGGTGAACTGCAGGCCGCGGATGGCGTCGATGATCGAGCGGGCGGCAATCTTGGCGCCGGCGCTCGACCCCGATTTCAGGATGACCGCGAATTCGTCGCCGCCGAGCCGGGCGACGATATCCTCCGGCCCAAGCGCGCCGCGAATAGCCTCGGCAACCCGCCTCAGCAGGGCGTCGCCGGCGGCGTGACCACCAGTGTCGTTGACCAGCTTGAAATGGTCGAGGTCGATGAACATGAAATGATGCTCGCCCGCCGGTGGTGCCGAGCCGGCCTTGCGGCTCCGGTCGATCAGCTCTTCCATGGTGCGGATGAAGCTTGAGCGATTGGCAAGGCCGGTCAGCGCGTCATGCGCGGCGGCGTAGGCGAGCTGGCGCTGCAAGGCGCGCGCATCGGTGAAATCCTGGAAGACGATGACCAGGCCGCAGAATTCCTGGCGCTCGTTCATTATCGGCGACACCACATGGCGAATGCTGCAGCGCGTGTCGTCACGGCGGATCAGCACCGCGCGGCTGTTCTGGTCGGCGGGGGTGGAGCCGCCGAGCGCCGGCCGCGTCATGCCGATCCTTTGCCCGGTCTCCTCATCCACCGCCCAGTAGACATGGCCAAGCGTCTTGCCGAGCGCCTCGGCGCCGGCAACACCGGTCAGCTTTTCGGCGACCGGGTTCATGAAGGTGATGCGGTTGGCGGCATCGGTGCAGATGACAGCGTCGCCGATCGACTGCAGCGTTACCCTCAGCCGTTCCTTCTCGTCTGCCAGCATCGCCGCCGACACGATCAGGCTTTCCTCGGTCTGCTTGCGCTGGGTGATGTCGGTCAGGCTGCCTATGGCCCGGATCAGCCGGCCTTCGCTGTCGCGCTCGAGCGTCTTGCCGCGATCGAGGATCCAGACCCAGTGGCCGTCCTTATGGCGCATCCTGAACTCGGCTTCGAAGAACGGTGTCTTGCCCTCAAGATGCGCGCGATCGGCCTCGGCCACATTCTCGCGGTCGTCGGGATGGATCATCGTCAGCCAGCGGTCGGGGTCGCCGTCCAGCTCGCCCTCGGCATAGCCCAGCATCTTCACCCAGGCGGCGGAATAGGTGGTGCCGCCCTTGCGCATATCGAGGTCCCAGACGCCTTGTCCGGCGCTGGCCAGGGCAAAGTTCCAGCGCGTTTCAGCCTCGGCTATGCGTGCCTCGGATTGCTTGCGCGCGTCGATATCCTCGATCTGCGAGACGAGGTAGAGGGGACGGCCGCTCTTCTCGTCGCGAATGATGGAACCGGCAAGATGGGCCCACACCGGCGTGCCGTCCTTCTTGAGGTAACGCTTTTCGAACTGGAAGGCGTTGACGGTGCCCGCCCGGATGCCGTCCATGGTCTCACGGCCGATCTGTAGGTCGTCGGGATGCGTGATCTGGAAGAAAGTCAGCGCCTCGATCTCTTCCTTGCTGTAGTCGAGCATGGCGGCGAAGGCCGGATTGGTTTCGTGGATACGGCCATCGAGGCCGACAATGGCGATGCCGATCGCCGAATCCTCCATGGCGCGCCGAAAACGCTGCTCGCTCTCGGCGATCTGCCGGCGGTCGTCGAGTATCCGGTAAATGAACAGCGCGGCGAGCATCAGCGCAACGGCGGCGACCGGCACCGATATCAGCAGACAGAGCTTCAGCACTTCGGCGCTGACGTCGAGCCGCGACAGCAGCATCGCCACGACGGCGGCGCAAAATCCTCCGGCCGCGAGCACCAAAGCCACGTGACCGTCAGCCCGCAGGCTTTTTCGTTTCCATCGCGTCACCGTGCATGCCACCCCGTGCGCAACACATTTCTGCGGGAAACCTTGGATGATCGATTTTAAGGAAAGGTTGCGCCTGAGCCACCGGCAACACGGTTAACCCGCAAACAATTGCCGGCATGATTAAGGATCGGTGATTATTGCGGGCTATCTCAGGCGGGCCGGTTACCAGCGCACGAAGAACCGTCCCCCGAGCGCGCCGAGCCCGGCAAGGACGGCGATGGCGAGCGTATACCAGGTGGCGACGAAAAGCGGCGAATCGTCGAAGCAGTGCGCGGCATAGAAGGTCGCCGCCAGGCCGCCGGCGAGCAGGCCTGCGACCGCACCGGCAAGCACCGGCCGCGTCGGCGCGCCATAGCGCAGCATCCACAGGAACACAGCAAGCGGCCCGATGCCGATCAGCGGGATGAAGCCCATGCAGATCATCATGTTGGAGCCGACCATGCGCGTGCTCCACATCGGCTCCGGCACCATGAACAGTTCGAGAGCTACGGCCACAGCCACAAGCAGCGGCGCAGCCGCCATCCAGGCTGCGGCTCTCGCCGTCGAAGCGCCCGGTGTCGACAGTGCCCGGATCAGGCCAAACGCGGTGATGGCAAGCACGATGGTGAAGACGAATTTCGCCAGGAACCGCATCGTGTGCATGGCGATCATGATGTCGGGACGTGGCCCGATGGTGAGAAAGAAGACCACCGCCGCGATCACCACCGCCGCAGCCGCAGCCATCCACCAGGCCGAGCGCAGCGGCATCGCCTTGCTGCTGATATCAGCGTCGAGTGCCTTGATGAGATCTTCGGTTCTCATGTCACTGCCGCCCGAAGCGTTTGGCGATCGCGGCAAGCCCGCGATGCAGCGACACCCTGACCGCCGTCTCGCTGACACCGAGCTTGGCTGCCGTCTCGCCGATGGAGCGGCCATCGACAGAGATGGCCGAGACCACGGAACGCTGCGCCGGCGGCAGGCCGTCCAGCGCCCGATTGATGTCGCGTTCGCTGACGGTCTCGGTTTCCGGCTCGGCAAAGGTCTCGGCGATCTCGTCGATCTCGATCTCGATGCGCCGGCCGCGCCGCCGGAAGGCATCGATCAGCTTGAAGCGGGCAATCGCATAGATCCACGGCAACACCGGCGCGTCCTGGCGCCAGGTATGCCGTTTCACATGAATGGCCAGCAAGGTTTCCTGCACGACATCCTCGGGATCGACCCCGCCCTGTACGATCTTGCGCCTGACAAAGCCGCGAACCAGTGCGGCAATCCGGTGCAGAAAGTCGGCGTAGGCCCTTTCGTCTCCCGCGATTGCGGCCCGCATCAGCCGGGAAAGCTCGGCCTCATCCTTGCCGCTCACAAGAGTTCACTCCCCGATCTTCGCGCTTCGGCGCTGATTTGTTACGTGGCCAACGAAATAATGTCCAAGCCAAAGTGCCGCAAAATCACGAAAGTTTGCGGGCGAGCGACGGATTGAAGCAGCCCACCAATGTTGACTATGGTATTCAGGTATCGGTAGGTGCAGCCGTGCAAAACCAGAACCGCTGCGATCGAGGATGACGCCATGAAATATGCTCTTTCCACCCTGGTCGGCGCCACCGCGCTGGCAATCGGCATGATCGCCGGTCCGGCGATGGCGGAAGATGCCGGCATCATCGTCTACAACGCCCAGCACGAGAGCCTGGCCAAGGAATGGGTCAATGGTTTTACCAAGGAAACCGGCATCAAGGTCACGCTGCGCAATGGCGGCGACAGCGATTTCTCCAACCAGATCGTCGCCGAGGGCGCTTCTTCGCCAGCCGACGTGTTCCTGACCGAGAACTCCCCGGCCATGACCCTGGTCGAAGCGGCGGGCCTTTTCGCGCCGGTCGACGCCGATACGCTGGCCCAGGTTCCGGCTGAATTCCAGCCGAGCAGCGGCAAATGGGTGGGTGTCGCGGCGCGCAGCACCGTCTTTGCCTACAACAAGACCAAGCTCACCGCCGACCAGCTGCCCAAATCGATGCTCGATCTCGCCGATCCGAGCTGGAAAGGCCGCTGGGCCGCCTCGCCGTCGGGCGCCGATTTCCAGGCCATCGTCAGCGCGCTGCTTGAGCTCAAGGGCGAAGCTGCAACCGCCGACTGGCTGAAGGCGATGAAGGAGAATTTCACCGCCTACAAGGGCAACGGCACGGTGATGAAGGCGGTCAATGCCGGCGAGATCGAAGGCGGCATCATCTACCACTATTACTATTTCGGCGATCAGGCCAAGACCGGCGAGAACAGCAAGAACGTCGAGCTGCACTATTTCAAGAACCAGGACCCCGGCGCTTTCGTCTCGATTTCCGGCGGCGGCGTGCTGGCCTCGAGCAAGCATCCGAAGGAAGCCCAGGCGTTCCTGAAATGGGTGACCGGCAAGGGCGGTCAGGACGTGCTGAAGAGCGGCACGTCCTTCGAGTACGCGGTCGGCAAGGGCGCCGACTCTAATCCCAAGCTGGTGCCGCTGGCCGATCTGCAGGCGCCGAAGGTCGACCCGGCAAAGCTGAACTCCAAGAAGGTGACCGATCTGATGACGGCAGCCGGCTTGCTTTAGTCCGCGTTCGTCCTAAAAGGGCAACGTTTGCGCTCCTGCGAGGCTTTCCGCAGGAGCGCTCTGTTTTCGGGATGGCATTGTCCATGACGACACATTGCGTTTCCGGCCGCGCCTGCGGCGCCCCCGCTCCGGCGGCAGTGGCGCGGCCGAGCTGATGCAATCTGCGGTCGATCTCGCACGTTCAGGCCAGGCAGCCGGGCGCTCCCGCCGGCAGCCCATGTCCTGGATCGCTCTTGCCGCCATCATCGTCTCGCTGCTGTCGCTGCTGCCGCTTGCCTTCATCATCTGGATCGCGGTGCAGACGGGCTGGGACACTGTCTCGGACCTGGTCTTCCGGCCTCGCGTCGGCGAACTTCTGATCAACACCGTGCTTCTGGTGGCGCTCGTTGTGCCCATCGCCATCGTCCTGTCGATGGCGCTGGCCTGGCTGACCGAGCGCAGCGACCTGCCCGGCGCCCGGCTGTGGGCCTGGCTGTCGGTGGCGCCGCTGGCCATTCCCGCCTTCGTGCACTCCTATGCCTGGATTACCCTGGTGCCGGGACTGCACGGCCTTTGGGCCGGCGTGCTGGTGTCGGTCCTCGCTTATTTCCCGTTCCTCTATCTGCCGATCGCGGCGTCGCTGCGCCGGCTCGATCCTGCCTTGGAAGACGCCGCCGCAGCGCTCGGCCTCGGACCGTCGCGGGTGTTCGCACGCGTCGTGCTGCCGCAGCTGAGACTCGCCATTTGCGGCGGCGCGCTGCTGGTCGGCCTGCATCTGCTGGCCGAATACGGCCTCTATGTCTTCATCCGCTTCGACACGTTCACCACAGCGATCGTCGACCAATTCCAGTCGACCTTCAACGGCCCCGCCGCCAACATGCTGGCCGGCGTTCTGGTGACCTGCTGCTTCGTGCTGCTCGCTCTCGAGGTGCTGGTGCGCGGCGAAGAGCGCTATGCCCGCGTCGGCTCAGGTGCGGCGCGCCACCGGCAGCGCAGCAGGCTCGGACGCGCCACGCTGCCTTGCCTGGCTCTGCCTGCCATCACCACGCTGCTCGCCATCGGCGTGCCCTTCGTCACCATCGGCCGCTGGCTGGTCGCCGGCGGCGCCGATGTCTGGCGTTTCGACGAGATCGGCCTGGCGCTTGGCCAGACGCTGTTCCTGGCGCTCGCCGGCGCCCTGCTTGCGACCATCGCCGCCATGCCGATGGCATGGATCTCGATCCGGGCGCCGGGGCCGCTGCAGCGGCTGCTCGAGGGCTGCAACTACATCGTCGGCTCGCTGCCCGGCGTCGTCATTGCGCTGGCGCTGGTCACCATCACCGTGCGCATTGCCATGCCGCTCTACCAGACGCTGTTCACCATCCTGGTCGCCTATGCCCTGATGTTCCTGCCGCGCGCTCTGATCAGCCTCCGCGCGTCGATCGCGCAGGCGCCGATCGAGCTTGAACGCGCCGCCGCCAGCCTCGGCCGGCCGCCGCTGAAAGCGCTGTGGTCGACGACGATCCGCCTTTCGGCGCCTGGGGCCGCGGCCGGCATGGCCCTGGTGGCGCTCGGCATCATGAACGAACTGACCGCCACCCAGATGCTGGCGCCCAACGGCACGCGCACGCTGGCCATGGCGTTCTGGTCCTACAGCGGCGAGATCGACTATGCGTCCGCCGCGCCTTACGCCTTCATCATGGTGGCGATGTCGCTGCCGCTGACCTGGCTGCTCTATGTCCAGTCGAAACGGATGGCCGGACGATGAGCTTTCTCGAAATCAGCGGCCTCACCAAGCATTACGGCCCGGTCGCCGCGCTTGCCGGCGTCGACCTCAGCGTCGCCAGCGGCAGCCGCACCGCGATTGTCGGCCCGTCCGGCTGCGGCAAGACGACGTTGCTGCGGCTCATCGCCGGCTTCGAGGCGCCCGACCAGGGCCGCGTCGTGCTCGACGGCGAAGTGCTGGCCAATGGCGGCCATGCGGTTCCGGCGCATCGCCGCGGCATCGGCTTGGTGGCGCAGGACGGCGCCCTGTTTCCGCATCTCAGCATCGCCGACAATATCGGCTTCGGCATGGCCCGCGGCGAGGACCAGCGCACCGAGCGCATCGCCGAGCTTGCCTATACGGTCGGGCTCGACAAGGCGATCCTCAAACGCCGCCCGCACCAGCTCTCGGGCGGCCAGCAGCAGCGCGTGGCACTCGCCCGCGCCATGGCGATGAAACCCAGGCTGATGCTGCTCGACGAGCCGTTCTCGGCGCTCGACACCGGCCTGCGCGCCTCGATGCGCAAGGCGGTTGCCGAATTGCTCGAAGCTGCCGGGATCACCACCATCCTGGTCACCCACGACCAGGCCGAAGCGCTGTCGTTCGCCAGCCAGGTCGCGGTCATGCGTGACGGGAAGTTCTCGCAGGTCGGCACGCCGCGTGAACTCTATCTGCAGCCGAAGGACCGGATGGTCGCCGAGTTCCTTGGCGACGCCATCATCCTGCCGGCAAAGGTTTCAGGCGGCTTCGCCACCTCCTCGCTCGGCCGCATCGCCGTCGATAGCAAGGAGCGCCGCGACATCGCCCGCATCATGCTGCGGCCGGAGCAGGTGCAGGTGAACCGCACGTCGCGCGAAGGCATGTCGGGCCCGCCGGGCACGATCTTCGCGGAGGTGACGGACTCGGAGTTCGCCGGCTCGATGTGCACCATTGCGGTGCGGCTGTTGAACAACCCCGATCCGCCTGACGCAGCCGCGATCGGCAACACGCCGCTGATCCTGCGCAAGCCGGGCATGGACGCGCCCGCCGTCGGCGAGATCGTGCGCCTGACCGTCTCCGGCAAGGCGCACGTCTTCGCCTAGCGAGATCAGCTCCTAGTCAACCCTCTGGCCCGTCGCCGGTGACCAAAGCGGCCAAGTCTCGAGGAAGTCGTTGTTGTGCACGACCACGCGTCGCGCGGCGGCGTCGATGAGCACGATGCCGTAGGTCGGTGGCGCCTGCTCGACAACCTCCTCACCGACGAGGTCGAGCATGAAGCGGGCATGCAGGCCACGCTGCGCCGTGAACGGAATGCCGACGACCGTGCCGGCAATGTCGCGGTGGACGTGGCCGAAGAAGATATGGCCGACATTGCCATGGCGCGTCAAAAGGTCGAGGAAGCGCTGCGGCCGTTCCAGCCCGAGCGGATCGAGCAGCGGCAGACCGAGCTCGACCGGCGGATGATGCAGGAAGATGTAGGCCTGCCGTCCCGCCGCCTCAGTGAGCCGCGTGTCGAGCCAGGCAAGCCGTTCGTCACAGAGTTCGCCAGTGACGCGGCCTTCGGCCAGGCTGTCGAGGAACAGCAACGATGCTTCCGGCGTATCGACGACCGACTGCACGAAGCCATTGTCGTCGGTCGGGTTTTCGGGAAATGCCGCCACCAGATTGGCCCGCCGGTCGTGATTTCCCGGCAGCAGCCGGTATGGCAGCGAAAGCCGGCTCAAGGCCGATTTGAGATCGGCGTAGCTTTCAGGCGCCCCGGTCTCGGTCAGGTCGCCGCTGAAGACACAAAGGGCGGCATCACCATGGCGGGCATTGATGTGGTCGATGCAGCGGTCGAGCCGCTCATGCAGGTTCGCGCCATAGCGGATCTCGCCGCGCCGTCCCAGATGGACATCGGTGACCTGGATGATTTTCATGCGAACTTTTCCCTGGGAGATTGCTTTGCCGTCCGTCCGAAGCGGACGGAAATGCGCTTGCCGATGGCTGCAAAAATCAGAGTGCCGGTTCCGGCACCGAAGCCTTGAACACGTCGAGGCGGCTGCCGGTCTCCGACGAGAAGAAGTGCAGGTCGGCTTCAGAGAACTGCAGGCCGACCGTGCTGCCCGGCACCGGATGCACGGTCTCCGACGTCACCACCGAGAATGGTGCACCGTCGAGATCGACATAGACGACGCGTCCGGCGCCGAGTTCTTCGACCAGGTCGACGGTCGCTTCGAGAGCGCCCGGCGTGCCCGCCGCAACCAGACGTACGGACTCCGGCCGGATACCGACCGCGACCTTGCTGCCGACCGGCAGGCCGGTGCGCGAAACGTTGAGCTTGCGGCCGTCGCCAAGCAGCGACAGGCCGTCGAGCGTCACCGTGCCTTCGAGCATGTTCATTGCCGGCGCGCCGACGAAGGTGGCGACGAAACGGCTCGCCGGGCGGCTATAGACTTCGGCCGGCGTTCCGACCTGTTCGACGCGGCCGCCATTCATCACCACCAGCCGGTCGGCCAGCGTCATCGCCTCGACCTGGTCGTGGGTGACGAACACCGAGGTAGCGGCGAGCCGGCGGTGCAGTTTGCGGATTTCGGAGCGCATCTGCACGCGCAGCTTGGCGTCGAGGTTGGACAGCGGCTCGTCGAACAGGAACACCTTCGGTTCGCGGATCATGGCGCGACCCATGGCGACGCGCTGGCGTTGGCCGCCGGACAGCGCCATCGGCTTGCGGTCGAGCAGATGCTCGAGCTCCAGCGTGCGGGCAACCGCCTGGATGCGCTGGGTACGCTCGTCGGCGGGAACACCCGATACTTTCAGCGAATAGCCGATGTTCTGCGAAACACTCATATGCGGATAGAGCGCGTAGTTCTGGAACACCATGGCGCAGCCGCGCTCGCGCGGTTCGAGCTTGTTGACCACCGTGCCGTCGATGGCGATCGTGCCGCCGGAAATATCCTCCAGCCCGGCGATCATGCGCAGCAGCGTGGACTTGCCGCAGCCGGATGGGCCGAGAATGACGACGAACTCGCCGGACGCGAAGTCGAGGCTAACGCCGTGCACGACCTGCATCTTGGCGTAGCTCTTGGTGACGTCGCGGATGGTGATGGAGGCCATTGTTTGCTCCTTATTTTTCGGTGGCGATCAGGCCGCGCACGAACCAGCGTTGCATGAGCACCACGACGACCAGCGGCGGCAGCATGATGATAAGCGTGCCGGCCATGGCAATGTGCCATTCGGGCGCGCCGCCGACATTGGGGATGAGCTGCTTGAGTTCGGTCACCGCGGTCGCGTGCGACTGGTCGGTGGTGATGAGCAGCGGCCACAGATACTGGTTCCACGCCCACAGGAACATGATGGTGCCGAGTGCGGCCATGTTGTTGCGCGACAACGGCAACAGGATATCGATGAAGAAGCGCAGCGGTCCGGCGCCGTCCATGCGCGCTGCCTCGGTCAACTCGTCGGGAACGGTCAGGAAGAACTGCCGGTAGAGGAAGGTGCCGGTGGCGGTGGCGATCAGCGGCAAGATCAGACCGGGAAAGGAATTGAGCATTCCCAGGTTGAGCGCGACATGCACGCCCGAAACCTTCTCGATCAGCCAGGATAGACCGGTAAGATCCATGATCGTCTGATAGGGTTCGAGCACATTGGCGACGACCGCATAGGTCGGCACGATGCGCACCTCCAGCGGCAGCATCAGCGTCACGAAGATCAGCCAGAAGATGAAGGTGCGGCCGGGATAGCGGAAATAGACGATCGAGAAGGCGGTGAGCGCCGAGATGATCACTTTGCCGGCGGCGACACCGGTCGCCATGATGAAGCTGTTGAGCAGCTTCGGCCCGAGGTCGGCCGTCACCCACGCCGTCTTGATGTTGACCCAGAAGTCGCTGCCCGGCAGCAGCGACATCGGCACGTCGTTGACGTCCTTGAGGTTGTGCGATGCGGCGATGGCCACGATGACGAACGGCGCGATGCAAAATACGAAGCCGACGAACAGGATCACATGGGTGAAGAAATTCAGCAACGGAGTGCGCTCTACCATGGTCATCTCACCTGTAGTGCACGCGCCGCTCGATGAAGCGGAACTGGAAGATGGTGAGCACGATGATGAGCAGCATCAGGATGATGCTCTGCGCGGCGGCGCCGGAATAATCGAGCCCTTTGAAGCCGTCCGAATAGATCTTGTAGACCATCAGATTGGTGGCGTTGGCAGGGCCGCCCGAGGTCATGATGTCGACGATGCCGAAGGAATCCTGGAAGCTCTCGGTGATGTTGATGACGAGCAGGAAGAAGATGGTCGGCGTGATCAACGGGAACTGAATGTCCCAGAAGCGCCTGATGACGCCGGACCCGTCCATAGCCGCCGCCTCGATCAGCGAGCGCGGTATGGCCTGGAACGCGGCGAGGAAGAAGATGAAGTTATAGCCGACATATTTCCACGAAAAGGCAACGATGATCGAAGCCATGGCATCAGCGCCGTCAAGGCCGGGATCCCAGAAGCCGGGCCAGACCTGGTTGACGACGGCCATGAAGCCGGCTTCCGGCGCCAGAATGAAGCGGAACGCCAGCGCCAGCGCGGGCGCGGCGATGCCGTAGGGCCATATCAGCACCACGCGGTAAAAGCGCGAGCCGGCAAGCTGGCGATCGGTGAGCGCGGCAAGAACGAGCGCGATGAACATCGCCAGGCCGGTGCTGATGCCGGCGAAGATGAGGCTGGCGCTGATCGAGTTCCAGTAGTCGGCGTTGGACAGGATCGAGCGGAAATTGTCGAGCCCGACCCAGATGTTGCCGCCTCCCCAGGGCTGCTGCAGCGTCAGCGACCAGTATACCGCCTGGCCGGCAGGCCAGTAGAAGAAGGTGAAGATCAAAAGCAGCTGCGGCACCGCGAAGAGGATGCCGATAGTCCACCTGCTGAAGGTAACGCGTTTTTCCATTGATCCGCCCAGGCCGTTGAACCGCCGGCCCGTTTTCCTGCATGAACTAGAGCATGGTCCCAAAAAGTGGGTACCGGTTTTTGGAAAAGATCATGCTCCAAAGAGGGCTAGATACGAAATGGCCGCCCGTCGATTCTTGGCGGGCGGCCATACCGGTATCCGGGGTCAGGGCAGAGTCTTGCCCGGATAGGTCTGCTGGAAGCGCTCAAGGATGGCGTCGCCGTTCTTGACCAGCGTGTCGATACCTTCCTGGACGCTGACCTTGTTGGCGAAGATCGCCTGCATCTGGGTGCCGAACTCGGCGCGGATCTGGGTGAAGTTGCCCAGACGGATGCCGCGGGTGACTTCGGTCGGCTCGGACGCCGTCAGGCTGGCGATTGCGGTTTCACGGCCCTTGTAAGGCGCCTTGTCGTAGAAGCCGGTGGACTTCATGTACTCGAAGCCCGACTTGGTCACCGGGATGTAGCCGGTGTTGGTCGACCAGAACAAAGCCGTCTTGGGGTCGTGGATGAAGTTCAGGAACGCGGCAGCGCCCTTGTATTCCGCATCCGACTTGCCCGACAGCACCCACAGCGAAGCGCCGCCGACGAGCGAATTCTTGCGCTCGGTGCCGGCATAGACCGGCAGTTCGGCGACATCCCAGTTCATGCCTTCTTTCTGCGTCTTGCCAACGGTGCCGTGGTCGCCGACCGAGGTCATGATGACCTGGCAGGTGCCGGTGGCGAAGGACTGGACCATATCCTGGCCGAGGTCCTTGGACTTGATCTTGATCAGGCCGGCGTCATACCACTTCTTCAGATCGGTGACGTACTGGACGAACTTGGTCTTGTTGACTTCCAGACGGGCGTCGAGGCCGTCATAGCCGTTGTTCTTGGTCGCGATTGGCTGGTTGTGCAGCGCCGAGAACTGCTCCATCAGCTGCCAGCTTTCATTGGCCGAGATGTTGATCGCCATCGGGCATTCATAGCCGGCGTCCTTCAGGGCCTTGAGGTCGGCGCCGACATCTTCCCAGGTCTTGGGCGCTTCGGTCTTGCCGATCTTGGCGAAGGCATCCTTGTTCCAGTACATCAGCGGGGTCGAGGAATTGAACGGGAACGAGAGCATCTCGCCCTTCGACGTCGCGTAGTAGCGGGCGATGCCGGGGAAATAGTCGGCGTAGTCGATCTTGTAGCCGTTTTCTTCCATCAGCTTGTCGGCTGGCTTGTAGGCGCCCGACAGCATCATGGTAGCGGTGCCGACATCATAGACCTGGACGATGGCGGGCTGCTTGCCGGCGCGGAAGGCGGCGATGGTGTTCTGCAGCGTCGCGTCGTAATTGCCCTGGCTGGTGCAGACGACTTCATAGTCGGCTTGCGAAGCGTTGAAGTTCTTGCACAGCGTATCGACGACGCGGGCGAGGTCGCCCGACAGGCCGAACCAGAAATCAAATTTGACCGGCTCCGCGGCAGCCGGCTGCGCCAGCGCGATGCTGAAGGCGCCGGCGGCAAGGGCGGCAAGGCCCTGCTTGAAGATCGACATGGATTTTATCCCTCTTGAGTGGCTGATGACATCAGGCTTTGCGCAAGTCCCTTGCCGCTCTCATAGAGAAGGTATGTGACAGTTCTGTTGTGCCCTTTCAGGCCTGTGGACAGCCAGTCTCTCCTCCTCGACGGCCACGCCGGCATGAAACCGTCACATCGGCGCTCTAGGTAGCTAGGGCGCCTCGGAACGGCGAAAAGCCCCGGCCGAAAGAATGATTATCCGGCTAATGTATCCTGCCAGATGAAGGGGCCAGATGAGGGGCTTGAGTGGAGAGACGAATGCTGGTCCAGCAATTGACGCATGTGCCCGTCGCCGACCGCCAGGCGATGTGCGAAGGCCCGCGCGACAGCGCCACCCATCTGCGTCATGCAGCTACCATTCCCGCGCTCGGCCAGATCGAGATCGGCGGCGCGGCGTCGCGCGATAAGGCCGGCGAGGCCCTGACCGTTGTGGCCTGGAATGTCGAGCGGCTTCGCCATGGTGATGCCATAGCGACAACGCTTGCCGCCCAGTCTCCCGACGTGGTGCTTATGTCCGAGGTCGACAACGGCATGGCGCGCTCCGGCAATGGCCATCCATTGCGGGCGCTGGCTGATCGGCTCGGCCACGCCTATGCCTATGGCGTCGAGTTCGTCGAACTCGGCGGCGGTAACGAGGCTGAGCACGCAAAAACTGGCGAAGTCGCCGACAGCGAAGGCTTCCACGGCAACGCCGTGACCAGCGTCGTGCCCTTGCAGCGGCCCTTTCTGGTGCGCCTCGACGCGGCCGGCGACTGGTTCCGGCCGGAGCGCGGCCAGCCGCGCATTGGCGGCCGCATGGCAATCGGCGGCCAGGTGCAGCTCGGCGACCGTCGGGTAACGGTCGTCTCGGTGCATCTCGAAAACCGCACCGATCCTGCCGGCAGGGCCGACCAGACCCGCCACCTCCTCGATGCCATCGACAGATACGATCCCGAGGCGCCGGTGCTGATCGGCGGCGACTTCAACACGCTGACCGCCACCCATGAGCAACGCAATAACGATCCTGCCGCATGGCTGGCGCGCATCGCGGCGGAGCCCGGCCGGCTGATCGACAACGTCGAACGCCACGAACCACTGTTCGCCGTCCTTGCCGGGCGCGGCTATGGCTGGCAGGCCGCCAACAATCTCGATTTGCCGACACAGAGGCGCGAGGCCGGCAATCCGGCACCGGTCGGCCGCATCGACTGGTTCTTCACCCGTGGCCTTGCGGCAAGCGCCCCTTCAGTTCTGCCCGCGGTGCTTCCGGATGGCCGCCCAAGCTCCGATCACGAAGCGCTGCTCGTGACCGTCCGCCTGGAATGAGAAAAGATCGCCGCAAGGTACAACCCGAAAAACCCGCTGTAGTTGTGACGCGCATAACCGATTCTTCAAGCGTCCCGCACTAATCAAGTCGTTGGCTTGATTGCTGCGGGAGAGCAGGTGGGGCGAGATGCTGACGGTCTATAATTGCATCGTGCACGAGCACGATCTGAGACTGGTCGCACTGGCAGCCCTTATTTGCGGTATTTCTTCCTTCTCGGCGGTCAATCTGCTTCGCCATGTCGACCGCTCAAGCGAGCGCAACCGCTATACCTGGCTGATGATATCAGCCACTTCCACCGGCTTCGGTATCTGGGCGACGCATTTCATCGCCATGCTTGCCTTTTCTCCGGGAATACCCAACGCGTACAATGCGGAACTGTCGGCGCTTTCGCTCGCCGCTTCCGTCGCCCTGACAGCCGCCGGCATGTGGATTGCCACTTTGCGCCGGGGTATCGACTACGCCTTGGTCGGCGGCGCGATCCTCGGTGCCGGCATCGCCGCCATGCACTATATCGGTATGGCCGCTTTCGAGGTCGAAGGACGCATTGTCTGGAACACGCTTCTGGTCGCCGTCTCGCTGCTGGCAGGCGTCACCCTTGCCGCGCTGGCGCTGCTGGTCGTGCTGCGGCGCCCGTCCATGCAGGCGACCATCGGCGCCGCCGTCCTGTTGACGCTGGCGATCTGCACCCTGCATTTCATCGCCATGGGCGCGGTGTCGATCTTCCCGGACTCCTCCATCGAGATATCGCGGTTCACGGTCGAGCCGGTGTCGCAGGCCTTCGCCGCCGCTGCAGTCAGCCTGGTGATCCTGGTACTTTCAGCCGCGGCACTGTGGATCGACCTGCGCTTCCGTCGTCACAAGCTCGAGGCCGAGCGTATGCACGGCCTCGCAAACGCCGCCGTCGAGGGCCTGATTGTCTGCGACGGCAACCGCATCGTCAGCGCCAATGACAGCATCGCCGCTCTCACCGGCATGGCACCGGAAGCGCTGAACGCGATGCTGCTCGGCGACCTTTTCGGCGAACGCACAGCGACCAGCATGTCCGACTGCAGCGGACAGGCACTGGAAGCCGAGTTGAGAAGCCATGACAGCACCGCCATCCCCGTCGAACTGATCGCCAGGAACATCGACTATTGCGGCAAGCGGCACAGCGTCGTTGCAGTACGCGACATCCGCGAACGCAAGAAGGCCGAGCAGGAGATCCTGCGCCTCGCCCACTTCGACCCGCTGACCGGGCTCCCCAACCGCCGCAGTTTCTCCGGCCGACTCGCGGCCGAAATTGCCGCAATGAACCGCAGCGGCAAGCGCGGGCATCTTGCGCTGCTGCTGCTCGACCTCGACCGCTTCAAGGAAGTGAACGACCTGTTCGGGCACGGCGCCGGCGATGCCATGCTGCAGAAGGTGGCGCTATGTGCCTCCGGCGCGCTCCGCCAGGGGCAGATGCTGGCGCGTCTCGGCGGCGACGAGTTCGCCATCATCGCCCCGAACCTTTCTGATCCGCAGGCGGCCGGCCGCATCGCCGAGGCGGTGCTGGCGGCCATGCGCGAGGAAAACCGGCTTTCGGTCGGCGGCGGGCTGGTGTCGGCCAGCATCGGCATTGCACTTTATCCGCTCGACGCCGACGAGCCGACAGCCCTGGTCAGCCACGCCGACACCGCGCTCTATCGCGCCAAGGCCGAAGGCAAGGACACCTACCGTTACTTCGAGGCCTCGATGGGCGCCGAGGCGCGCGACCGGCGCGTGATGGAGCACGAACTGCGCCAAGCCATAGCGCGCAATGAGTTTCGCCTCGTCTACCAGCCGCAAAAGGAGATCAGCAGCGGGCGCATGGTCGGGTTCGAGGCGCTGATCCGCTGGCGCCATCCGCAGCGCGGTGACGTGTCGCCGGTAACCTTCATCCCGGTGGCCGAAGACAGCGGCGTCATCATTCAGATCGGCGAATGGGTGCTGGCGACAGCCTGCGCCGAGGCTGCCCGCTGGAAGAGCCCTCTCACCGTCGCCGTCAATGTCTCGGCGGTGCAACTCCACAACCCGAATTTCAGCCGCAAGGTCCACGAGGTCCTCCTTGCCTCCGGGTTAGCGCCCGGCAGGCTCGAACTCGAGATCACCGAAACGGCGCTGGTCAAGGACATGCCGCGCGCGCTCGCCACCTTGCGGCAAGTCAAGGCGCTGGGCGTGCGTGTGGCGATGGACGATTTCGGCACCGGCTACTCCTCGCTGTCCAACCTTCGCGCCTTCCCCTTCGACAAGATCAAGATCGACGGCTCGTTCATCAAATCGGTCGACAGCAACGGCCAGGTGGCGGCCATCGTGCGCGCCGTGCTGGGGCTTGGCCGTGGTCTTGGCCTGCCGGTTCTGGCCGAGGGCGTCGAGACGCTGGACGAACTGAAATTCCTCGACGCCGAGGCCTGCGAGATTGGCCAGGGCTATTATCTTGGCCGGCCGAGCCCGATCGAGGCGTTCAGCGAACTGACCGGCGTCACTGCACCGCCAGCTGAGGACGACGCCACGATCAAACCGCGCGGCGGCAGCATCCTGATGCTCGAACCGGCGGCGGCGCTTCGCTCAGCCTAGAGCAATTTCAGGAAAAGTGTGAAACGGTTTTCTGTCCGAAATTGCGTCAAAACAAAGAGTTAGAGTGGGTGGCCGTTTCCGTGAAACGGTAACCCGTTCTAACGCGCGAGCGCGGCCTCGACGAGCCGCTTGGCATCCGGTCCCGACCATTCGGCCGGGCCATTCATATGGGCGACCAGGCAGCCTTCGCCGTCGATCAGCATGGTGACGGGAAGGCCGAGCGCCAGGCCGCGTGTCTTGACGTCGTTGAACAGCGCCAGCGTCGAATCGCGGTAGTAACCGAGCTTCTCGATGCCGATGTCGCTGAGGAATTTCTTCGGCTTCACATCGTCGCCGGCATCGACATTGACCGCGATCACCTCGAAGGCGTCGCTGCCCTTTTCCTTCTGCAGCGCATCGAGCGCCGGCATTTCGGCGCGGCAGGGCGCGCACCATGTCGCCCACAGATTGAGCAGCACCGTCTTGCCGGCATGGTCGGCGATCGTCATCGGCTTGCCGTCGGGACCGTTGAAGGCCAGGCTTTTCAGCGATTGCGGCGGATCGGCGGGCAACAATGCGGCAACCTGGCCCGTGGCCGCAGATGCAACCTTCTTGGCGCGGTCGCTCTTGGCGGCACAGGCGACGTCGTCCTTGCCGCCGCCGGCGGCAGCTTGCGCTGGCGCGCTGCCGGAGGCTGCGTTGTTGCCAGAACCGCTCTCGCTGACATATACCGCGACCGCGCCAGCCAGCACGCCTGCCACCAAAGCGGCAAGGATCAGGCGCGGGGCCGGGAAGTATCTATTGCCGTCTGCCATTATTCTAAAGCTGCTCCGGAGCACGGGTTATAGCGATGAGCGACAAGAAGGCCAGCAACCAGATGTGGGGCGGACGTTTTGCCTCGGGTCCGGCCGCCATCATGGAAGCGATCAACGCGTCGATCTCGTTCGACCGCAAACTCTATGCGCAGGACATAAGAGGTTCGATCGCCCATAGCGAGATGTTGGCGCAAACGGGCATTATTTCGGCGGCCGATCAAGAAAAAATCGCTCACGGCCTGAACACGATCCTGAAAGAGATCGAGGCCGGCACGTTCGAATTCTCGACCCGGCTGGAAGACATCCACATGAATGTCGAGGCCCGCCTCGCCGATCTGATCGGCTCGGCCGCTGGCCGCCTGCACACCGCCCGCTCGCGCAACGACCAGGTCGCGGTCGATCTCCGGCTTTGGGTCAAGGACGAGTGTTTCCGTGTCGCCGAGGCGCTGAAGGGTCTGATGTCAGCCTTCCTCGAGCGGGCCGAGGAGCATGCGGCAACCGTCATGCCGGGCTTCACCCACATGCAGGCAGCGCAGCCGGTAACCTTCGGCCACCACTGCATGGCCTATGTCGAGATGTTCTCGCGCGACCTTTCGCGCGTCCGCGACGCCATCGAGCGGATGGATGAAAGCCCCTTGGGCGCGGCAGCCCTTGCCGGCACCAGCTTTCCGATCGACCGCCACCAGACCGCAAAGGCGCTCGGCTTCCGCGAACCGATGCGCAATTCGCTGGACAGCGTTTCCGACCGCGATTTCGCGCTGGAGTTCCTGGGCCTGGCAGCGATCTGCGCTACGCATCTGTCTCGGCTCGCCGAAGAGATCATCATCTGGTCGACGCCGCAGTTCGGCTTCATCAGGCTATCGGATTCCTTCTCCACCGGCTCCTCGATCATGCCGCAGAAGAAGAACCCGGACGCCGCCGAACTCGTACGCGGCAAGACCGGCCGCGTCACCGGCCATCTGGTCGGCCTGCTGACGGTGATGAAGGGCATGCCGCTGACCTATGGCAAGGACATGCAGGAAGACAAGGAATCCGTTTTCGACGCCGCCGAAACGCTCGATCTGATGCTGGCGGCGATGACCGGTATGGTGCGCGACATGACGGTGAACGCCGCTGCCATGAAGAAGGCCGCCGGCTCCGGCCACGCGACCGCGACCGACCTTGCCGACTGGCTGGTGCGCACGCTCGGCCTGCCCTTCCGCGAGGCGCATCATATCACCGGCCGCGCGGTGGCGCTGGCTGAAGAGAAGAAGGTCAGCCTGGAGAAGCTTTCGCTGGAGGACCTGCAGTCGATCAACCCGGGCATCACCGAGGACATCTTCTCGGTGCTTGCGGTGCAGAATTCGGTCAAGAGCCGCACAAGCTTCGGCGGCACCGCGCCATCGGAAGTGCGCAAGCAGATCCGCGCCTGGAAAAAGCGCATCGCCAAGGCATGATGCCGGGGTGCAATGCACCGAAAACTCGGTTAAAAGCGGCAGCACGTGAAAAGTTTCGGACGGATGGATCGATGACCGCTAGCAGGATTTTGGTGACGATGACGCTGCTGACGGCCATGGTTGCCGTGACCGCCTGCGGCCGCAAGGCCGGTCTCGACACGCCCTATGAAGCGGCCGTCCAGGCCCGCAAGGACGCCGCGCGCGCCAAGCAGCCGGTGCCGCCTGAGCCGGAAAAACCGGTCGTGGACAAGAAGTTCATCCTCGACCCGCTGCTCTAGAGCCGACGAGACCGGCTTAGTTTATCTGGACCAGGTCTCTTGCTCCAACTTCCGGAAACACTCTCGTGAACCATTTCGACTACCGCGACGGCGTGCTCCATGCCGAGGACGTGGCGATACCAGACATCGCCGCAAGCGTCGGCACGCCGTTCTATTGTTATTCGACGGCAACGCTGACCCGGCATTTCCGCGTCTTTGCCGATGCCTTCGCCGGGCTCGACACGCTGGTCTGCTACGCCTTGAAGGCGAATTCCAACCAGGCGGTGCTGCGCACGCTGGCAAGGCTGGGAGCCGGCGCCGACACCGTCTCGGAAGGCGAAATGCGCCGCGCGCTTGCCGCGGGCATCCCGGCCAACAAGATCGTGTTTTCCGGTGTCGGCAAGACCGCGCGCGAAATGGATTTCGCGCTCGAGGCCGGCATTCTCTGCTTCAACGTCGAATCCGAGCCGGAGCTGGAATTGCTGTCGGCCCGCGCCACGGCACTCGGAAAGGTGGCGCCGGTCTCGCTGCGCATCAACCCGGATGTCGACGCCAGGACGCACAGGAAGATCTCCACCGGCAAGGCCGAGAACAAGTTCGGCATTCCGTGGCAAAGAGCGCGCCAGGTCTATGCCCGTGCCGCCGGCTTGCCGGGCATCAAGCCCATCGGCATCGACACCCATATCGGCAGCCAGATCACCGAGTTGCAGCCCTTTGACGACGCCTTCGCGCTTCTGGCGGAACTGGTCGGCGCGCTGCGCGCCGATGGCCACGCCGTCGAGCACGTCGATGTCGGCGGCGGCCTCGGCATCCCCTACCGCACCGACAACAGCCCGCCGCCTCTACCGGATGCCTATGCCGAGATCGTCAGGAAGCATCTGACAAAGCTTGGGGTGAAGGTGATGTTCGAGCCGGGCAGGCTGATCGTCGGCAATGCCGGCATACTGGTCTCGGAAGTGATCTTCGTGAAGGAAGGCGACGCCAAGAATTTCCTCGTCGTCGACGCCGCCATGAACGATCTGATCCGGCCGACCCTCTACGATGCCTTCCACGACATCAAGCCAGTGGTGCAGCCGCCGGCCGACACGCCGCGCATGGCGGTCGATGTCGTCGGCCCGGTTTGCGAGACCGGCGACTATCTCGGCCTCGATCGTGACCTGCCGCGGCTGAAGTCTGGCGATCTCATTGTCGTCTCCACGGCCGGCGCCTATGGCGCGGTGCAATCCGGCACCTACAACACAAGGCTTCTGGTGCCTGAGGTTCTCGTCGACGGTGACCGCTTTCATGTCGTGCGCCAGCGCCAGACCTATGACGAACTGATCGGCCTGGATTCAGTGCCCGACTGGCTCGCATAGAAGCCGCCGCGCCGGCTGCGCTATAGCCGGTTCTGGATGAGCATCCTTGTGTCGGCGATCTTGTCCTCGTCGCGGCGGTAGAACGTCCATTGCTTGATGCGCTTGGGGCGCAGCAGGCCGGCCTGGGTAAGCACGCGCATATGCTCGGAGAGCGTCGCCTGCGTAATGCCGAGCTTCTCTGCGATCAGTAGCGCGCAAACGCCGTCCTCGACCAGATCGCCGTCCGCCTGGGCCGGGAAATGCGCCCGCGGATCCTTCAGCCAGTCGAGGATCTGCAGTCTGCGTTCGTTGGCGATCGCCTTGAAGACATCAACCTCTTGCATTTAGCCATTTTGCCAAGTTACTAATTGCTGTCAATCCCAAGGAGATGGTCATGACCAACGGCAACAGCATCACGCGCGAACGCATTGCCGCGATGGAGCCGCGCATCCGTCCCTATGTCAGACACACGCCGGTGTTGCGCGTCGACATGGCCGATTTCGACCGGCCGCCGCTGGCGGTCGACCTCAAGCTCGAATGCCTGCAGCATTCCGGCTCGTTCAAGGCGCGCGGCGCCTTCACCAATCTGCTGGAACGGCCGGTGCCCGCGGCCGGCGTCGTCGCGGCGTCGGGCGGCAATCATGGCGCCGCTGTCGCCTATGCCGCCATGCGGCTCGGCCACAAGGCGACGATCTTCGTCCCCGAAGTCAGCCCGCCGGCCAAGCTTCAGCGCATCCGCGGCTACGGCGCCGAACTGATCGTCGGCGGCGCCCGCTATGCCGAGGCGCTCGCTGCCAGCGAGGCTTTTGCCGAAAAGACCGGCGCCTTGCAGATCCACGCCTTCAACCAGGAAGAAACACTCGTCGGCCAAGGCACGCTTGGCCTCGAAATCGAGCAAGACTTGCCTGAAATCGACACGCTGCTGGTCGCCGTCGGCGGTGGCGGCCTGATCGGTGGCATCGCCGCCTGGTTTGCCGGCCGCATCAGGATCGTCGCCATCGAACCCGAAGGCGCACCGACGCTGCATCGCGCCTTCGAGGCCGGCCACCCGGTCGATGCGCCCGCCGAAGGCGTTGCCGCCGATTCGCTGGCGCCCAAGCGCGTTGGCGAGATGATGTTTCCGATCGCCGAAGCCTTCGTCGAGCGCTCCATCCTGGTCACCGACGACGCCATCATCGCCGCGCAGAAGGCACTGTGGGAGCGGGTGCGGATAATCGCCGAGCCGGGCGGCGCCGCAGCCTTCGCAGCGCTATTGTCCGGCCGCTACACGCCGGCGCCGGGCGAACGGATCGCGGTCCTGGTCTGCGGCTCAAACACCGATCCGGCGAAATTCTGATTCTTGCTTTGACTGAATTGCGGGTGGAAACCCGCCAAAGCTCTTCAAGTTTTCCGGAACCGCCTCGCCTTTGCCGTGTTTGCTGGTAAACTTCTGCTTGTTGAGTCCGGGCTATCCCGCCCGGGCAGGAAGGGCCGATGACGGAAAGCCCCATTTCCAGCGGCGATCGCAGCCTAGCCGGACGGCTTGCTCTAAGCCGGCTGGCGACACGGATCTCGATGACTGTCGAGCGCGGCTGGCCGCTGCTTCTGCCGCTGCTCATCGTCGCCAGCCTGTTCCTCAGCCTCTCCTGGCTCGGCCTTTTCCCACGCCTGCCTGACGTTGCGCGCATTGTCCTGGTCGTGGCGTTCGGCATTGCCGCGCTTGCAGCGCTCTATCCGCTGCGTTTCTTCAAGCTTCCCTCCGCCGCCGAGGTCGACCGTCGCATCGAGGCGGCCAACCACTTGCAGCACAGCCCGGTGCTGGTGCAGACCGACCGTCCGAGCGGCAAGGAAAGCATCTTTTCCCAGGCGCTGTGGCGCGAGCACCAAAAGCGCATGGCCGGCAAACTCGGCGATCTTGGCGCCGATCTGCCGCGTACCCGCGTGCCGGAACGCGACCCGTGGGGGCTGCGCGCCGTGGCGGCGCTGCTGTTGGTCACCGCTTTCGCCTTTTCTTTCGGACCGTCCGGCGGCAGGCTCTCCGATGGTTTCCGTGCCCATGCGGTGCGCGACATCGTGCCGCCGCGCATCGATGCCTGGGTGACCCCGCCGGCCTATACCGGCAAGCCGCCCATCTTCCTGACCACGCCAGTTCTCGATAGCAACGCCAAGCAGGCGACCGCCGCCTTCACCGTGCCGCAGGGCAGCGACGTCTCGCTGCGGGTCACCGGCGGCTCCGGCGAGGAAACGCTAAGCTTCGCCGACAAGGGTGGCAATGCCCGCGCCATCGACCCGACGGGACCGCAGGCAGCAGCGATCAAGGCAGCGGCGGTCAACCCGGCGACGCCCAAGCTGCGCCAGTTCACCGGCAAGCTGACGTCCGACGGCACGCTGACGCTGAAATCGGGCGAAGCCGATCTCGGCCAATGGGCTTTCGCGGTGATCCCCGACAAGCCGCCGACGATCCGCTTCGTCGGCGAGCCCAAGCGCGCCGTGAACGGCGCCTTCGAGCTCAACTACCAGATTGACGACGACTATGGCGCGGCCACCGCCAAGGCGGTTTTCGCGCTGGCCGATCCGGCAGCGCCCGATGTGCATCCGCTCTACGGCCCGCCTGAGATGCCATTGGCGCTGCCGCGCCGCGGCGGCAAGGCGAATGCCGCCAAGACGACCAAGGACCTCACTGAACATGTCTGGGCCGGCGCCAGCGTCAAGCTGTCGCTTGTCGCCACCGACGATGCCGGACACACCGCGACCAGCGAAACCAAGACGATTGTGATGCCCGAGCGGCCCTTCGCCAACCCGCTGGCGCGGGCGGTGATCGAGCAGCGCCGCCTGCTGGCGCTCGACGCCAAAGCCAAGCCGCGGGTGCTCGACCTGATGGACGCGATCACGCTTCGGCCCGAAGACACGTTCGACAACATGTCGCATTACCTCGCCATCATGAGCGCCCGCAGCCGGCTGAAGATGTCCGACGGCGATGACCAGTTGCGCAGCGAGGTTGCCTATCTCTGGGAAATCGCGCTGGGCATCGAGGAAGGCAATCTGTCGGCGGCGGAAAAGCGGCTGCGCCAGGCGCAGCAGGCGTTGCAGGACGCCATCAAGCGTGGCGCCAGCGATGAAGAGATCGAAAAGGCGATGAAGGAACTGCGCGAGGCGATGAACGAATTCCTGCAGGAATTCGCCGAACGCGCCAAGCAGAACCCGAACGCGCCGCAGATGCAGCAGAACGGCCGCGAGCTACGCCAGAGCGACATCGACCGCATGATGGACCAGATCGAGAACCTGGCGAAATCAGGCGACCGCGACAAGGCGCAGGAGCTGCTGTCGCAGCTGGAAAACATGATGAACAACCTGCAGGCCGGCCGTCAGCAGCAAGGCGGCGAGCAGGACAGCGAGATGCGCCAGCAGATGGACAAGCTGGGTGAGATCATGCGCCGCCAGCAGGAGATGATGAACGACACCTACCGCATGGACCAGATGCAGCGCGGCCAGGGCCAACGAGATCAAGACCAGCAACAGGATGGCGACCAGCAGCTCGGCGGACAGGATCAGGACAAACCCGGCCCCGGTGACGATCGCGATCCACTTGCCCGCAAAAAGCCGATGACGGCGCAGGAATTCGCCGATGCGATGAAGCAGCTGCAGGAAGGCCAGGGTCAGCTGCAAAGCGAACTCGACAAGCTGAAGAAGGGCCTGGAAGGCATGGGCATGCAGCCCAATGAAGGATTTGGTGAGGCCGGCAAATCCATGGGCAATGCCGAAAAGTCGCTTGGTGAAGGTGAAGGCGACCAGGCCGTTGGCCATCAGGGTCGTGCGCTGGAAGCGCTGCGCAAGGGCGCCAAGGAGATGATGAAGCAGCTGCAGGCGATGCAGGGCGACCAGGGCGGAAGCCAGGAGGGCGGCCGCCAGCAGGACGCCGACCGCGATCCGTTGGGTCGGCCACGCGCCAGCCGCGGACCCGATTTCGGCGATTCCGTGAAGGTGCCCGACGAGATCGACGTGCAGCGTGCTCGCCAGATCCTCGAAGCAATCCGCAAGCGGCTCGGCAACGCGCTCAGCCCCGACATCGAGCGCAGCTATCTCGAGCGGCTGCTGGAGCTGAAGTAGCCTCCAAGGCAACATCCGTCGAACTGAATGGTATCAGCGCCATGCCGAAACTCGGTGCCGTAACGCCCATCCTGCGCATCTTCGACATCGCCAAGGCGCGCGAATTCTATCTCGACTTCCTCGGCTTCGAGGTCGAGTTCGAGCACCGCTTCGACGACAATGCGCCGCTCTACATGGGTGTAATCCGCGACGGCTGCGTGCTGCATCTGAGCGAACATCATGGCGACGGCGCTCCAGGCATAGCCATGCGCATCAAGGTCGAGGACATAGCGGCGCTGCATCGCGAACTGATCGGCAAGAAATACCGCTACGCCCGGCCGGGTCTCGAAACCACGCCGTGGGAGAGCCGTGAAGTGACGGTCGGTGACCCCTTCGGCAATCGCCTGCATTTCTACGAGGATGCGACAGGCTAAGCAGTTCCAGGAAAGAGCCTCTCTAATCGGACCTGTTGACGAACGCGTCGCGGATCGCTTCCTGCATGCCGTCGATCGCCTCGCCTGACGCGTTTGGGTTGCGATGCATCACCACATTCGAGGAGTCGATGTGGCCGAACCCGTCGGCGGCAGTGAGCTCCCGACAGCCGTCCGGAATGTTGCTGTGCGAGATCGGCGCGATCGCAAGGCCAGAAGTGACGGCAAGCTTCAGCCCGCCGGTGGTGTCGCTGGTATAGGCGACTCGGTAGGCCAGCCCACACTGCTCCAGCGATTTAATAGCGAAGTCCTTGCACCAGCCGGCCCGGTTGTAGAGCGCGATCGGCACCGGCCGCTCCTCATGCATGTGATGCAGGCTCGATGTCACCCAAACCGTCGGATCGTGCATCAGCACCTCGCCGCCGCCGGGATCCTGCCATTCGAAGACCACGGCGAGGTCGAGCTCGCCGGCGGCAAGTGCGGCCAGCTGCGCGCCTGAATGCGCATAGCGCACCGTGACCTCAACCTTGGTGTGGCGCTTCGAGAAGGCGCCGAGCGCGCGCGACAGGATGGCATGGCCATATTCCTCGGGAATGCCTATCCGCACCGGCCCGCCGAGAGGGGCCGCCGCCATCGACGCCGCCGTCTCGTCCAGCAGCGAGACGATACGGCGGGCATTGACGATCAGCTCGCCGCCACGGCGCGTCAGCGCTACGCCGCGCGAGCCGCGTTCGAACAGGCTGTCGCCGACCAGCTCCTCGAGCTTCTTCATCTGCATCGACACCGCCGACTGGGTGCGGCCGGCCTGCTCCGCCGCCCGGGTGAAATTGCCGGCTTCGGCAATGGCGACGAAGGTGCGCAGAAGATCGCTGTCGAGGGCTGGCCGCATCGAATCCGTCATAAGAAAATTTGATTGCTGGTATCATTCCAATTCGTTTGCAACATGTCAAACGCCGGACGATAGTCAGCCTACCCATTGGATATGCGGCCGCGAAATCGGTTGCGGACCAATCGAAGAGTCCTCACTCATACCCGCTGCCCGAAACGGTGGCGGGTTCTTTTTACCCCGCAGCCGGGCGGCTGCGGGCACTTCAGGCAAGGGGCCGGCAGCAACGACATGCGCAACCGGATCGTTCTCGGCATCATCAGCCTGTGCCTTGGCGTGCTGGTGTTCTCGCTCCAGGACCCGCTGGTCAAGGCGGTATCGGGCGGCTATCCCGTCACCGAGGTGATGTGGATCCGCTCGATCGTCGCCCTGCCGATTCTGATCGTTCTCGTCCGCGCCGATGTCGGCCTGCGGGCCATCGCCTCGAAGCGGTTTGGCCTGCTGACCATCCGCGCCTTCATCCAGTTCAGCTCCTATACCGTCTACTATCTGGCGATCGCCGCCTTGCCGCTGGCCGACGCGGTGGCGCTCTACTTCATGGCGCCGCTGTTCATCATGGCGATGGCCGGACCCTATCTCGACGAACGCGTGTCCTGGCAGACGCTCGCCACCGTGCTGATCGGCATGCTGGGCGTGGTCGTGATGCTGCGCCCGGGCGCCGGCCTCTTCGACTCGGCGGCCTTCCTGTCACTGGGTTCGGCGCTGCTCTACGGCTTTTCGCAGCTGATGGCGCGCAAGATCGGCGACACCGAATCCTCCACCGTCATGGCCTTCTACCAGAACGGCGCCTACCTCGTCGGCGCTGCCGCGGTTGCCGGCACATTCTGGCTTGCCGGCATTACCCATGCTGTCCACCCCAGCCTCGAATTCCTGGTGCGGCCGTGGGTCTGGCCGACGACGCCGGATTTCCTCAAGATGGCGACCTGCGGCTTCGTCGCCTCGGCCGGCATGATTCTTCTGTCGCAGGCCTACCGGCTGGCGCCGGCCAACCGCGTGGCCACCTTCGAATACACGGGGATCATCTGGTCGCCGCTGTGGGGCTTTCTGTTCTTCAACGAGGTGCCGCGCTCGACCACCGCCATCGGGGCGGCGCTGATCATCGGCGCCGGCTTGCTCGCGCTCAACACCGAACGGCGCCGGAGCACCCCGGTCCTAGCCGCAACTCAGGATGCGGCTTGAATAGTGTCAGGCAAAGCAGGCCAGCGCCTGTTCGACGCGGGAGCGGATTTCGGCCAGCGTGAAAGGCTTCTGCACCACATCGATAATGATGCCGTTCAACTCCTCGGCGCGCTCGCGCTGGTCGGCATAGCCGGTCATCAGCAGGATCTTCATCGCCGGGAAAAGCCTGGCCGCCGCGATCGCCATCTCGATACCGTCCATCTCCGGCATGCGGATATCGGAGACGACGAGGTCGTAACCGCCGCCCGCCGCGCTGATCATCGCCAGCCCCTGCGCGCCATCGGCGGCAATGTCGATTGAATGCCCGGCGCGTTCGAGCGCGCGGGCGGCGAGGGTACGGACGGACTCATCGTCCTCGACGATCAGAAGCTTTGCCATGGGCCGGAATTTGGCGGGCAAAAGTTGACTTTTTCTGAAAATTTGAAGCGTCGGAGGTCTTTTCTCAGGCGTCGCCTTTCACGACGCCGACAAACGGCAATTCGCGGAAAGCGTGGGCGACATCCATGCCGTAACCGACGACGAAATAATCGGGACAGTCGAAGCCGACATAATCGGCGTTCAGCTCGGTCTGGCGACGCATGCGCTTGTCGAGCAGCACCGCGATGGCGCAGCTTTTGGCGCCGCGCGACAGCATCAGATTGCGGGTGAAGGAGAGCGTCTTGCCTGATTCGAGAATATCATCGATCAACAGCACGTCGCGGCCGGCGACCTCATTGTCGATGTCGCGCAGCACCCTCACCTCGCCGCTGGTGGTTCCGGCGCCATAGCTGGAGATGAAGATGAACTCGACCTCCGGCGACAGCCCGACATCGTGCATGGCGCGAATGAGATCCGCGGCAAAGATGAAGGAACCTTTCAGCACCGAAATCACCAGCAGGTCGTGATAGTCGTGCTCGGCGATCTCCTTGGCGAGTTCAAGATTGCGCCGCGCGATCGCGGACGCCGAAAACAGGACTTCGATGTCCTTGCCGCGCACAACTGGCATCAATAACCTTTCCGAGAGATCATCGCCTAACCGGCGAAAGTGACCGAGACGGCCTTTACACCGTTTCTAGGCACGTCGAGACGGCTGGAAAAGCCGAATCTTTCGCCGGGCGCCAGCGAACGACGGGATGTCCCCAACGTATAGCGCGTGATGCGGCTGTCGTTGCCGGTAACGCGGATTTCCAGCGGCGGCAATGGTCCCGCCTTCACACCGTCATTCACGGCCTCGCCATCGACGAACAGCACCGGGGTGGACCCGGAAGCGTCGACATGCGAGGTGACGCCGGCAATGCTGAGTACGGCGCCCGCCGGCTGTTCGACTGTCCAGAACGGCGTCTGGCGCACCAGCGCGTGGCCGCCCGAGACCCAGAAGGCGGCGAGCGCCGCACCGACGCCGGCGATCCAGAAGATCGGCCCGCCTCGCGACGCCGGCGGCCGCACGGTTGCGGCTTCCGGCTTGCGCAGCATCTCCATGCCTTCGATCGACGGTGTGGCCACGTTGCGCGCAGGCGGCTGGATGGCATCCGCCCTCGAGACACCGCGTGGCAGCACCTCATAATCGGCATCGACGATGTCGGTCGCCAAAGGACGCAATTCCGGCGCGACACTTGTCCCGGTCATGATTTCGCCGGAAACCGGGCGCGCGGTTCGTTGCTCAGCCATCATGGCCCCGCTGTTCGCTCTTCGTTTCTTTTGCGTAAATGGAAATGGTTAACGCTTCCCCACCGGAACCCTTGTGACGCATTCAAAAACAGCGAAAATTAACCGTCGGTTAACCATGGCGGCCGATGGTCGTTGGACAGAAAGGGCTGGCACGCCGCCGCCACACATTTCAGGTCGTCGCACGTGATCCGCTTTGAAAATGTCGGCCTCCGCTATGGCATGGGTCCGGAAATCCTCCGCGACATCTCCCTGCACATTCCGGAGAGCTCCTTCCAGTTCCTGAGCGGGCCCTCCGGCGCCGGCAAGACGACGCTGCTGCGCCTTCTGTTCATGTCGCTGAAGCCGACGCGCGGGCTGATCACCATCTTCGGCAAGGACCGCTCGCGCATCTCGCGCGCCGAACTGCCGCATCTCAGGCGTCGCATCGGCGTGGTGTTCCAGGATTTCCGCCTGCTCGACCACATGACCACCTATGAGAATGTCGCTCTGCCGCTACGCGTGCGCGGCCGCGAGGAAGCGAGCTACCGCACCGACGTCACCGAACTTTTGAAATGGGTTGGTCTCGGCGAGCGCATGCATGTGCTGCCGCCGGTCCTGTCGGGCGGCGAAAAGCAGCGCGCCGCGATTGCCCGCGCGCTGATTGAACAGCCCGAGATCCTGCTCGCCGACGAACCGACCGGCAATGTCGACCCGCCGCTGGCACGCCGTTTGCTGCGACTGTTCATCGAGCTCAACCGTCTCGGCACCGCGGTGGTGATCGCCACCCACGACCTCGGTCTGATGGAGCAGGTCGACGCGCGACGCATGATCCTGGCCGGCGGAAGGCTGGATATCTATGACTGAGCTATCCGCCGAACAGCTGCATGAAGCGGCCGCGGAGCAGGCAGGTACGCCGCAGCGCGTCCAGCGTCGCATGGCGCCGATCGTGCCCGCGCAGAACATTGCCGGCCGCGCTCTGGTGCTGGTCATCGCCATCATGACCTTCCTGTCCTGCCTGACCTTCGGCGCCGTCACGCTGGTGCGCGACACCGCCTCGGTCTGGGAGAACCAGATCTCGCGCGAGGCGACGATCCAGATCAAACCTGTCGACGGCCTCGACATGGAGGCGGCCCTTGCCCAGGCCTCGCAGATCGCCGGTGAATTCCCCGGCGTGAAAGCGACCAGGATCATCGACCGCGATGCGACGGCCCGACTTTTGGAGCCGTGGCTGGGCTCGGGGCTGAATATCGACGAACTGCCGGTGCCGCGGCTGATCATCGTCACCATCGACGAGACCAGCCCGCCCGACTTTGCCGCCATCCGCGCAGCGATCACGCCCAAGCTGCCCAGTGCTTCGCTCGACGATCACCGCACCTGGGTCGACCGGCTGGTCGCCATGGCCCGCACCACCGTCACCATCGGCATTGCCGTGCTGGTGCTGATGTTGTCGGCGACGGTGCTGACGGTGGTGTTCGCGACCCGCGGCGCCATGGCCGGCAATGGTCATATCATCGAGGTGCTGCACTTCGTCGGCGCCGAGGCGCGCTTCATCGCGCGCGAATTCCGCTGGCATTTCCTGGTCACCGGCATGAAGGGCGCTGCCGCCGGCGGGGCCGCCGCGATCCTCGTTTTCATCGTCTTTTCCTGGTGGTCGTCGCGCAACATGGCAACGCCGCAGGCCGACCAGGCGACCGCTTTGTTCGGCAATTTCGCCATCGGATCGGCCGGCTATCTCGGCGTCGGCCTGATGGTGCTGGTGATCGGCGGGCTGACGGCGGCGACCTCGCACGCCACCGTCGTCGCCTATCTTAGCGATATCGATGTCCGCCAGCCGGATGCGGGCTGAGCAATGACGGCAGAAGCGAAAAACAGTTCGGAGGCCAGGGACAGGAATAACGGAGCGATCACGGATCGAAAAACGACGTAACGCAATGTGCGCTTTTTTCCTTATCAAAGCGGCATTTCAGGATTAACCATAGGATGATGGACGCGCGGAACTCGACCGGGACGGCTGGACAGATGCCAGTGGTGGGTGCGCCTTCACGTGTACGCACCGGCCCGGGTCGTTTGCGGACGGCGTTGCGTCTCGCCTCCCTCTGTCTGCTGCTGCTGGTGGCGCTGTTTGCCGGCGGCTTCGGCTGGTTCGCCAGCAAGGTCAGCCACATGACCACCCCGGCCGATCCGGCCAAGGCCGATGCGATCATCGTCTTGACCGGCGGTCAGGCGCGCCTCGACGCCGCACTCGATCTGCTTGCCTCCGGCAAGGGCGAGCGGCTGCTGATCTCAGGCGTACATCCCTCCGCCAGCCGCCGCCAATTGCAAGCCGCGACCGGCGGCGACAAGGCGCTGTTTTCCTGCTGCGTCGACATCGACCGCGCCGCGCTCGACACGATCGGCAATGCCCAGGAGAGCGCCAAATGGGTGGAGAGCCACGCCTATGGCAGCGTCATCCTCGTCACCAACAATTATCATATGCCGCGCAGCCTGCTGGAGATGGGCCGTCTGCTGCACGGCGCCAGGCTTGAACCCTATCCGGTGGTCAACACCAACCTCGACAATGGCGACTGGCTGACTAAACCGGAAGCGCTGCGCGTGCTTCTGACCGAGTACAGCAAATATCTGCTGGCGCTGGCGCGCGGCATCGTCCCGGTCCGCCAGACCGCCGACAGCGTCGCGCTGGCCGAGGTTTCGACCGCAAAGGACTGAGTCGATTACCCCTTGGCCGCGCCGTCCGAGGCGCCGCGCAGCCGCGCAATCTCCTGTTCGAGCCGCTCAATCCGCTTGTCGCGTTCGGCAAGGGCCGCCGCCACATCGGCGGCCTCGAAACGCTGCGGAATATGCTGCGGGCAATTGGCGTCCCAGGCCGAGACGGTGAACAGGATGACCTGCTCGGGGCGCGCCTTGTAGTCCTGCGGCATCAGCTTTGCCAAAAGTTCGGCATCGTCCTCGACGACGCGCGCCGTGCCCCAGATCTTGACGCGCTGCCGATGCGCATAGTCGATCAGGAACAGGAAGGCCTGGTTGTTGTCGGCAAGATTGCCTTGGGTGATGAACTGCCTGTTCCCCGAGAAATCGGCAAAGCCGATGGTCTTCTCGTCCAGCACCTTGAGGAAGCCGGCAGGCCCGCCGCGATGCTGGATATAGGGCTGGCCGTCGACATTGGCCGTCGACAGGAAGACGCTGGTCTGCGCCGCGATGAAGTCAGCGAGGTCCGGCGTGATATGGGCGCGCCATCCGCCGCGCTCCTCGGCGCTGGCATAACCCCTGCGCGACCCCTTACGGGTCTGGATTGCCTTGACCGTCGGTGTGAAGGCGACGTCGCTGGTGAAGGTATGCGCGTTCATGAAAGACTCCGCGAGGCCAAATCTCTGGCCATTGTCTGCTCCGATGTAGAGGCTTCCATCTTCCGGATGTAGATGGCATATTCGCAACCTATCCTTCCAATTTCCGGAAGAAGCCGTGGATCGCCTCGAAGCCATGTCGCTGTTCGTCGCTGCTGTGGAAGCCGGCAGCCTGTCCGCTGCCGGTCGCCGTTTCGGCATTCCGCTGGCGACGGTCAGCCGCAAGGTCTCCGACCTCGAACAGCATCTGCAGACGCGCCTGCTGAACCGTTCGACCCGGCAGTTGACGCTGACCGATGCCGGCCAGGCCTATCTCGCCGCCTGCCGCCGTATCCTGGGCGAGGTCGGCGAGGCCGAGCGCACCGCCGCCGGCGAATACAGCACGCCGACCGGCGACCTGTTAATCACCGCCCCGATCGTCTTTGGCCGCCTGCACGTGCTGCCCGTCGTCACAGAGTTCCTCGCGGCCTACAGCCAAGTCAACATCCGCCTGACGCTGGCCGACCGGATAACCCAGCTGGCCGAGGAGCATCTCGATCTCGCCATCCGCATCGGCGAGCTTGCGCCTTCGAGCCTGGTCGCCATCCGCGTCGGCGCGATCCGCCGCGTCGTGTGCGCCAGCCCCGCCTATATCGCCGCGCACGGCATGCCACTGGCGCCGGAAGATCTGGCTGCGCATGAGTGCATCAGTTTCGAGGGGTCCTCCGCTCTCGCCAGCTGGAGCTTTGCTGGCGGCAAGGGCGAACTGATCGTGCCGATCCGCTCCCGGCTGCGCGTCAACACCGCCGAAGCGGCGATCGATGCCGCGATTGCCGGCGCCGGCATGACCCGCGTGCTGTCCTACCAGATCGCCGACGCGGTACGCTCCGGCGTGCTCGTCCCGGTCTTGCAGCCCTTCGAGCCACAGCCATGGCCGGTGAGCCTCGTCCATGCCGGCCAGGGCCTGCTGCCGGTCAAACTCAGGGCATTCCTCGATTTAGCCGCTCCGCGGCTGAAGCAGCGGCTGCTGCAGGCCGCGTGGTGAGCTGAGGGCTGGCTGCGGTCATTGCGGAGTTTCCTTTTTGCCCGCGCTTGGTGTAACCAACGCACACCTCCTCAACGGGCCCTTCCCCGCATGCTCTATATCCGCTCGCTGGCGTTCAACTTCGTCTTCTACGTCAACCTGATCGTCCAGATGATCCTCTGGACCCCGTACTATTTCCTGTCGCCGCGCCACCGCGCCTGGTTCGTGCCGAAATTCTGGTCGCGCACCAGCCTGTGGCTCTACGACAAGATCGCCGGCACCAGGAGCGACATCACCGGTCTGGAGAACCTGCCGGAGGGCTCCTTCATCCTGGCGCCGAAACACCAATCGTTCTGGGACGCGATCGCTTTCTTTCCGCTTCTCCAGGACCCGCTTTACATCCTCAAGCGCGAGCTGACCTGGATCCCCTTCTTCGGATGGTACATCATGAAGATGCGGATGATCCCGGTCGACCGCGGCAGCCGCTCCAAGGCGCTGAAGCAGGTCGTCGCCTCGACCAGACAGGAAATGGCACGCAATCCGCGCCAGCTGATCATCTATCCCGAAGGCACGCGCCGCGCACCTGGCGACGAGCCGGCCTACAAATACGGCATTGTCGAACTTTACGCGCAGCTTGGCGTGCCGGTGGTGCCGGTTGCCCATGCCGCCGGTCTCTATTGGCCGCGCCGCAAATTCATGCGCTTTCCCGGCACCATCAAGGCTCGCTTCCTGCCGCCGATCCCGCCCGGGCTCGGCAAGGACGAATTCATGGACCGGCTGATCGGCGAGACCGAAGCCGCCTGCGATCAGTTGCTGATCGAAGCTTCCCGCGCGCCGAACCCGCCGCCAATGCCGCCAACAGCGGTGAAACGGCTGGCCGAACTCGCCGAGGCCGCGAAAACCAAGGCCTGATCTCCGGCACCTTCTGGCTCACGGCCACGCCGCCAGAGCCGTGGTCAGCACCAGCGTTGCCGCGAACACCAGGTTGATGATCCGCGACGCCAGCGGCTGGCGCAGGGTGCGGGCGAAGGCAGCGCCGGCCAGCAGCCACAGCACATGAATGGCGACGATCATCAGGGTGAGAACCGCGAGCCTCGCCGGAACGCCGAGAGCATCGGCGCCGACCGCCGTCGCGGAGCCGGCAAGGACCGCGGCAATCGCGACATAGGCCTTCGGATTGGCGACGGCGAGCAGGAAGCCGCCGAGGAAGGTTGGCAGCACAGCCCCGCTGTCGCGTGCCGCCAGCGGCGGCGCCGTCGTTATTTTATAGGCGAGATAGAGGATGTAGGCGGCGGAAGCGACCGCCAGCACCGGCGCCATCCCCGGCATCGAGGCGAGCACCGCCGTGATGCCGGTGGCCACCACCAGCAGCACCGCGGCTGTACCCAGAATGATCCCCGATGTGTAGCGTAGCGAATTGCGCAGGCCGAAGGCGGCGCCTATCGCCGTGACGCTGATCGTCGCCGGGCCTGGACTGCCCATGACGACGCTTGCCGCCAGCACCAGCGCCAGCAATTGCTGCCAGGGCTGTGCCTGCGAAAGAATGTCTGCGGCCATGCTGCTCCCTCTCCCACGACAGTGGAGAGCAGTGTGGCGAGCCGGACAGCCGTCGTCTTGAACGATCGTGCCGAACGTGGCGCGGCTAGGCGCTGGCCTTGTCCAGCGCCGCGAGATCCTCCGCGCTGAGCTTCAGCGATGCTGCGCGCATCAGGCTGTCGACCTGATCGAGCGTCGTGGCGCTGGCGATCGGCGCGGTGATGCCGGGCTGCGCCATCACCCAGGCGAGCGCGACTTCCGCCTGGCTGGCCGAATGCCGCGCCGACACAGCGTCGAGTGCCGCAAGAATGCGCATTCCGCGCGCATTGAGATAGCCCTTCACGCCACCGCCGCGTTCACTTTTGCCAAGATCGGCCTCGCTGCGGTATTTGCCGCTCAAAAACCCTTTGGCGAGAGCGAAATAGGTGATGACGCCGATATCCTCCGCCGCGCACAGATCATGCAGCGGCCCGTCGAAAGATGAGCGATCGTAAAGGTTGTATTCCGGCTGCAGCACGGCATAGCGCGGCAGCCCGCGCAGGCTGGCCACGTCGAGCGCCGCACGCAACTGGCCAGCGTCGAGGTTGGAGGCGCCGATATGGCGGACCTTGCCCGCGGCAAGCAGCTTCTCGTAGGCGCCGAGCGTTTCCTCGTAAGGCGTGGTCGGATCAGGCCAATGCGACAGATAAAGGTCGATGACGTCGGTCTGCAGCCGCTTCAGCGATGCCTCGACCGCCCTCTCGATATGGGCGGCCGACAAATCCTTTTTGCCTTGCCCCATATCCGAGCCGACCTTGGTAATGACGACGATCTTGTCGCGGTTGCCGCGGCTTTTCATCCATTTGCCGATGATCGTCTCGGACTCGCCGCCCTTGTTGCCGGGCACCCAGCGCGAATAGGCGTCGGCCGTGTCGATGGCGTTGATGTCGGCGCCGGCGAACCGGTCGAGCAGGTCGAAGGAGGTCTTCTCGTCGGCGGTCCAGCCGAAAACATTGCCGCCCAGAACCAGCGGCGCGATGGAAAGGTCGGTTTGACCGAGACGGCGTTTCTGCAAGATCTGGCTCCGTGAGGCTGGCGGCGGGCGACCCCGAATGCTTCGGGCCGCAGCTAAGCTAGGTCTCGCCACGCCGAGGTCAAAGGCCTCAGCCAATTTTTCCAGCGGACCAGCGCTTCACAAAGGCGCGACCCGTTTCGCCACCTCTTCCAGCCAGTGATCGCTGATACCGAGCGCTTCGAGGTGCTCGACCGCGCTCAGCACATAGTCCTCATTATTTCCGGACTGGCCGATGGCGCCGCGGACGACGCTTGCCGCATGCGCCGCATCGAGACCGCCGGCATACTGCTGATGCTGGCGGTCGACGATATAGGCAACCGCTGGGACCGTTTCGCCGCCGTCGAGGCGGATGTCGAGCACACGCTCAAGGTAGACGCTGGTCACCAGTTCGCGCTCGCGCAGATAGGCAAGCACCTCATCGCGCAACTCACCGGGCACGCGAAACGCCAGTCCGATGCAGGAGCCGCCGCGATCGAGGCCGAGCACCAGGCCCGGCCGCTCACGCGTGCCGCGATGCACGAAGGAATAGACGCAGAGCGACCGGCGATAGCCGTAAAGGCGCGCGCGGCGGGTCTCGACATGCGCGAATCCCGGCCGCCAGATCAGCGAGCCGTAGCCAAAAACCCAAAAATCGCCCATATCGCCAAGCCTGATTGCACGAGAGTGACGACACCGCATCGGAATCGGTGCCCTTCTGCCTATTTGCTTGTTGCGTAAACCACAGTCCACCCGCAACACGCCGCGTTAATGAAAGCCGCAGCATGACGTCAACTGACGAGCGTCCGTCAAAATTTCGCCGCCGGCTGTTCTGGCTCGCCGCTTTCGTCGTGATGCTGTTCGGCGCCTACAGCGCGGTATGGTTCTATGTTGCCAGCCGCGTCAGAACCGAAGCCGACAAGGCGGTGGCGCAGCTGAACACCAAAGGCATCGAAGCCGGCTGCGCCAACCTTACGGTTAGCGGCTATCCCCTGAGCTTTGCCGTTTCCTGTGATACGCTGGCTTACGAGGACGACGCCAGGAACGTCGCCGCCTCGACCGGCAGCTTCAACTTTCTGGCCGAACTCATCCGCCCGCTGTCGCCCGCCGCGAAGTTGCGCGGACCGCTGCGCACATCGGTGCCCGGAATGCCCCCGCTCTGGATCGACTGGGACAAACTGCAGGCCGGTGCAAAGCTGTCCTGGCCCTTGCCCCGTAGCATTTCGCTGCAGGCCGAGGGACTGTCCGGCCAGACCGATCCGGCCGATGACACCGATCCGGTATCTCTGTTCAGCGCTGGGACCGCGGCAGGAGAGTTGCGCCCCGATGGCCAGGACCTTGGTTATGTCGGAAACTTCACCGATCTTGAGATCGATGCCGATGCGATCGGCGGGCGCGTGCTGCCGCCACTCGACGGCAGCGGCGACGCGACGCTGAAGGACGGCGTGGCGCTGATACGAACCGAGGCCAGGAGCCTGCGCGGCCAGGCGGCCGACATCCACAAGCTCGATCTGTCGTCGGGAACCGCGCGCATCACCGTTTCCGGCCCGGTATCGGTCGACGCCAAAGGCCTGGTCAACGCCGACCTGACGATCAAGCTCAAGGATCCCAAAGCCGTGGCGGCAATCCTCGCCACCGCCATCCCCGAGCAGAAGAGCCAGATCGAACAAGGCTTTGCCGGCCTGGCGCTGCTCGGCAACGAACCGACGATGCCGCTCAAGGTGGTGAAGGGCAAGGCCTCGCTCGGCTTCATTCCGCTGGGCAAGATCAAGCCGCTCGACTAGACCATGATCCCAAAGGCGGGAACCGCTTTCGGGGGAAGATCCATGCCTAGCCAAGCCAACAACACATGAGCCGGCCGGTGAAACTGCTGAGTGTCGGCGCGCTGACGCTGGACACCATCCTGCGCGTCGAGACCCTGCCCACGCATCAGGGCAAGTTCATCGCCTCGGACGGCGTCCAGCTCGCCGCCGGCATGGCGACAAGTGCCGCCTGCGCCGCACACCGTCTCGGCGCCGAGGTGTTTTTGTGGGCAAGTGCGGGTGACGATGCCATCGGCGACCAGCTGCTGGCCGGCGTAGCGGCCGAGGGCGTCGACTGTAGTTTTGTCCGCCGCGTTCAAGGTGCGCGTTCGGCGCTGGCCTCGATCCTGGTAGACACCCATGGCGAGCGCGTTATCGTGCCTTTCTACGACCCGAAGACGCAGGCTGATCCCGAGACGCTGCCCGTCACAGACCTTGCCGCCTTTGACGCCGTTCTGGTCGATGTGCGCTGGCCGGGCGCTGCCGCCCTTGCCTTGACCGCCGCGCGCGGCGCCGGCAGGCCGGCGATCCTCGATGCCGACACAGCGCCGCTCGAAGTGCTGGAGCTTCTGTTGCCGCTGGCCTCGCACATCGTCGCTTCGGAGACGGCCGCCCGCATCGTCTGTGGCCATGCGCTGGACCCTGAAACCGCCTGTGCCGACCTAGCCAGCCGCACCGATGCCTTCGTTGCGGTCACCGGCGGCGCGGCGGGAAGCTGGTGGCATGACCATTCCGCCGGCTGCGTGCGCCACATCGCAGCGCCGAAGATCAAGGCCATCGACACGCTGGCCGCCGGCGACATCTTTCACGGCGCCTTTGCCGTTGGGCTCGCCGAAGCCATGCCGATCGAGCAGGCCTTGCGCTTTGCCAGTGCTGCTGCCGCGCTCAAATGCCAGCGCTTCGGCGGCCGGCTGGGCGCGCCGGATCGTGCCGAGACAATGGCCATGGTCGCGGCGACATGGCCTGCCTGAAACGGATTTAGCTCTTGACGGGGTGTTCGACCGCCTGCCGGCCAAAATCCGGCACGTCAATGTCCTGGCCGGCCTCGATGATCGAGCGGCGCACGGCACGCGTGCGGGTGAAGAGGTCGAACAGCTTGTCGCCGTCGCCCCAGCGGATCGCCCGCTGCAGGAAAGCCAGATCCTCCGAGAAGCGCGCCAGCATTTCGAGGATGGCGTCCTTGTTGTGCAGGCACACATCGCGCCACATGGTCGGGTCGGAGGCGGCAAGACGGGTGAAGTCGCGGA
This sequence comes from Mesorhizobium sp. CNPSo 4688, assembly GCF_057784295.1. Taxonomy (NCBI): domain Bacteria; kingdom Pseudomonadati; phylum Pseudomonadota; class Alphaproteobacteria; order Hyphomicrobiales; family Phyllobacteriaceae; genus Mesorhizobium; species Mesorhizobium sp. CNPSo 4688. Next base: position 97,170 of record NZ_JBWLUY010000010.1, read on the forward strand.
AACCCGAGGCCGAATATTTGATGACCTCGGTCTTTGTCACCGATTCCAGGTCGTCGGCGGTGCCGACGATGTTGTAGGCGATGATGTGCGGCAGATGCGAGACGATGGCCAGCGTCATGTCGTGATGCTGCGGGTCCATCGTGTCGATGTTCGAGCCGCAGCGCCGCCAGAACTCAGACAGCTTTTCCAGTGCCTGCGGGTCGGTGCCCGACAGCGGCGTGAAGATGCACCAGCGGTTTTCGAACAGCTCGGCGAAACCCGCATCCGGTCCCGACTTCTCGGTACCCGCCAGCGGATGTCCGGGGATGAAATGCACGCCGTCCGGCACGTGGGGCTGCATCTGCGCGATAACGGAGGCCTTGGTCGAACCGACATCGGTGAGGATGGCACCCTTTTTCAGCGCCGGCGCGATCTCTTGCGCCACCTCGCCCGACGATCCCACAGGCACCGAGACGATGATGAGGTCGGCATCGCGAACCGCTTCTTTTGCGTCCGTGGTGTAGGACTCACCGAGACCGAGTTCCTTCGCACGCGCCAGCGTGGCCGGGCTGCGCGTCGCGATGGCGACATGGCGGGCGAGGCCCTCGCGGCGGATGATGCGGGCCAGCGACGAGCCGATCAGGCCGATGCCGACCAGCGCGATTTTCTCGAACATCGGTGATGTCATGTCTTCAGCTTTTCAGGAATGTCGTGAGGGCGTCGATCACGCCGCGATTGGCTTCTTCGATGCCGACGCTCATGCGCAGCGCGTTGGGAAAGCCATAGCCGGTAACCCGTCGCAAGATATAGCCGCGCTGCGTGAGGTACTCGTCCGCCGCTTCTGCCGAGTGCTTCTTGTCCTCAGGGAAATGGATGAGAACGAAATTCCCAACGCTCGGTGTCACCCTGAGACCAAGCTTCGTCAGCTCTTCATTCAGCCAGGTGAGCCATGTCTCGTTGTGCACGGCGCTGCGCTCGACATGCGCGCGGTCGCGAATGGCGGCAATGCCGGCCTCGATGGCGGTTGCGTTGACATTGAAAGGGCCGCGGATGCGGTTGATGGCATCGACAATGTGCAGGGGACCGTACATCCATCCGATGCGCGCGCCGCCTAGGCCTAGCTTGGAGAAGGTGCGGGTCATGACAACGTTCTGCGCGCTGCCCGCCAGCTCGATGCCGGCCTCATAATCGTTGCGCCGGACATATTCGGCGTAGGCAGCATCGAGCACCAGAAGCACGTTGCCGGGCAACGCGGCATGCAGGCGACGGACCTCCTGGAACGGCAGATAGGTGCCGGTCGGATTGTTGGGATTGGCAAGGAAGACGATTTTGGTCCGCGGCGTCACCGCGGCGAGGATCGCGTCGACATCGGCGCGCTCGTCGGTCTCCTTGACCGTCACCGGTGTCCCGCCGGCCGACTGGATGTAGATCTTGTAGATCATGAAGGCGTGTTCGGTGATGATGGCCTCATCGCCGGGCGCCAGATAGGTCTGGGCCAGAAGGCCGAGGATCTCGTCAGAACCGTTGGAGCAGATGATGTTCGCCGGGTTCAGGCCATGCACTTCGGCGATCGCCTCGCGCAGCCGGCGGGCGGTGCCATCGGGATAGACATCAAGCTTGGCAGCGACCTCGCGCGCGGCCTCGATTGCTTTCGGTGACGGGCCGAGCGGGTTCTCGTTCGACGACAATTTATGGACCTTGGCGACGCCGGCCGGCGCCGTGCTCTTGCCCGGCACATAGGCGTCGATGTCCATGATGCCCGCGCGGGGCGTTGGCCGTGCCTTGTCCGCTGTCTTGTCCATGTCGCAAATCCGTCGAGAATGCCTCCGTCCGGAGGCCGCAGCGGAAATACAAGCCGTAGCCGCGAATGTCGAGAGGCGGCGGCAATAGGTGGCCGTTGACGCCGGCCCGCGCGAGTTCTAGAAGAACGGGAACAGTTCCGTGGTGATTTGGCCGGTCGGCTTGCAGCCACGTTAAACAACTCGCTAAAGGGCCGTTTGCGTGACGTAACCGGCTTTGCGATCGCATTGCCGGTTTTTTTATTGCCTGACGGCGGGCAAGGAGAGTCACATGACCGCGCTCCGCGCCGCAAAAACCAACAACGAGGCCGACAACCCGTCGAGCCCGGTGTTGCGTTTTGGCCCTGACAAGCCGCTCAAGCTCGACGCCGGCACGCTGTTGTCGCCATTCCAGATCGCCTACCAGACCTACGGCACGCTGAACGACGCCCGCTCTAACGCCATTCTGGTCTGCCACGCGCTGACCGGCGACCAGCACGTCGCCAACACCAATCCGGTGACCGGCAAGCCCGGCTGGTGGGAAGTGCTGATCGGCCCCGGCAAGATCATCGACACCAACCGCTTCTTCGTCATCTGCTCCAACGTCATCGGCGGCTGCCTCGGCTCCACGGGTCCGGCCTCGACCAACCCGGCCACCGGCAAGCCCTACGGGCTCGACCTACCAATCATCACCATTCGCGACATGGTGCGGGCGCAATTGATGCTGGTCGACCATTTCGGCATCGAAAAGCTGTTTTGCGTGCTCGGCGGCTCGATGGGCGGCATGCAGGTGCTGGAATGGGCATCGTGCTATTCCGATCGCGTCTTCTCGGCGCTGCCGATCGCCACCGGCGCGCGCCATTCCTCTCAGAACATTGCCTTCCACGAGGTCGGCCGCCAGGCCGTCATGGCCGACCCGGACTGGCATGGCGGCAAGTATTTCGAGCACGGCAAGCGCCCGGAAAAGGGGCTGGCGGTGGCGCGCATGGCGGCCCACATCACCTATCTGTCGGAAGCGGCACTGCACCGCAAGTTCGGCCGCAATCTGCAGGACCGCGAAGCGCTGACCTTCGGTTTCGACGCCGACTTTCAGATCGAGAGCTATCTGCGCCATCAGGGCATGACCTTCGTCGACCGCTTCGACGCCAATTCCTACCTCTACATGACCCGTTCGATGGACTATTTCGACCTCGCCGCCGACCATGGCGGCCGGTTGGCCGATGCCTTTGCCGGCACCAAGACGCGCTTTTGCCTGGTGTCGTTCACTTCGGACTGGCTGTTCCCGACCGAAGAGAGCCGCTCGATCGTGCATGCGCTGAACGCTGCCGGCGCGTCCGTCTCTTTCGTCGAGATCGACACCGACCGCGGCCATGATGCCTTCCTGCTCGACGAGCCGGAATTGTTCGCCGCCATCAAGGGCTTCATCGGCTCGGCGGCTCGCGCCAAGGGGCTCGCCTCATGAGCGTCAACGGCAGCCAGCGCGTCGACCTCGAAGTCGTCGCCAACCTCATACCGCCGCAGTCCAGGGTGCTCGATGTTGGCTCCGGCGACGGCCTGCTGCTCGAACTCCTGCAGGAAACCAAGCAGGTCGACGGCCGCGGCCTGGAACTGTCGCAGCGCGGCGTCAACGAATGCGTGGCGCGCGGCCTCTCGGTCATCCAGGGCGATGCCGACACCGACCTCGAATTCTATCCCGACAAGGGTTTTGACTTCGTCGTCCTGTCGCAGACGCTGCAGGCCACCCGCAACCCGAAGCTGGTGCTCGACGAACTCCTGAGGATCGGCAACCGCGCCATCGTCTCCTTCCCCAATTTCGGCCACTGGCGGGTGCGGCTGTCGCTGTTCTTCAAGGGACGGATGCCGGTGACCGAGGACCTGCCCTATTCCTGGTACGACACGCCCAACATCCATTTCTGCACCATCCGCGACTTCGTTAATCTGGTCGAGGAACTCGGCGCCTCGGTCGAGAAAGCCACCGCCCTCGACGGCAATGGCCAGAAGATCGGCCTGTCGATGCCATGGTGGTTCTGGAATTTCTTCGGCCAGCAGGCGGTGTTCTTGCTGAAGCGATAGAGTTTGCCCCTATTCCAGCACGTCGGTGGCCTTGTGCGGGTGCCTGACACCGTCGGCGATGACCACATCGGTCATGGCTGAACTCCCTGTTCGATCGAAGCGCAATAACCGGCTCCGGTGGCGCAATCTGCGGAAATGACGACCATCGGTCGATTACGTCAGGGGTAATCGGCTGGCCTACGGGCATCCTGGCTCAACAGTTTGTGATGACATTGCCGCTGGTTTTTTGTAGCGTCGAATCGAATGCCATCCCGAGGTAAGGCTTGGAAGGCGAACCTGTCAAAGCATCCGGCTTCCAGGGAATTCGGGGCATAATCGAAGCAGCATGTCCAAGACAACCGACCTCGCTCCGCTGATCTCGGTGATCACGCCGACGCACAATCGCCGCAGCAAGGTGGTGCGCGCCGTCGAGAGCGTGCTGGCGCAGAATTTTGCCCGGTTCGAGCACATCGTCGTCGATGACGGCTCGACCGACGGCACGGCTGCGGCACTCGCCGAAATCCGCGATCCACGGCTGATCTATGTCGGCTCGAAATGGCGTGGCGCCAATGCCGCCCGCAATGCCGGCATCGAGCGGGCACGGGCGCCGGTGGTGACATTCCTCGATTCCGACGACGTCTATTTGCCGGATCGGCTGGTGCGGACGCTGGAGCAGTTCGACAACAATCCCTCGCTCGAAGTGCTGATCAGTTCCTTCGTGTCGTTGAAGGGCAATCGCCGCACCAATTGCGTCAACCGCGAAGCTCTCCTGAGCCGCGACTCGCTGGAACGTGCCCTTGTCGCGCAGACCATCTTCATTGCAGGCTCCGCAATCACCGCCCGGCGCGAGTCGCTGCTTGCCATTGGCGGTTACGACAGCGACGTCACGCGCATGCAGGATCGCGAATTGCTGCTGCGCTTTGCCCGGCGCAGCGGCGCGCAGTTGTCCGAAGTGATCGACTGGAAAAAATACAATTCGGAGAATTCCATCTCCGGACAGCGCGATGGCTATGTCGAAGCCTATGCCAGTTTGATCGACAAGCACCCCTATATCGCCGACCGCTACCCCCACATTCCGCCCTACATGATCGCCCGGCAGCTCATCGCCGACGCGCTCAAGGGCAGGGTTTCGCAGGCGTTCTCCGGCTATCTGGCCAACCGGTCATCCAAGGCGCTCGGCTATTCGCTGCCGCAACTGTTTCGCGGCTATGTCGGCGGCCGGCGCTGGCGCCGCGATCTCTACGCCGAATTTCGCGACAAATACGGTGCGCGGCCCGCCTAGAGCTTCCGTCGGGAACTGTCTCTAGGCGTCATTTGTCGAGTTCCGGGAAATAAGGGTCGGAATAAAGCCGCCGGTCGCGTTCACCCTGCAGGCAGTCCATGGGCGCTGCCGCGTCGATCGTGACCACGGTCGCATCGGCAATGCCGCTCACCTCCAGGATAAGCTTGCGGCGTATGGCGGTGGCGAATTCGGAGGCCGCGTAGATCGGCAGCACGAAGGAGCCGGGCCCACCGGTGACGCAATCGTCATAGTACTGGTCGAGATGGCTGAAGGTCGGTGACGGGCTGATCAGGATCGGCAGGCCGTTGATGACGATGCCCTTGGCCACCGCGGCATCGCGTGTGGTGGCGACCGGCAGCCCGGTGTTGTTGGGACCGTCGCCAGAAATGTCGATAACGCTGCGCGGCGCATCGAAGCCGGTGCCGTCGAAAAGCCCGGCGCCGAAGGCAAGCGCGCCGGAAATCGAGGTGCCGCGAAAGCTGCGGAACGGCCGCGCGGCAATTTTGTCGGCGAAGGCGTTGGCGCTCTCTGCGCTGTCGATCACCTGCCAGGCGATGACGCCATCCTCGCGCACGACGCCCGCCCATTCGAAATAGGCAAGCGCGATGCGGCCGGTCGTGCCCGAGCGCACGGCCTTGATGAAATCGGGATGCCTGAGCGCCTCGACATAGCCGGCGCGCTGCAGGGCGAACTCCCTCTCATCCATCGACAGCGAGATGTCGACCGCCAGCACCAGCTCGACATCGACGGCAGTGCTGTCGGCCGAGACAGCCACAGGCGTTGCCGGGGTGCAGGCAAGGCAGGCAAGCAGGCTGAGCGCGTCGAGCATGGCCGGACCCACGATGTTTCCATCGGAATCTTCGCCGCGATCGCGGCGAAATAAAGCCCCGCCTACTTCTTTCGCCGCGCGACCGCCTTCGGCGGCGGGTCGATGGCGCCGGCCCTGACGCGGGCCGGTTTCAGCGCTGGTGCGCCCAAATCCTTCACGATGCTCAACGCGCGTGGAAAGAAATGAGCGTTGTGCAGACCGCGTCCGATATTGAGGATCGCGGTGTCTGGCAGGCGTTTCTCCAGCATCGACAGCACGCGCCGCAGCGACGGGCCGTCGAACGCATCCATCGCCTCGTCGATGATCACCCATTTCGGCTGCCGCAAGGCAAGCCTGGCGAAGGCGAGCGCACGTTGCTCGTCATCGCCCAGTTCGTGATCCCACCGCGCCGTGCGGCCGAGTGAGGACGACAGCCGCTCGAGACCGACCTCGGCGAGCACCGCCGAAATGTCGGCATCGCTCGCCGGCGCAGGTCCATTCGGGTGGTCGAGGACCTCGCGCAGAGTGCCGACCGGGAAATACGGCACGCGCGGCACGAAGATCGGGACCTCTCCCGCCGGCAGGCCGATGCGTCCGCTGCCCCATGGCCACAGGCCGGCGATGGCACGGAAGAACAGCGTCTTGCCGGCGCCCGGCTCGCCGGTGATCATGACGCGCTCGCCGGGATGGATTTCGACATGGCTGTCGGCAAGCTTGGTGCAGCCCTCGGGCGAGGCCACCTGGAGCTTTTCGAACGTCAGGCTGCCATTGGCGCTGTCGCCGAATTCGATGCGCCTTTCCTTGTCGTGCAGCACATCGGTTTCATCGAGCGCGATGCGGAAGTCGGCGACACGCATCAGCGTCGCGCGCCAGTCGGCGATGCCGCCGATATTGTTGATGAACCAGCGCAGCGACGAATGCACCTGGTTGAAGGCGCCGACCGCCATCATCAGCCCGCCGAAGCTGATATCGCCCGAGAAATAGACCGGCGATGCCACCAGGATGGGCGCCACCACGGTGATCCAGCCATAGGTGTCGGTCACCCAGGACAGGTTGATCTGCGCGGTGTAGATACGCCGCATCGCGCCCAGCACCGTGCCGAGGTCGATTTCGAGCCGTCGTTTGGCGTCGGCTTCGCCATGGTAGAGCGCAATGGCATCGACGTTTTCGTTGACCCGCACCATCGAGGAGCGCAGCTCGGCCTCACGCGTGTAGCGATCGCTGTTGAGGCGAATCAGCGGCCGCCCGACCAGCCAGCTCAGCCAGGAGGCGATTCCGGCATAGAGGAACGCTGCCCAGACCATGTAGCCCGGTATCGCCAGCGACCAGCCGTTGATGTGGAAGACGAAACCCGACGACAATTGCCACAACACGCCGACGAAGGACACGAGCAGGATGAATGATTGCAGCAGGCCGACGCCGAGGTCCGTCGTCAGATCGGACAGATGCGCGGCATCCTGCTGCATGCGCTGATCGGGATTGACGCCAATGGCGCCGGCATTGGCCAGCCGGAAGGCCCGCGCCGGCCGCATCCACTGAGCGATCAGGTCGAGCGTCAGCGCCTCGCGCAGCTTCAGCCGGATCATCTGGTTGAGCCAGGTCTGAGCGATGTTGAGCACCAGCAGCGTGCCGGCGATCATCGCAAAGATGAGCAACTGGTTCAGGAAGGCCGCCATGTCGCGGCGCGCCAGCGCATCGTAAAAGGGCTGGTTCCAGCGGTTGAGCAGAACCTGGCCGATCGACGTCGCGACGATGACGGCCATGATGCCGACCGACGTCCACAGCAGCCAGTTGCGCACCGGCGACCCGACCAAAGCCCGTTTGATCGTCGCCACCTGATCGCGCAGGCTGCTGGCTTCGACGGTTACCGGCTGAGCGGTGGCGTTCGTGTCCGGTTGATCAGCCATGCGCGAGGTCCTTGCGTTCAGAAGCGTTGCTGAAACCGGATGGAGGGACGTGAAGGCACCGGCCGCTCAAACGGACTGCGAATGCATCGGCGACAGATAGGTGGGAAATCCCCACGCAACACCTCATGATCACGAAAGTGTCATCCGGCGTGTGGTCGGTGTCACCCGGTCGGCCCGACGGCCAAGCCTTGTCGCGCCGTGCGGCGACAGCACCGGCACGAAGACACGGCGCGAGGCGCGCTGGGCGACCGGCACGCCCTGATAGAGCCGCTTCTGCGCCTCGACCACGATGACACCGGAAAAGATCGGCCAGAACCGCCTGCCGGCGCGCTCCAGCACATTGTGGAACCGCATCATGAAGCGCCGCGGCGATGGCGGGAAGAACAGCGCGTCGGACCAGGAGGCCGGCGTGAAGTTCGCCTCGCGCAGCAATTCGGTGAGCTGGCCGCGCGAGAACGGCCGGCCATTGCCGAACGGCGTGTGCTCGAACCGGGCCCAGACGCCGCGCCGGTTGGGCACGACGATGACGACACGCCCCGCCGGCGACAACACCCGCCAGATCTCGTTCAGCGTCTCGCGCGGGTTTTCGACATGCTCCAGCGAATGCACGAGCAGCATGCGGTCGATGCAGGAATCGACCAGCGGCAGTTCCTCGTCGAAGACCAGCGCCGTCGACGTCGGCCCGCTCGCCGGCCAGACCACCGCACCTTGGGTGGCCGGCATGAAGGCAAAGACCCGCTCGGCATCGGTGCCGAACCGCTCCAGCCACGGCAAGGTATAGCCGAGCCCGACCAGCCGCTCATTGGGCACGGCAGCCCATATCGAGGACAGCGCCATGGTGATCGAGCGTTCGGCCAGGCGGCCGAGCGTGGTCGAATAGAAGGAACGGAGATCGACGATATCGGAATGCATGCGCGGGACGGTAGCTGCGATGCCGCTGAAGTTCAACAAAGGTGCCAAGTTCCGGATGACATCGGCGGGCAAGCGCCCTATGTCTGCGGCGACAGATGGAGAGATGAAAATGCCGGTCGAAATCGAACAGTTCATGTGCCGCAGCGACAATTTCGGCGTGCTGGTGCATGACCCCAAGAGCGGCGAGACCGCCATCATCGACGCGCCCGAAGAAGCGCCGATCCTGGCCGCGATCGAGCGAACCGGCTGGAAGCCGACGATGATCCTGACCACCCACCACCATGTCGACCATGTCGAGGCCAATCTGGCGCTGAAGGAGCGCTTCAAGCTGCGCATCGTCGGACCGGAGGCGGAAAAGGAAAAGATCCCCGGCATCGATGAGACCGTCGGCCAAGGCTCGGTCGTCCATCTCGGCGGCGAGCGGATCGACGTCATCGCCACGCCGGGCCACACGGCGGGCCACGTCTCCTATCACCTGCCGGCCTCGAAAGTGGCGTTCACCGCCGACACGCTGTTCGCGCTCGGCTGCGGCCGGCTGTTCGAATGCAAGCCGCGGGTGATGTATGAATCGCTGAAGAAGCTCGCCGCACTGCCGGCCGACACGGTCATCTATTGCGGCCATGAATATACGCTCTCCAATGCCCGCTTCGCGCTGACTGTGGACCCGACCAATTCGGCGCTGAAGGAGCGCGCCGCCAAAATCGAGACGCTGCGCGCCGACAACAAGGCGACGCTGCCGACGACGATCGGCGAGGAACTGTCGACCAATCCGTTCCTGCGCTGGCACGACCCGGCGATCCGCAAGCATCTCGGCATGGAAAAGGCCAGCGATGCCGACGTGTTCGCCGAGATTCGCAAGCGTAAGGACAATTTCTGACCATCGTGACATTCCGGGAGCAGCCATGACCAGCGCCGCTGAAATCATCGCCACGCTTGGCCTCAAGGCGCATCCGGAAGGCGGCTGGTATGCCGAGACCTTTCGCGACGGCGCCGGGCGCGGCCATTCGACGGCGATTTATTTCCTCCTGGAGCAGGACCAGATTTCGGCCTGGCACCGGGTCAAGGACGCGGCCGAGGTCTGGCATTTCCACGCCGGCGCACCGCTGGCGCTGTCGATGTGCGAGGAAGGCAGTGCCGTGATCGAGCAGGTGCTCGGCATTGAACTTGCGGCGGGCGAGCGGCCGCAGATCGTGGTGCCGGCCGGCTGGTGGCAATCGGCACGCAGCCTCGGCGAATGGACCCTGGTCGGCTGCACCGTGGCGCCGGGCTTCGACTTCGCCGCCTTCGAGATGGCAGAACCCGGCTGGGAACCTAGCTCAGCAAAAAGCCAAGCGTAATCGCCAGCTGGGCTGCGTAATACAGCACCCAGACGGCATAGCGGATGCCGGCGCGATAGGGCGCGATGGCCGGCACCAGGAATTTTTCCGTGGCAAGCAGCCCGTCCGACGCCATGAACAGCACGGCACCGCCGATGACCCACGGATTGTCCAGCGTCAGCGCCGAAATGCCCATCGCCAGAATGGCGGCGATATAGACGGCAATCGGCATCCGCAGGCCGGGGCCGACACGGCGCCAGAGTGCCGCCAGCATGACGACCACGAATGCCGCCATGGCGAGTGCGATGGCGCCGCGCCATGTCTCGGTGCCCAGCACATCCAGCCTGCCGCCGCTGCGCAGGAAGAGCGGCACATAGAGGATATGCGCCGCCAGGAAACTGGCCAGCCCGCCGAGGAAAGGCGTCTCGCCGTCACGCGACAGAAAAGCATCGCCGACGGCGCTGAGGGCCAGCGCCGCGACGAGCAGCAACGGCCCACCTTGCATGAAGGCGAGCACCGCAAGCATGGCCACGGACAGCGTCTTTGCCGCCGAGCGGGCAAGCGTCGGCCGCATATCCAGGGTGAAGGCGTAGATCACCGCCGCCACCAGCGAAAAAATCAATGTCGCATTGGCATTGGCGTCGATGCCGCCGGCAAACGGCATCGTCATGCCTTGGCTCCGATCTCAGCCGGCTTGAGCAGGAACAGCGACTTCGCCGCCAGGGCCGCCCCGCCGGTGATCAGCACGCAGGCGGCGAGGATACGCAGCGACGGCTCGGCGACGCCGGCCGCTATCAGCACCAGGGTCGACAGAAGCGGCGCCGCATAGCTGGCAGCCCCCAGCACCTGGATGTTGCCGCGCTTGACGCCGATGTCCCAGGCGTAAAAGGCGGCGCCCACCGGCATCAGCCCGAGACCAAGCACCGCCAGCCACTGGCCGAGGCCATCGGGCAGCACCGTCTTTTCCAGCAACAGATGGCAGACGAGGGACAGCGCTGCCGTGGCTGCACAGAACCAGGTGACGATCGAGGTCGGCACCGCCGGAAAACGCCGCGACAGCAGCGAATAGGACGACCACAGCAGCGCGCAGACCGCCGCCATCGCATAGCCGAAGGCATAGCGCGCATCGAAGGCAAGACCGCCACCCTTGGTGACGATGAGGACAGTGCCGGCCAGCCCAAGCAGCGCGCCGACGACATGGTTCCAGGCCAGCTTCTCGCCCGGCATCAGCGCCGAGCCGAGCACGATCAGCAGCGGCCACAGATAGGCGATCAGGCTTGCCTCCACCGCCGGCGCGTTGCGCAGCGCGGTGAAGTAGAAGAAGTGGTAGCCGAACAGGCCGGCAATGCCGATCAGCCAGACCTGGCGCGGGATCTTCTGGCTTTTGTCGGTCGCCGGCATGAACAGCCGGGCGACCAGCCCGACCGCGGTGCCGATGGTGAAGGTGATGGCCGACAAAAGGAAAGGCGGCACGGCGCCCGAGGCGTCGGTGAGCAATGCCAGCAGCGCCCACATGGCGACCGCCGAGAAACCGATCAGTGTTGCGCGCCCCATGCCCGTCTCCGGCGGCGCGCCCCATTTCAATTCGGGTGGGCGCGCCTATTCTGTTGCTTCGAACCGCCCCGCGCTGACGGTCAAGGTGCCTATCTGCGTCCCGACCGTGGCGTGGATCGGCGCATATACGCCGGTTTGGCCGAGCGGTGCAAACGTCACCATCATCTTGCTCTTGTTCTTCAGGTAATTCAGCGCCTTGCGGCCCTTTCGGTAGCCCGCCACCGGCTCGAAGCTCATCTTGCAGGTGACGGTGTCGCCCTTGTAGCCCTTGACCGAGATCGAGCCTTTCGAGGCATAGGTCAGCGTCAGGTCGGCGCGCATCTCGCCATCATAGAACTTCACCTTGCGCCCGCAGACCTTGTCGAGGCTGTCGGCATGGATGACGGTGGCGGCCATCGGGTCGAGTACCGATGTCAGATCGTTGCCACCCAGCGGTATCCAGGTCTTGGGATTGCGCTTCTTCGGTTCGGGGATGACCTGGGTGGCGGTAACCGCGCCATTGGCAAAGCGGATATCGACGACGGAAGCCTTCTTGCCGGACTTATAATCGGCGCGAAACGCCTGCGGCTGCATCTGCTTGCCCAGGATCTTGCCCGTTGACGAGATCGTGCCGCTCGTATCGTCGAACAAGGTGGCGATACCGGCGCTGGAGACCGTGCCGTCGATGGAATAGCTATCGCCTTCGTAGTGGCTGTTAAATTTCGCCTTGGCCACCGAAAGGCCGAGGAACGACACGGTATATTCGCCCTTGAAGGACTGCGGGGCAGTTGCCGGCGCGGCGGCGAGGGCTGACGTCGGCAAGGCAGCGGCAAGCATGGCGACAACGGCATGTGGCGGGCGAAGCATGGCGGGGATCGTTCCTTGAATTTTCAGGCCGCAGATGGGCAACTCCGGCCTGGCATGTCCCTATGCGCCCGCTTATAGGCTGAATTTCGGCCTTTATATGAAAGGACCGCCGCATCCCGAGGGAAGCCGGAGCTTGACGCCTCGGCGAAATGCAACTATGGAACGCCAACTTTTCCATAAGGCCGCCTGACTAAAACCGCGCGCCGCCCGGCGCGGGCGAAAATGGTTTGGCAGGCTTAGAAAGAACTGAAGGTTAGAACCATGTCCCGTACCTGCGAACTCACTGCCAAGGCAGTCCAGACCGGCAACAATGTGAGCCACGCCAACAACAAGACCAAGCGCCGCTTCCTGCCGAACCTCGTCAATGTGACGCTGATTTCGGAAGCGCTGAACCAGAATGTGCGCCTGCGCATTTCGGCCAACGCGCTGCGTTCGGTCGAGCATCGCGGTGGCCTCGATGCCTTCCTGGCCAAGGCCGACGCCAAGGAATTGTCGCAGCGTGCGCGCCTCTTGAAGAAGCAGATCGCCAAGAAGCTGGCCGACCAGCCCGCCGCTTAAAGAGATTAAGGCGGGGGACGACCGCCTTGCGCATCGGAGCGATCCGGTGCTCAAAACTTGCAAGGCAGCGCGATCCGCATTTCGGATAGCGCCTGGCTGGTTCCATTACCCAGGATAAAAAAATGACTTCCTTCTCGCGATATCTGCCCTTTGTGGCCGCCATGGCGCTTGTCGTCGTGGCATCGAACATTCTCGTGCAGTTCCCGATGCAGGGCCAGGTCGGCGGCCTGTCGCTGGCCGACATCCTGACCTGGGGCGCCTTCACCTACCCCTTCTCCTTCCTGGTCACCGACCTTGCCAACCGCCGCTACGGCCCGACCGTGGCGCGCCGCATCGTCTTTGTCGGCTTCATGACCGCGGTGATCTGCTCGATCCTCGTCCCGCCCTTCCTGTTTCGCCACGGGCTAATCGAATTCGAGACCGCAGCCGACCGGCTGGTGCGCATTGCGGCGGCTTCGGGTGCGGCGTTCCTTTGCGCGCAATTGCTTGATGTGACCGTGTTCAACCGGCTGCGCCGGCAGAGCTGGTGGCGCGCCCCGATCGTCGGCACGCTGGTCGGCTCGGTGTTCGACACGCTGGTGTTCTTCAGCGTCGCCTTTTCCGCCCTCTTCGCCTTCGCCGGCCCGAACGACAGCTTCGCGCTGGAGACGGCGCCGCTGATGGGCGTGCTGCCGGTCGAGACCATGCGCTGGGTGTCCTGGGCGCTCGGCGACCTCTCGGTGAAGCTGATCATCGCCGTGGTGGCGCTGATCCCCTACCGGCTGCTCGCCGCTCGCTGGAGCCAGCCGGCCGTGGCCGCTTAACGCTGTGATCCCTTGGGTCCAGCTCGACTCGGCCAAAACGCCGGACGGCGGCCAGGAATTGCGCCTCAAGCAGCGCGGAACTGAATTTTCGATCATGCTCGGTACAAACGAGCTGATGAACAGCCGCCTCAGCGGCTCAGAAGAGGCGCTGGCAAAACTGTCCTGCGACAGGATTGCCGGACACAGCCGACCGAAAATCCTGATCGGCGGCCTCGGCATGGGCTTTACGCTGCGCGCAGCGCTTGCCGAACTTGGCGCCGACGCAGGCATCACCGTCGCCGAGCTTGTCCCGGCGGTCATTGCGTGGGCGCGCGGCCCTTTGGCAGCGCTGTTTGCCGGCTGTCTCGACGATCCCCGTGTGAGCGTCCGCGAGGCCGATGTCGGACACGTCATAACATCCGACAAGGCGGCCTGGGACGCCATCCTGCTCGACGTCGACAATGGTCCCGATGGCATCGTCTACAAGAGCAATGACGCCCTCTACGGCGCCGCCGGCCTCGGCGCGGCGCGTGCCGCATTGAAGCCCGGCGGTGTGCTGGCGGTGTGGTCGCAAGGGCCGGACAGCGGCTTCACGCGCAGGCTGAAGCAGGCTGGTTTTGCCGTGGCCGAGGTGAAGACGCGCGCCAATGGCAAGCGCGGCGCCCGCCATGTCATCTGGATCGCAACCAACCCGCGATAAGCCTGCCGGGCGAAACTGAGATCATCGGCAGCAAGAGCCAGGGAGCCGGCGCCTTATCTCAGGGTGAGCGAGAAGCCGCCCGCGCCGTGCGCGTCGAAATACCGGTACAAGGTGGAAGCATTCCAGCCATGCGGCGCCTCGCGACGGACGTCGAGGTGACCTGGGTCTTCAAAGCTCACCTCGGGCGTGGGTCCTTTCAACGTCGCGCCGCTGTAATCCAGCGTCACGGAGTCGCCAGTGTCGGCAAAGGAGATGGTGATCTTGCCGTCGCCATAGCTGATGTCGGCGTCGTCGATTGAACGCTCGGCGAAGACGATCGTTGTCTCTCCGGCAACCCGGACGACATCCTTGCCGTCGCCGCGATCGAAGAACAGCTTGGCCTTATCCGTGCCGGTGAGATCGATCCGATCGTCGCCCAGCCCGCCTGAAATGGCGTCGGCGATGCGCGCGTTGATCCTGATCGTATCGTCGCCGCTGCCACCCTCGACGCGATCGACCTTGGCGGCGGCGATGGCGATGGCGTCGTCGTCATCGCCTCCGTAGACGCCAAAGACGGCCTGACCGCTCGCGATCGTGATGATGTCGGAGCCCTGGCCGCCGGAGATGCCATCGACCCTCTGCCCGGCGGCGGCGGTGATGATGTCGCGGCCTTGGCCGCCTGAAATACCGCGCGCTTCGTTGCCTGCAGCAACGGTGATGATGTCGTCGCCGGCGTCGCCGGTTATGTTGTCGATGTTCATTCCGCCCGCAAGGGCAAGCACATCGCGTCCGTCGCCGCCCCAGATTCCCGAGATATCCCGTCCTGCAGAAACGGCGAGCGCGTCATCGCCTTCGCCGGCGGAGACGTTATAGACATCCCGTCCGGCAGCAATGTTGACGACATCATTGCCGGCGCCGGCGAAGATGCCACGACCACTGGGTATGACGACGGCGATTTCTTTGCCACCGACCATCGTGTTCGTCACGACAGCGCCCGGTGCGGTCTTTCCCTGCCAATAGTCGGAGGTGGCGTCTTCAGTCGACACCAGATTGAGCCGATCGTTTCCGTCGCCCAGCGAGACGTAGTTCGGTGCGGTATCGTCGCCGGACGACATGATGTTGACGGTGTCGTTGCCGGATCCGGTTTCGATAAACTCGGCATTGACGGGCATAACGAGCAGGAAGCCGTCGCTGCTCCCGGCGCCTTCAATCGACAGCTTGATGATCCTCGCCAACGCACTTTGCTGGGCGCTGTCGCCTCTGCGAAGGCTTGGACCATCGGTCAGGAGGCCGATCGGTTTCGGCTTCTCACCGGAACCGCCTCTGAGCAGCAATTGCAGGGCCACCTGCTGTCGGGATACGGATGAGGCGCTCGTCATGGGTCCGGAACCGGTTGCACGGTTCCAGACAGGCGTCGCCCGACTGAAACCAGGGATTGCAAGGCAGTTTGCCGATTCGGCGTTACCAAACCGTGCATGGTTGCAGACGGGAAAGCAGAAATCCGGTCGGCTCAATCCTGGTGCAGGATGAATTCCAGATAGAGGTTGCGCTGCAGGATCGAGTGGTTGTCGTCCGAGATCAGCGACACCATCACCGCGCCGTCGTCGCGGGTCCAGACGTCGAGCCCTTCCATATTGTCGATCTGATAGCCCATATCGGCTTCCATCAGCACCGGTCCGTCGGCGACAGCGCCCTTCTCGACGCTTTCGCCATAGATGCGTCTGAGCCGCATCTTCACCCCGCCGGCCATCGAGAAACTGCGCTCCAGAAGCAGAAGGTCGCCGTCCGGCAGGAAGGCGCCGTCGGTGATATCGAAATCGCCATTGCGCTTGACGGTAAAGACGCCCTTGTGTGGCCCTTCGATGATGGCGGCATAGATGTTGCCGGCCTTGTCCAGGCTCTTTTCCGAAACCACGACCAACCCGCCCTCGTGCTGGCCGTAGGGATTGGCGTGGGTGACAGTCTCGAAGCCACGGTTCTGCCTAAGTTCCCGGGCTGGAACCAGGAAATTCAGCTGCTTGAACGGCGCCTTCATATTGTCGGGGTCGATCTTGAACTGGGCGACGCGCTGGTCGCGCTCGAAGCCGACGGTAGCGATGCCATCCTTGACCGCCAGGCCCTCGGCGTCGACCTGCCATTTCTTGTCGATCGGCCGTCCCGAGGCATCGACCATCTGTTGCATGCGGAAATTCTGGATGCCGGACGGCCGCTTGTCGGCGTCGTGGGCTATGGTGCCGAAAAACCAGAAGCCTGTATCGGCGACGCCGATGAAATCACTGCCGGGTTTGAGGAAGCGAAACGCCGACAGCGCGCCGAAATCGCGCGTCGTCGAGGTCATCTCAAGACCGCCGACGAACTCCAGCGGACCGAACTGTTTGTCGGCGCTGCCTATATGGAAGTTGCTGATCGGTCGGGCCGAGACTTCGACCGGCTCGATCGCGCTTGGCCCGGCGGCGATGGCTGGCGCCAAAGCCATGCCAAACAAGGCAGTGGCGGCGAAAAACGTCTGCCTGAAGCCACCACGCAAAAAGATCATCCGGCGCGCCGATAGCCGCCGCGGCGCGTGTCGCGCGCGTTTTCCTCGGCAAACAGCGAGGCCAGCTGCTCGGTCATGGCGCCGGCCAGTTCCTCGGCATCGACAATGGTGACGGCGCGCCGGTAATAGCGGGTGACGTCGTGGCCGATGCCGATGGCTAGAAGCTCCACCGGCGAGCGCGTCTCGATCAGCTCGATGACGGCGCGCAGATGGCGCTCGAGATAATTGCCCGGATTGACCGACAGCGTCGAATCGTCGACCGGCGCGCCGTCCGAGATCATCATCAGGATCTTGCGCTGTTCGGGCCGGGCGATCAGCCGGTTGTGCGCCCACAGCAGCGCCTCGCCGTCGATGTTTTCCTTGAGCAGGCCCTCGCGCATCATCAGGCCGAGATTGCGCCTGGCCCGCCGCCAAGGATGGTCGGCAGATTTGTAGATGATGTGGCGCAGATCGTTGAGCCGTCCGGGATTTGGCGGCTTGCCGTCCTTCAGCCACTTCTCGCGCGCCTGGCCGCCCTTCCACGCCCTTGTGGTGAAGCCGAGAATCTCGACCGAGACGCCGCACCGCTCCAGCGTGCGCGCCAGAATGTCGGCGCAGGTGGCGGCAACCGTGATCGGCCGGCCGCGCATCGAGCCCGAATTGTCGAGCACCAGCGTCACCACCGTGTCGCGGAATTTGGTATCGCGCTCCTGCTTGAACGACAGCGGCTGCATCGGGTCGATGACGACACGCACCAGCCGGGCCGGATCGAGGTAGCCCTCTTCGAGGTCGAAATCCCAGGAGCGGTTCTGCTGCGCCATCAGGCGCCGTTGCAGCCGGTTGGCGAGCCGGCCGACGACGCCGGAGAGATTGGCCAGTTGCTTGTCGAGGAAGGCACGCAGCCGGTCGAGTTCTTCCTCCTCGCATAGCTCTTCCGCGCCGACCGTCTCGTCGAAGGCAGTGGTAAAGACCTTGTAGTCGATCTCTTTTGGCAGATTGGTGAAGGGATTGTCGTTGCGGCGCGCCTCGCCGGGCGTCTCGGCGTCTGCATCGTCATCGTCGGAGAGGTCGTCGGCGGTGGCGTCTGACGCCTCCGTCTCGGACGACTGTTCGTCGTCAGCCGAGGCCTCGGCATCCTCGGACTGCGACTGCTCGGAGCCGGAATCGTCTTCGCCGCCCTCCTCGCTTTGCTCCTCGCCTTGCGGCTGGTTCTCGTCATTGTCCTCGGAGTCTTCGGTCTCCTGGTCGTCGCCGAGTTCCTCGGCCATCTCCATGGACGCCAGCATGTCACGCACGACGCGGGCGAAGGCCTGCTGGTCGCCGAGTTTGGCCGAGAGACCATCGAGGTCGGCCTTGGCCTTCTCCTCGACCCAGGGCCGCCAAAGTTCGACCAGCCGCTCGCCGCTCTTCGGGATCGGGCGGCCGGTCAGCTTCTCGCGCACCATGAGCGCGAGTGCTTCCTCGATCGGCGCGTCGGCCTTGTCCTTGACGTCGACAAGGTTGGCCTTGGCGTATTTGTCTTCCAGCATCGAGCCGATATTGTCGGCAACGCCTTGCATGGCACGGCTGCCGATCGCCTCGACACGCGCCTGTTCGACCGCGTCATAGATCGAACGCGCCAGCTTGCCTTCCGGCGCCAGCTTGGTGTGGATGCGCTGATCGTGGCAGGCCCGCTTCAGCGCCATGGAATCGCCGAGCCCGCGGGTAATCGCGATATCCTCCTTCGAGGCTTTCTTCGGCAATTCAGGCAAACGGGCACGGCTGCCGGCAAGTGCGGGCCTGTCCTTGGCGAAACCGACTTCGAGTTCCTTGTCACCGGCAATGGCGCGCATGCAGACGGTGACGGCGCGCTTGAAGCTGTCGGCTTCAGACCCCGTCTTCGACTTGTTGCGCGTGTTGTCGCCCGGACCCGCCATTATCTATCTCTAATTCGCCGCCGGCTGCTGGCCGAGCTGAGTGCGCAGGATACCAACAATCTCTTGCACCGAGATTGTAAAATAGCCTCCCTTGCCGCTGTCATATGCCTGTCTCCACAGGCTGTATCCATGGCCGAAGCCATCGGGAATTGGTGCAGTCCCCTCAAGCTCAACCACACTCTCCCTGAGCACGTCAGCCGCCACAGGAAGGTGGGGAACGGTTTGCAGCGGCTTTCCGTCATTCGGTATCGGCGCATCGGTAACTGAAATCGACACGATCGGTTGATCTTCGCCTTCCAGATTGTCGACTGCGCCTATGATCACCCGCGACGATATTGGCGTCGCACCGTGATAGGTCCAGGTCTGCCCAGGTTTGAAGGGTTCGTTCTGGGCCATAGCTGCCTGAGAGAGACCAAAGCAGAGGATTGAGAAGCCCCACAGGAACGTCCGACCGGTTGTTCCCATGGAGCGATGTTACCCCAGCACCACGTTGGCGGCGCTCTCGGGCAAATCCTCGCCGAAGGCGCGCTGGTAGAACTCGGCCACCACCGACCGCTCCAGCTCGTCGCATTTGTTGAGGAAGGTCAGCCGGAACGCCATGCCGATATTGCCGAAGATCTCGGCATTTTCGGCCCAGGTGATGACGGTACGCGGGCTCATCACGGTCGACAAGTCGCCATTGATGAAGGCCGAGCGCGTCATGTCGGCGACGCGCACCATCTTGTTGACGATGTCCTTGCCCTTGCCGTCGCGATAGTGCTTGGCCTTGGCCAGAACGATGTTCACCTCATTGTCGTGCGGCAAATAGTTCAGCGTCGTGACGATCGACCAGCGATCCATCTGCGCCTGGTTGATCTGCTGCGTGCCGTGATAGAGGCCCGTGGTGTCGCCGAGACCGACCGTGTTGGCGGTCGAAAACAGCCGGAACGCCGGATGCGGACGGATGACCCGGCTCTGGTCGAGCAGCGTCAGGCGGCCTGACGATTCCAGCACGCGCTGGATGACGAACATCACGTCCGGACGTCCGGCGTCATACTCGTCGAAGCACAGCGCGACATTGTGCTGGTAGGCCCAGGGCAGGATGCCGTCGCGGAATTCAGTGATTTGCAGCCCGTCCTTGACGACGATGGCATCCTTGCCGACAAGGTCGATACGGCTGACATGGCTGTCGAGGTTGACGCGCACGCAAGGCCAGTTGAGGCGGGCGGCGACCTGTTCGATATGGGTCGACTTGCCGGTGCCGTGATAGCCCGACACCATGACGCGGCGGTTGTAGGCAAAGCCGGCAAGGATCGCCAGCGTCGTCGCCTTGTCGAACAGATAGTCCGGATCGATGTCCGGCACATGTTCTGATGTCACCGAATAGGCCGGCACCACCATCTTGGACTCGAAGCCGAATTTTTCCTTCACCGACACCGTCGTGTCCGGCAAATTGGCGATGTCGCGATCGACCTTGTTCATCTCTATCCACGTCTCCACGGGCGAAAAGCCTGATTTCGCCGGCAATCGATTTTGTCCGGGGGCGGTCTTAGAGCCTTTTCCACCCTTATGAAAGTTGGAAAACGACACGAACCGTTGGGTTGCTCAGCACAAACCCGCCTGCTTGAGCACGCGATAGGCCTGCAGCACATCGCGGAACCGGTCTTCCGAACCTCTGTCGCCGCCATTCGCATCCGGATGGTGGCGCTTCACCAGTTCCTTATAGCGCGCCTTGATGTCCTTGCCAGTCGCCTTTGTATCAAGGCCAAGCGTTTCCAGCGCCTTGGCCTCAAGCGGCTTGGCCTTGCGTTCGCGCGCCTCGCGCGGGTCTTTCGGCCCTTTGAACAGGTCGAAAGGGTCGCGCATGCGGTTGTAGTAGCCGGCGCGGCCGGAGCGCATCTGCGCCATATCGGGGGAAGAGCGCGTCGAGGCACCGGCGATGCCCATCTTCCACGTCGGCCGGTGGCCGGTCATCGCCTCCTTCTGGAAGCGGGCGATCTCGGTGTCCGGCACGCCGGAGAAGTAGTTGAAACCCTTGTTGTATTCGCGCACGTGGTCGAAGCAGAACTGAAAATACTCGCCTTCCTTCATGCGCCCGACCGGCGCGCGATGGGTGCCGGCCTCCTTGCAGCCGTCCCACTGGCAGATCGGCGAGCGCGACTTCAGCTCCGCGTCCTTTTCGGGACGGATCCGAATCTTCTCGAAATATTTGGGGTACGGTTTCATCTCACCCATTTATGGGCTGTTCGCACGTGCGAAACAAGAATTGACATTTTCGCGATGATCGCCCTAACCGCTGAATCGCGGCATAAAGCAGGGCGAATGGTGATTTTTGAGGCGGCCCGGCGAGATCGATCCCGATTTCCCGATCACGCCTTGCAGATATGGTGAAGGGAAACGGCGATGTCCATACAGGCGACCATGGAAGACAAGCTGAACAAGGCGTTTTCGCCGGAGCGGCTGGTTATCGTCAACGAAAGCCACCTCCATGCCGGCCACCACCACCACGGCTCCGACCATCACGGCGCCTATGACGGCACCGGCGAGACGCATTTTCGCGTCCGCATCGTCTCGCCCGTCTTTGCCGGCATGAGCCGCATCGACCGCCACCGCGCCGTCAACGAATTGCTGGCGGCGGAGCTGAAGGCCGGCGTCCATGCGCTGGCCATCGAACCGGCCGCCCCCGGCGAAAAGACCCGCTGGTAGGCGGATTTCGCCTTAGATCACTGCTTCGATCAGAAACGGTCCGGGGCGCGAAAGCGCGCTGTCGAGCAGCGCGTCGAAGCGTTCGCACGTATCGGCGCGGGCCGCCTCGACGCCCATGCCATTGGCCAGTGCAACCCACTCCAGCGCGGGATGGTCGAGACCGAGCATGCGCCTGGCGTTCTCGCCGATCGAATTCACACCGACATTTGTCATTTCACCATGCAGGATGGCGTAGGTCCGGTTGGAAAACACGATTGTGACCACGTCGAGCTATGCGCGCATAGCCGTCGGCGGCACCCGTGACTACGCCCTCGAACAGGCCGAGCACGCACCGCATCTCAGGCTTGCGGTCGAGTGCGGCAACGAAATGCATTTCCGACGTGCCGGGGTTGGCGAAACAGACGGTGACATGATTGGCCAGCAGCACGTCACACAGCAGGTCGGCGCCATTCATGAAATTCTCCCCCCGGTTCGACAGTCAGCAGCAATGCACCTAGGTGCGCCGGCTCGGCAATATCCCCCGGCACTTTTGGTCTGATCCAGCACGCTCGCGGCGATCAGCTGACCGTCGATTTGAGGAACGCCAGCGCGGCGGCCGTCAACGCATCGCCGTCCTCGCCAAAATCATGGTTGATCGACATATGCGTGTAGGCGCTGCCGTCGAACAGCGTCACCGCTGTGCCGGTGGCGCGCAGGCGCTTGGCAAAGGCCGTCGATTGCTCGTCACGGCCATCGGCGCGAGAGTAGGCGATGAAGGTCGGCGGATGCTTGCGCCCGTCGACATAGCTCGCCGGCGACAGGGTCGCCCATTGCGAAGGATCGGAAAAGACGCGGGCATAAGCGCGGACCATGCCGCCACTTTTCTCAAGCGCCGCAAGATCATAAGCCCTGGTATCGTCGAGGATCAGCCCGGCCACACCGGGCAGCCCGCCGCGCATGCCGGTAAGCGCGATCAAATGGCAGCCGGCCGAATGGCCCATGCCGACGATGCGGTCGGGATCGCCGCCATGTTTGGCGATGTTGGCCCTGACATAGGCATAGGCCTTCTCAACATCGCCGGCCTGGGCGGCGACATCGGCCTCGGGCAACATTCGATAGTCGATGGAGACGAAGCAGAAGCCGTTGGCGAGCAGGAAGGCGGGCTTGGCGCCGACCTGGCTGCGTTTGCCGAACTGCCAGGTGCCGCCATGAACGAAAAACACCACCGGCAGGCCGCTGGCGTTTTCGGGTGCATAGATATCGAGCTTGGCCGGTCCGTAATCGAAGGTCTGGGCAGACGGCCGCCGCCCCGAAGCCGTTGCGCCGCCGACCGGCAACAGCGCCGCCAGTGAGGCCAGAAGCAGAGTTCGCCGGTCGATCATCATTCTCTCCTGGTCACCCGTCGCAGAATGCATCGTGGCGCCGCGAAGTTCCAATGAAGGATTGGTAATGCGGGCTGCGCTAGGTTTCTCCCGCCGGCCGGATCCTGATCCTGGCGATCCGGTTCTTGTCGCGCTTCATCACCACGAAGCGCTTGCCGTGGAAGGTGAAAGCCTGCTTTTCCTCGGGGATCGACTGCGTCTCGTGGATGACCAGGCCGGCAATGGTGGTGGCTTCCTCGTCCGGCAGGTTCCAGTCGAGCGCCCGGTTGAGATCCCTGATCGGCACCGTGCCGTCGACGACGACGGAGCCGTCGGCTTCCTGCTTGACGCCCTGGATGTCGACATCGTGCTCGTCGGCGATCTCGCCGACGATCTCCTCGATGATGTCCTCCAGTGTCACCAGACCTTCGACCTCGCCATACTCGTCGACGACGATGGCGAAATGCGCCTTGGCGCGCAGGAAGGCGTTGAGCTGCTCTTGCAAGGTCGTGGTGTCGGGCACGAACCACGGCTTGGACGCGATCTTCATCACGTCGATCTTGGTAAAGTCGTTGCCGACCTCGTTTAGCGCCCGCAGCAAATCCTTGGCGTGCAGCACGCCGACAATGTTGTCGAGCGAGCCCTTCCACAGCGGCATGCGGGTGTGCGGGCTCTGCAGGATCTCGCGCACCACGGCTTCCGGCGCATTGTCGGCATTGACCGAGCGCATATTGGTGCGGTGGACCATGATGTCGGAGACTTCGAGCTCGTCAAGGTCGAACAGGCCGCCGACACGGTCGCGGTCCTCACGCACCACCTGGCCGTCACGGCGGAAATCGTCGACCGCGCCGCGCAATTCGTCCTGGGTCGACCGCTGCGGCTCGATGCGCGACAACTCATAGCCGAACATGGCAAGCAGGCGCGTGCGCACGGCAATGAAAAACAGGATGAGGATGGCGAGGACGGCGACGACGATCCAGCCAATGTCCATCTCAGCCGGCTTTCCCGTTGTCCGGATGATTTTCCCTGAGGAATGACAGCACTTCCGACGCCGGCACATCCTTGGCAATAAAAGCCTGGCCGATGCCGCGCGTCAGGATGAAGGTCAGCGCGCCGCGCGACACTTTCTTGTCCTGGGTGATGAAGCCAAGCAGCGCCTCGGCGTCGGGCAATTCGCCGGGGATGTCGGACATGCGCCAGGGCAGGCCGACGGCGCGCAGATGCGCCTCGACCCGTGCCGCGTCGTCCGGGCTTGCCAGGTTGAGCCGCGCAGAAAAGCGATGCGCCAGCGCCATGCCGATGGCGACACCTTCGCCATGGACGAGACGGGCGCCGTCATACTGTGTGGCCCCTTCCAGCGCATGGCCGAACGTGTGGCCAAGATTGAGCAGCGCGCGGTCGCCGGTTTCGAACTCGTCGCGGGCAACCACGTCGGCCTTGGCGCGGCAGGCTTCGGCGATGGCCTCGGCTCGCTCCGCACCGCCCGCGAATACTTTTGTCCAGTTCTCTTCCAGCCAGGCGAAAAACGCCGGCCGGTCGATCAGCCCGTATTTGGCGAGCTCGGCATAGCCGGCGCGGAATTCGCGGATCGGCAGCGTATCGAGCACTTCGGTGTCGGCCAGCACCAGCTTCGGCTGGTGGAAGACGCCGACCAAATTCTTGCCGCGCGGGCTGTTGATGCCGGTCTTGCCGCCGACCGAGGAATCGACCTGCGCCAAGAGCGATGTCGGGATCTGGACGAAATTCATGCCGCGGCGCACGATCCCGGCGGCAAAGCCGGTGAGATCGCCGATGACACCGCCGCCAAGCGCTATGACGACGTCGCCACGCTCTAGCTTGGCGGCCAGCACGCCGTCGACCACCTCTTCGAGATGGGCAAAGCTCTTGGTCTTTTCGCCGGCCGGCAGAGTAATCACGGCAGGCTGGATGCCGCCTTTTTCCAGACCGGCCTTCAGTGCGTCGAGATGTGTCGCCGCGACATTGTTGTCGGTGACCACCGCCGCCCTCGTGCCGGGCAGGCGGCGCGATATCTCGGCGCCGGCACGCGTCAAAAGGCCGGGGCCGATCAGGATGTCATAGGCGCGCTCGCCAAGGCCGACCTCGACAATGACAGGCTCGCTCATGGCCGCACCTCGCCCGGCGCCGTGGTGGCCGGAATGCCGAAATGCCCGCACAATGCGTCGACGACCTCTGTCGCAATGACTTCCTTGCGGTCGTCGCGGGTCGGCACGGTAACGTTTGACGTGGCATAGACCGGATAGCGTTCGCCCATCAGCCGCTCCAGCACGGCGCGCGGATCGGGGTTTTTGAGCAAGGGCCGGTTCTGCTTTTTGGAGACGCGCTCCATCAGCAGATCGAGCTCGGCCTTCAGCCACACCGAGACGCCATGCGACGAGATCGCGTCGCGCGTCTGCGCATTCATGAAGGCGCCGCCGCCGGTCGACAGCACCTGCGGGCCGTTTTCCAGGAGGCGCAGGATGACGCGCTGCTCGAGCGCCCGGAATTCGGTCTCGCCATAGCGTTCGAACAGCTCCGGCACGGTCATGCGCGACACGCTTTCAATCTCTTGGTCGCTGTCGATGAACGGCAGCGACAGCATGGCCGCCACCTTGCGGCCGATCGCTGTCTTGCCGGCGCCCATCAGGCCGACAAAGACAATCGAACGACTGCCCAGCCTGTCGAGCAGCGTAGCATGGCTCTCGCCAGGAGGATTAGCTGGTAACGCGTTCATGAAACCATGCTGTTTCTAAGCCGTCTTTGCCGGCGTATCGACATCAAAAGCCGGTTTGCGTCAAGCATGGCACCCTGAGCAGGTCCCGGAAAGTGCAGTGGTTTTCCCGTCGGGACTGGCGTCAAACAAAACCCTTCGTCCTTGAATTGGCCGGATTGGCGTCCCATAAGGGCACAGGGTTTGGAATCGCAGAACAAGAAGACGGGCGAAAATTGATGCCGACACTGTTCCGCTTTGTCGTGACGATGATGATTCTTGCCGGCATTGCCTATGGTATGATGGTGGCGCTGGCGATGTTCGTCGAGCCGAAAAAGGCGGAAATCACCGTGCGCATTCCGCCGGAAAAGCTGAACCCCAAGAAAAACTGACCCGAAGAAACTGACCCAATGCAGGCTGACTTCAGGAAATGAACAGCGCGGCGCGCATCGAAGCCTTTCTCGAAATGATGAGCGCCGAACGCGGTGCCGCCGAAAACACGCTGTCCTCCTATCGCCGCGACCTCGAAGACGCCTCGCGGCAGATTGGCGGCGGGCTAGCCGGTGCTGCTGCGGCCGACATCCGCGCCTATCTCGACGACGTCGCCGCACGCGGTTTTGCGCCGACATCGCAGGCGCGCAAACTGTCGGCGATCCGCCAGTTCTTCAAATTTCTCTATGCCGAGGGCCTGCGCGGCGATGACCCGACCGGCACGCTCGACAGCCCGAAAAAGGGCCGGCCGCTGCCCAAGACGATGAGCGAGGCCGATACCGGCCGGCTGCTCGACCGCGCGGCGCTTGAGGCCGCCGATGATGGCGACGGCGACCGGCTGGCGGCATTGCGCCTGCACGCGCTGGTGGAGGTGCTCTATGCCACCGGCCTGCGCGTCTCCGAACTGGTCGGCCTGCCGGTGACCGTCGCCCAGCGCGACGACCGCTTCTTCATGGTTCGTGGCAAGGGCGACAAGGAGCGCATGGTGCCGCTGTCGGCCAAGGCGCGCACGGCGATGCGGGCCTGGCTCGCGGCCCGCAAAACGGTGCCGGCTTTCGCCGACAGCCCGTTCCTGTTTCCGGCCGCCGGCGACAGCGGCTATCTCTCCCGGCAGGTCTTTGCCCGCGACCTCAAAGGCCTTGCGGCACGGGCCGGCATATCGGCGGCGAAAATATCGCCGCACGTGCTGCGCCATGCTTTCGCCAGCCATCTCCTGCAGAACGGCGCCGATCTCAGGGCGGTGCAGCAACTGCTCGGCCATGCCGATATATCGACCACGCAGATTTACACCCATGTGCTGGAAGAGCGGCTGGTGCGGCTGGTCAACGATCATCATCCGCTTGCCGACTAGGCCTCATATCGCTATGTGAGGGCACGTTCCACCGCGCGGCGCCCCGCTTTTCAGGGTTCCGTCAGTCTTTGCCTTCCGACGCATCGGTCCGCTCAAGAATGTACAATTACCTCGATTTCGAAAAGCCGGTGCAGGACCTTGAACTCAAGATCCTCGAGCTGAAGAAGCTTGCCGAGAATGGCGAGGCGGTCGATGTCGGCGACGAAATCAGCCGGCTTGAGAAGCGCGTGCGCGACGCGCTGCGCGATATCTACAAGGCGCTGACGCCGTGGCAGAAGGTGCAGGTGGCGCGCCACACCGACAGGCCGCATTGCGTCGACTACATCAAGGGCCTGTTCAGCGACTTCACGCCGCTCGCCGGCGACCGCAATTTCGGCGAGGACCAGGCGATCATCGGCGGCTTCGCCCGCTTCCGCGGCGAACCGGTGGCCGTCATCGGCCAGGAAAAAGGCTCGGACACGGCGAGCCGGCTCAAGCATAATTTCGGCTCGGTCCGGCCTGAAGGCTACCGCAAAGCGGTGCGGCTGATGGAGCTTGCCGACCGCTTCAAGATCCCGCTTCTGACGCTGGTCGACACCGCCGGCGCCTATCCCGGTGTCGGCGCCGAGGAACGCGGCCAGGCCGAAGCCATCGCCCGTTCGACCTCGGCTTGTCTTGGCCTCAAAGTGCCGTCGATCTCGGTCGTCATCGGCGAAGGCGGCTCGGGCGGCGCCATTGCCATCGCCACGGCCAACCGCGTCTACATGCTGGAACACGCCATCTATTCGGTGATCTCGCCGGAGGGCGCCGCCTCGATCCTGTGGCGCGACACCACGCGCTCCAAGGATGCGGCGACCAACATGAAGATCACCGCGCAGGACCTTCTGGAAATGAAGATCATCGACGCCATCATTCCCGAGCCGCTCGGCGGCGCTCAGCGCGCGCCCGAAACGGTGATCGCCGCCACCGGCGACCTCATCGCCAAGACGATGAAGGATTTTGCCGGCGCCAACACCGATTTTCGCGAGCAGCGCCGGGAAAAATACCTGGCGATGGGCCGCAGCCTCTGATTTCAGGCCGGCCGGGCGCCGCAATGTGGCGTCAGCGAGCAATTTCGCCACAAAAATGCCGCCGCATTCGGTTCAATGAAAAGTCCGTGACATCGAGCGAAATGCCGTGGGGGCAGCCGTCCGGAGCTTGCGGTAAGGAATTTTCAAGGTTAACGGGCTTAGGGTCCGTGAAGGTTTAGTGTGTTGGCCTGCGGCTGCGAAGCCCCACGCCCCGGGAAAAAGACATAGCCGTAACCATGTTTGCCAAGCTTGCCCGCACCGGAATACTGATTGCCGCCCTCGGCGTCGCCGGCTGCAACGATTCCTCGATGAAGGATTTCGCGCCGGAAGCCAACAAGCCGCTGCCGGACAAGATCCTCGCCGACATGAAGGCCAAGGGCATGGTCCGCACCTCGTCGGTGATGGCCCGCATCTTCAAGGAAGAAGGCAAGCTCGAGATCTGGAAGGCCAAGACCACCGGACGCTACGAGATGGTTGCCAGCTACGACATCTGCAAATGGTCGGGCAAGCTCGGCCCGAAATACACCGAGGGCGACCGCCAGGCGCCGGAAGGTTTTTACACGGTTCGCCCATCGCAGATGAACCCGCGCTCGAACTATCACCTGTCCTTCAACATCGGCTATCCCAACGCCTATGATCGTGCCAATGGCCGCACCGGCGCCAATCTGATGGTGCATGGCGCTTGTTCGTCGTCGGGCTGCTATTCGATGACCGATCCGCAGATCGAGCAGATTTACGCCTTCGGCCGCGACGCCTTCCAGGGCGGCCAGACCGAGTTCCAGATCCAGGCCTTTCCGTTCCGCATGACCGCCGCCAACATGGCGCGCTATCGCAACGACCCGAACTACGAGTTCTGGAAGATGCTGAAGGTCGGCTACGACAATTTCGAGATCACAAAGGTGCCGCCGAAGGTCGACGTCTGCGAGAAGCGCTATGTCTTCAACCAGGTGGCGCCCGAAGGCACGACCTTCGATCCGACCGGCGCCTGCCCTCCGACCACGCAGCCGGATTCGTTGAAGAGCGCCTACAACGCCTATCAAAGCAGCTATGACGCGGCCTTCAGCGGCGCCGTCAAGGCCAGCGTGCCGGCGCCCAAGCCGACCATCGCCGGCATCAAGGAAGCCAGCATCGTTTCCGACTGGTCGAAGCGGCGCGCCCGCGGCGAGCGCGTGCCGATCGATCCGCCGTCGCTCAATGCCGATGGCACGGTGACCGAGACGGCGCGCATGGGCCGCATCGATTCGCCGGCCGGCCGCAAGATGGCCGCGCTCGACGCCGAGAAGGAAGCCAAGCGCAAGGCCGAAGAACAGCGGGTTGCGGCCATCGAAGCCGCGAAAGCCGCCAAGGCCCAGGCACTGGCTGAAAAGGAAGCGGCCAAGGCCCAGGCGCTGGCCGAGAAGGAAGCAGCCAAGCAGGCCGCCCAGCAACCGGTCGCCACCGCCAGCGTCGAGGCAGCCCCAGCCGAGCCGCAGGCCGACGAAAGCCGGCTGGCAAAGATCAAGAACAAGCTGCTCGGCATGTTCGGCGGCTGAGCGCTTGGCCAAACGCGCTTCCGTCTACGATCTCAAGGGGCTGAACTGCCCCCTGCCCGTTCTCAAGGCGAAGAAACGCCTGGCGGCAATGCAGCCGGGTAGCCAGCTGTGGCTGGAGACCACCGACCCGCTGGCCGTTATCGACATCCCCGCCTTTTGCGCCGACGCCGGGCATCAGCTGGTCGAAACTGCGGCCGTCACCGGCGGCCATCGCTTCCTGGTCGAGCGCGGCGCTTAGCGCCCTGGAAATGCTCTAGCCCCCGGCAATCGCCAGCGGATTGCTCTCCAGCGCCGCACGATCCGGCGTGTCGATCGACGGGCGGTTGGTGAAGGCGGCAAACAGCCGGCGCACATAGTCTTCCGGCATATCGAGCGTGATCAGCACCAGCCTGGTGCCGCGCTGGCCGTCCGGCCAGGACGGCAGCCGCGCCGGCGGATGCAGAATCCTCTGCACGCCGTGGACGACCAGCGGCCGTGACGGATCTTCCGTAAGCTCGATGACGCCCTTCATGCGCAACAGCTTGTCGCCATGCGCCGAGCGCAACAGGTCGAGGAACATCTCGATCGCCGAAAACGGCACGGGCCCGTCATGGACCAGCGAATAGGAACGCACACGGGAATCGTGGCGGTGCTCGGCGTGATCATGATCGCCGTGGCCATGGTGATGGTGGTCGCCATGATCATGGTGATGTTCATGCGCGGCTTCTTCGCCGAGCCAGCGCTGGACATCGGCGGATTTGGTCGCCGGATTGTAGAGGCCGCAATCGAACAGCGCCGCGACGCCGGTTTGGCTGTCACCGGCCTCCAGCACTCTGGCTCCCGGATTGAGCTGATGGAGCCGCGCCCGCAGGGCCTTGAGATCGGCGGGATCGCCGGCCAGATCGACCTTGGTCAGCACGATACGGTCGGCCACCGCCACCTGTTTGACCGCCTCGACATGACCATCGAGCGTGGCATTGCCGTTGACCGCGTCGACCAGTGTGATGACGCCGTCGAGCCTGAACGCCTGGACAAGCGCCGGATGCGCCATGATCGACTGCAGCACCGGCGCCGGATCGGCGAGCCCGGTGGTCTCGACAACGACGCGGGCAAGGCGGGCTATACGACCTGTCTGCAGCCTGTCGACGAGGTCGGCCAGCGTGTCGACCAGTTCGCCGCGCACCGTGCAGCACAGGCAGCCATCGGACAGCTGGATGATGCCGTCGGAGGCCTGCTCGACCAAGAGATGGTCCATCGCAACCTCGCCGAATTCGTTGATGATAACGGCGGTATCGACCAGCGCCGGATCCTTGAGCAGCCGGTTGAGCAATGTCGTCTTGCCGGCGCCGAGGAAGCCGGTGAGCACAGTGACGGGTATCGGAAAGCTGGCCATCGGCCTAGTTCGCGGCCTTGACCGGCTGGTCGCCTTGCACCGCGGTTGCCGAACCCACCACGACCGGTTCCGAGCCCTTTGGCGCCGGGATGTCAGGCCGCCAGTTCGGCAGCGGCACATCGGCGAATTCCTGGCCGCCCTGGTCGAGCATTGCCTTCGGCGCCGGCCCGGTGGCGCCGCCGAGGCCGACGGCAACCAGCGTCGGCACGTGGTCGAGCTTTTCCCGATAGGGCGATTTCGGTGCGGCCGCAGCGTCTTTTGGGGCCACCGGCGGCGCTGCCTCGGACTGTTCTTCGGGCGCCTTCTTCTTGCAGATCTCGTCATGCATGTCGTGGGGTGACATGGTGTCGCCATAGGAAGGCATGGCCGCGACCGTGAGCCAGTTCGGCTCGGACATGGCAAAGCCCTGGTCGAGCAGCCTGGCGGCGGTCTCGGCGCGGCTGATCGCCGATTTTTCGCCAAGCACGACAGCGACCAGCGTGCGCCCATTGCGGGTCGCCGAGCCGATCATGTTGAAGCCCGAGGGACAGACGAAGCCGGTTTTCATGCCGTCGGCGCCGGGATAGCGGCCGATCAAGAGATTGTAGTTTGAGATCGCCTTCTTGCCGACGGCAAGGCCTTCGATCGAGAACCAGGGCGCATATTGCGGGAATTCCTTGCGGATCGCCATCACCAGCAAGGCAAGGTCACGCGCCGTCGTATACTGCTCCGGCGAAAACAGCCCGTTCGGGTTGACGAAATGCGTCCCGGTCATGCCGAGCCGCGCGGCTTCAGCGTTCATGCGGATGGCGAAGCCGGCCTGCGAGCCGCCTATATTCTCGCCGACAGCCATCGCGATGTCGTTGGCCGATTTGACCAGCATCATCTTCAGCGCATTGTCGAGCCGCATCACCGAACCAGGCTTGAAGCCCATCTTGCTCGGCGGTTCGCCGGCCGAATGCTTGGTCACCTTGATCGGTGAATCGAGTTGGACCTCGCCGGCGGCAATCGCCCGGAAGGTGACATAGGCAGTCATCAGCTTGCTCAGCGAAGCCGGATACCAGCGGCTGAAGGCGTCCTGATGCTGCAGGACCTTGCCGCTGTTCAGGTCGAACAGGACAATCGGATTGGCCGAAGCCGGCCCAGCCAGCATCGGCAGCGCCAAGGCGCCCGTTAGCAGTAATTTGAGGATATGGCTGTGCCGCATCATGGAATCCGAAATCGCCTCTTGCCGTAGTCGCCCCTGGCTCCGTAAGATTTCGTTACGCGATGGCCAGCATGATGAGATCCGGCCCTCAATTTCCGGATCACGTTGTTTGCGGTGCTATTTACCCTATGTGACGCCAAGATGGCAAAGTGCCTGGCAATCACAATTGCAAAGCAGCAGGCCAGACCGTCTGCTCCAACAGCGAGATGGAACCATTATGCCGATTCTGAACCGCGCCGCCGAGATGCAGGATGAAGTTGCCGGCTGGCGACGCCATCTGCACCAGACACCAGAACTGAATTTCGATGTCTTCAAGACCGCGGCCTTCGTCACCGAGAAGCTGAAGGAGTTCGGCTGCGACGACGTGGTGACGGGCCTCGGCAAGACCGGCGTCGTCGGCATCATCCATGGCCGCAAGGGCGATGGCGCGACCATTGGCTTGCGCGCCGACATGGACGCGCTGCCGATCAACGAGATCACCGGCAAGTCCTACGCCTCGACCGTTCCCGGCAAAATGCACGCCTGCGGCCATGACGGCCACACGGCAATGCTTCTGGGCGCAGCCAAATACCTAACCGAGACGCGCAATTTCGCCGGCTCCGTGGCTGTCATCTTCCAGCCGGCGGAGGAAGGCGGCGGCGGCGGCAACGAGATGGTCAAGGACGGCATGATGGAGCGCTTCGACATTTCCAGAGTGTTCGGCATGCACAACATGCCGGGCCTGCCGGTCGGCCAGTTCGCCATCCGGCCGGGCCCGATCATGGCGGCGACGGCCGAGTTCACCATCACCGTCAAGGGCCGCGGCGGCCACGCGGCGATGCCGCACGGCACGATCGACCCGATCGTCATCGCCAGCCAGCTTGTCGGCGCCCTGCAGACCGTTGCCTCGCGCAGCACCGACCCGGTCGAGGCCGTAGTGGTGTCGGTGACCAAATTCCACGCCGGCGACGCCTACAACGTCATTCCCGAGATCGCCGAGATCGCCGGCACGGTGCGCACGCTGAAAAAGGAGATCGCCAAGAAGTCGGAAGAGCGCATCCGCGCCATTTGCGACGGTATTGCCACCGCCTTCGGCGCGACGATCACTGTCGACTATGACGCCAACTACCCCGTGACCTTCAACAATCCGGAAGAAACCGTCTTTGCCAGCGATGTCGCGGCAAGTGTCGCCGGCGACACCCAGGTCCACCGCGCCATCCAGCCGGTGATGGGCGGCGAGGATTTCTCCTACATGCTGGAAGCCCGGCCCGGCGCCTTCATCTTCATCGGTAATGGCGAGACCGCCGGCCTCCACCACCCGGCCTACGACTTCAACGACGAAGTCATCCCGCACGGCATGAGCTACTGGGTGAAACTGGCCGAAACAGCGCTCGCCGCCTAACCTATGCCGCCGAAAGGCCGGCCGATTTGCCTTCGGCCGGCCTCTTGATCTGCCTTCGGCGAGCCTCTTGGCGAAACGATCCGAAGCGGCTATGTGTCTGGCCGCGTGGTCCCGTAGCTCAGTAGGATAGAGCGGCAGATTCCTAATCTGTAGGTCACAGGTTCGATTCCTGTCGGGATCACCAAACAAAATCAAGGCGTTGGTGGAATGAAGCCCGCAAGGCAGTCTCCCGTGGGGGCGCCGCTGGGGACGCGAGACGCCGCGAGCGTGCTTAAGCTGCCCGTCGTAGTCCCCGTCGCACGTCCTCGACGTACCACTGCAGCGCCTGCCATGGGTCATCTTCGAGCAGCCTCACCGCCTCGGCGTAGGCCTCGCCCTCGCCAAAGTCCTCCTTGAGGCTTTCAATGTGTCCCTTCATCCACTCGGCCACGGCGGTCTCAAGGATGCCGTAGTCGATTCGCTCGCTGCGCTGCTCGAAGGTCTTCATCTGGTCTAGCTCCTGTTGTCGCCCCCATCGGATAGAGGGCCGGCCCCGAACCCGTCAAATCAGGAATAGTCAATGTGCCGGTGGAGACATCCCTCGACCGGGAACGTCCCGCCTGTGGAGCGAATCGACAGACCGCCCCGACACACCTCTTGGGGGCGATGCATCGGGACGGGAAAGTCGTTGTGGATCAGAGACCGTGCGCCTTCCGAGCCGCTGCTATGGCCTGAGCATGTCCATGGAAGACATGCCACTCGCCCTTGGCCGCAGCCCTGCGAAGCGCCGGGTAGTCGGCCTCGTCGACGTGCTCGAAGTAGGTCTGAAGGTTCAGCCCATGCTGCCGCAAAACGTTGCGGTCGAGGTGCTGGTTAAATGCAGTCTCGACCACAGCCGCCTCCACCGGGTCGATCCCGTACGCTTCGCCGGTAAGGATTTGTCCGGTCTCCACGTAGGCATCCACGATGAACTGCTGTTGGGGTTCGCTGTGAGTGTCCCTGAAGCGGTCAAGGCTCTGGTCAGCCATGCGGACAAACTCGGCATGTTGTTTCTCTTCTCTCTCGTCGTCGGTTAGTTCCTCGTCGGCCTCCCCGGCCTTGTCATCCACGGTGGGCAACGGAGCGGCATCAACCGCCCCGTCACTCTCGGCCCCCGTGGCTACCTGAAAGAATAGCCGTAGGGGACCAGAGCCGCGTTCACAGCCGCGACGTAATCGCCCTGGCTGATCTCCCCACGTGCCGCCATGTCTTTGGCTTGCTGGGCTCCCAACTGGATGCCACCAACGGTCACCGCAAGCTGATCTACAAGGGCCTGCGGAGCTGAGCCGTTCATCGGCTTAGCCGCTGCTATCTGGGCTTTCTGGCCTTCGGTCAGGGCCTGCCCGGTGTTGATGCCAAGGCGCTTAGCCTGAAGCTGTTGATTTGCCCGAAGGCCTGCTTCCGTTTGTGCCGCGATCTGCTCGTTGAAATCGGCCTCCCTGCGGTCTTTCTCGGCCTGCTCATGGTCCCGCCGCATCTGATCCACCCGGTCTTCAAGGGCCTGTCGCTCCCGTGCTTCCTGAGCGCGGATGTCGATCTGGTTGCTGTTGATCTGGAGCCCGGAGGCCTTGCTGAAATCGTTCATGGTGTTCGTTCCTTCTGGTCGTGATGGATCGCCCCGGCGCGTCATTGCTCCGGGTGCGGTATGTCAGTCTTGGTGGTGGCTGGGTCAGCGCCTTGGCGTGAACCCAAAGGTCATCGTCTGTGGGGCTTCAGGACGCGCGCTAAGGCCTGTTGGGGTAGTTGCTCCGGCAAGACCATCGCTGCCTCCGGCCACCCTTCCACGCGGCGCTGTGGGTCTCATAGACATCTCGGCAATACGCCGTGCGACTGCCACAGCCTCAAGCTCGGGATAGCCGTAGACTTCAAAGCATCGTTCAGCAGCCGTGTTGAAGCTGTGGGTCCATTCGATGCCGATCCCCGGTAGCCTTCGGTCCAACTCGGAGACGGTTTCCCAGTCGTCCGCTTTGATCCACTCGACCAACGCAAGGGCCGCTTCTCGCGTGGGGTAGGTCGCGACCCAATCCCCCCGCCTGATGTCGTCAAGGTTCAAAGCGAGCGTTCCTATCGTTGCGCCACCTAAGCGGCCCGTGCTTCACGATTAGGGGCAGATGGTCATGGAAGGTTTCCCCATGCTCGCTGCCCGCTGTAGACGCCTCCAGCATGTCGATAACGCTAGGCTCATTGTCCCGCGACGGATGCCGAACGGGAAGGCGGTTCAACCAGTCTAGGGCGTCCAGTTCGACATGCCCGCGAAGACCAGCCTTGGCGGCTCCTTTGCCGACCAGCCGCTTCAGTTCCATGTTCAGCATTGACCGGCTGGTGATGTACGCGCGGTCGGCCCATTTGCCGGTGGTGTGAACCCTCTGCCTGCGGGTCCGCTTCATCTCGACCGTCTGGATGATCCATTCACGGTCGGTCTCGACAACCCGGATTGCTGGGGTGATCTGGCGGGTTATCTCAGCCATTTGTTGCCTCCTTGACCAGACGCGCGGCCTCTCGCTTCATCCTCCGCACCTCGGCAACCTGGGCCTTGTTGCGGTGATACCATTCCCGGCTGATTTCCTTGGCGCGAGCCGGGTTCGCTGCTCGCCATTCTCGACCGTGTATCCGCCATGCAATGCGGTCGGCCTCAGTCGACATGATAGGGGTTGGCTCCTGTGGTAATGTTCATCGGTTGTGATCCTTTCGGGTGGGTGTTCGTGGTGACATTCGAGCTTCCCTTAAAGGGACGCCTCTGGTTGACGTGGAAGGGTGAAGACCTGTGGAGGGGAGACAGTCGGTCATCCAAGCCTGTGGAGGCCAGACTTCAGGGCTCGTTGGGGTTCCCTCTGGCTATGACCTTGGAACAGGGGAAATCCAGAGAGTAGACCAAGCTGTGAGTGAAGCTGTGCTGAGGTGGATCAGGGTACTCAGGAAACACATTCCATGGTCTTCGGAGCGAAGCGACCAAGGACAACTCAGAAATAAGGGTATCTCTAGGTTGTCTCTGGTTTCAGAGGGCTTGTAGAGGGGTGTCTTATGTCCCTGATCCACTCAGGAGAACCTTGGTGTCATCTTCGGACAAACCTATCGTCGATAGGAAACCCGAAGGGCTGACCAAGGTAAACCCGAAGGGGATGTCCCTGAGGGGAGTTGTGCCTATATGCGGTAGTCAACCATCTATCTTGTTGTTATGATTGAGAAATCAGACTTCGATGCCCTCACAACTTCCGGGTTGGTTTGTACACTAATGATCTTTGGCCTGTGCGTTTGCGCGACGCGATCTGCGCCTTGATTGCAGCGACATGCTTTGATACCGCCTGCTTGGAGATGCCGAGCAGCGCCGCCACGTCGGATTGAGGCCATCCATCCACGACGTAGAAGGCAACCTTCTCGCGGGTGCTGGCTCCGATGCCCTCGGCTGTCCACGGATCGAAACCGAGAAGGTCAGCGACCATGGGAGGCTGTGCGGCCCTCAGGTATGCCCAGACATCGAACGGAGCGCGTCCACGCTTGGTCACCTCATGGCGCTGCACACGGCCCCGCCAAGCGATCCCCCTCCGCTCAGCTTCCAGAGCCTCACAGGGCTGCGACAGGTGAGATCGGATGGCACGGTCGGTGATCCCCAGCACTTTCGCTGATGCGGGCTGCGAGAAGCCCTCAGCGCGTAGGACGAGGGCGGCCTTATGGTTGAACTCTGGCGCGCGTTCATTGTCCTTGCGGGTGGCCTCTTGGTAGCGTTGGGTTGTCCACCGGGGGCCTTTCTCCCGGAACGCCTCGACCGCTGCAGTCCAGTCCGCCGAGACCTTGGAGAAGTTCATCTCGACGGGATCGAATGAAGTCATGCTGGTTCCTTGATGCTGATGGTTCAATGGGCAGTGCCTCATACAAAACAAATCCATGGTCGGCGGTTTCATACAAAGCGGTTCTCAAAACAGATAGAGGGACACGCGCGCCTCACCAAAGCTGACCCGCCAAGCGCCACGTCCCGCTGCCCCGGAAGGTGCAAACAGGGCAACAGGCAGTCGCAATGCAGGGGAGAACCGCGCGGGTCAGCTTGGGAGAGGAGCGTCTCGTAGTGCTAGTGGAAGGGTTATTCGCCTTCACAGTGCTAGTGGGGGCCTTATCGCCCTGGTAGTGCTAGTGGTCACCCTAACGCCTTCACAGTGCTAGTGGAGGCCCTATTGAACCACCTTGGCAGTGCTAGTGGTGCGGGTATTCGCCTTAGCAGTGCTAGTGGGCAACCTATCCGCTTCGTAGTGCTAGTGGTCAGGGTAATCGCCTTCGCAGTGCTAGTGGAGGTGCTATGGCCTTCATAGTGCGCCCCTATCTGGTGAGGAGCCGTTTCGTAGTCCTAGTGGGTGGGTCATTCCCTCGGTAGTCTTAGTGGAGTACCTATTCAGCAAAGTTGGTTTGTCTTGTGAGGCCGGGGGGCATTCACTGTGGAACCCGAGGAGTTGAAAGTTCGCATTGAGATTGCGCTGGCTGGCGGGCGCCTCAGCCAATGGCAAAGACACTTCCTCGTCGACATTCACGCCCGTCTTGTGAAGTACGGCCCCGAAACGCGCCTGACCGACAAGCAGCGCGCCAAGCTCTTTGAGGCTATCGGCTACGCACCACCAATCAGCCAGGCACCGCCGCAGCCCCGCCCTACCGGCCCTCGGTCGACCCCGTGGAGGCCGCGCCGCCGACGGAGCCCACTTGCGCGTGAGGCCCGCTATCTGGCCGGTCGATTTGCCAGAGCCTTTGGCTTCGCACTGGCATTAGTCGTGGGGGGCCTGATCTACTCTTACGTTACCGGAGCCAGCCACATGCCGTCTTCAAGCGGTTGGGCCTCCGGGTCACCAGACACCGAAACCACCACCGTCACGCCGTTGACGAGGAGCCAGTTCACGATCACGGACGGTGATACCATTCGGCTTATTGGTGCCGCGAAAGGGACCCGGCTGGTCGGCTTCAACGCGCCCGAAAGCATCGAGCCAAGGTGCGACGTTGAGGCAGACCTTGGGCGTCGAGCGAAGGCGCGGCTCAAAGAGTTGGTTGCTACAGGGAAGCTGGAGCTGAAGATGATCCCGTGTTCTTGCCCGCCGGGCACTGAGGGGACGGGCAAGTGCAACTACGGGCGTAGCTGCGGTCATCTATTTGCCGATGGCCAAGATGTGGGCGACGTATTGGTGTCAGAGGGGTTGGCCGTGCCGTTCGTCTGCGGCTCCACAAGCTGTCCGCCAACGCCACGCCCTTGGTGTGGGTAGGGCTGCGCTTAAAGCCCCCACACTGCCAACGCCTTCTCGGCGCCTGCCCGATCTCCCTTGATCCTAAGAACGGCCTGTCTGGTCAGTCCTGTTGTTTCGGCAATGGCCGATGCCCCAGCCCCCGCGTCCAGCATCGCGGTTACCCTAGCGAGCCCGTCACGGTCATAGCTAGGCTTCCTGCCACGATACGCCCTCGGGTTGACCCTAGCCGCCTCTATGCCAGCCTTCTGGGCCTCCTTGGTGGCGACCGCTTGTGCCTCTGCCGTTGCCGCCATGAAGGCAATCAGCGCGTCTCTCACGGCCTTCTGTATCGGGTCCTTGGTCGCGCCGTCGAACACCATGGCGTTGATGACGGTCTTGATGATGACGCCATCCCGCATGAAGTGGCGAATGCTGTCCGACACATCCTGATAGTCGCGCCCCAGCCGGTCGACCCAGCGCACCACCAGCGTGTCACCAGGGCGCAGGATGTCGAACAGCCGCTTGCCCTGGGGTCGCTCTGCCAGCTTGGTCGAGACGCCAGACACGCCGTGGTCAGCAACCACCTTGTCGATCTTGAAGCCTGCCTGCTCGGCCTGCTTCTGTTGGTGATCTAGTGTCTGCTCTGCGGTGGATACGCGGGCATAAAGGACGGTCTTAGTCACGGGTCGGCTCCTGTCCGTAAGGGTTCTGTCCGCTGACTAGCCTGCCCGTTGATCGAAGTCAATCCTAACGGACACTCTTTCGGGCACCATTCTGTCTGTACGTTGGACTATACCCTTGCGTACAGTCCTCACTTGCCCTCAGTAGACGTACCACTCGGCTGGAAACGAAAGGGGGCACGGGGGGGCGAGGCGCGTGCCTGTTATCCGATCATCCGCTCAGATTTTTGCACCGAACATTCCCGCCTCGACAAGGTGCATGGTAAAGGTCGTTTGGGCTAAGACGAGGTAGGGACGATGGCGGGGTACGATGTTGGTACGCATTGGCAGCAACTTGTTCTGGCGCCATACCATGAATTTCTTGATGCCGAGAACCACCTTGCGCAAGAGCCAGACGGGTTCAGGGCTGTTCGCGCGGGCATCACTGCAGCTTTCTTCCTCTACCACTTTCACGAAGTGGCGACAGCGAGGGGACTGTTCGGTAGCGCATCGGTTGTCGACGTAAGGCGGAAGATTGAGCTCGCGGCAAGATCGGCGGCAAAGGAGAGCCGGGTGGAAGATCACGGCCTGCTTGAGGAGGTCATAAACGCCGTGAAGCATGGGAGTCTTTATAGGAACAGGCTTTTGTACAACGGTGATCACCAAATCATCCTGATTTCCCCTGGCCGGATAATGGTCCACAACGAAGAGTATCGTGATGGGAACCCGATGGTCATTGTCGAGACTGATGGGGCCGGGGACCGATCGCTTGCCACTATGTGCCAGAATGTAATCTACGGCTGGCGTGACCTTCTCGGACTCCCTGACGGCAACTAAGTCGTGGTGTGAGATCCACTTTTGTGGGGCGCTGATGGATTTCTTGGGGTTCACCTCTTGGGACTGGGCTACCATCTCAAAGACTGTCGTCGGGGCTGGTATAGGCACGGCAGGCGTCCAAGGCGCTCTTTCGTTTCTGAAAGAGGCTAGGGAACGGAAGTTTCATGCCGCCTATGTGGCGCTTCGGATTGCGGTCGCATTGGAGACGTTTGCGGACGCTTGCTTGAAAGTGATCGGAGACAACGACCTTGCGGAAAGTTCTCGTGGTCACGCTGGCGGGGTGACAACCGACCTTCCCGACACACCAATCTATCCAGCGGATGATGGCGGCTGGCGGTCACTGAGGCCACAACTTGCCGAACGAGCCCTTACATTCCCCGGTAAAGTATCGTCGGCCCAGCGGAGCGTAAGCTTCATGTTTGATGTCGCTGACTACGACAGCGCAGCTGGAGCTTGCTACGACGCCTGCGCGAGGCTGGGAACAGAAGCTTTGGACTTGGCCGAGGAATTGCGGCGCGCCTACAGATTTCCGCTGTTCAAGATGAGCGGCGCCGACAAGTTACGATCAGCTGCGGATGAAATTGAGGCCCGGAGGAGCTGAGCCTCGGCGTGTTCGCAGACGCGCCGACGGAAAGTTCTACCAAACATTTCGACCCTCCATTAGCATCGCCTAATGGCTCTCCATTGGTTCAACCCTCCGGTCCCTGTAAGCGGCGAACGCGCAGGCATGACCCACAACGTCAGCAACGTCGAGGCGGCCTCCGAACTTCTCCTTCAGTGGACCAAGCGTGGGCCTAAGTGGAACCTCGCGGTGCGCGTCTGCATGGCCTGCCTGGCTGACCAAGCGACACCTCAGGAGGTTCGCAAAGCGTTCCGAGCTGCTGCAATTGAGGAGGGGAAGCTCCGCACTGCTCATGAGGGGGGCTGAGTGAGCATCTGCGAGGGATGCCTCGTCACTCCATGTCCGGCACGTCGCCACCAACAAAGAGCGTGGTCGGTTCTCCGTATTCGCCCAGCGACGGGTTTGCATCGCGTGACCACGCAATGACCCCGGCATGTTTCCCCGCCAAGCCCTTCGCCGTCCTTATCGCCCGGTCCTCGGTCTGCTGCTCAGCTGGTCCGAAGACAGGCTGAAGGTCGCCGCTCTCATCGCGGTCGAAGGCCGTGACGACTATCAGCTTGGGCATCTTCGGTTGCGGAAGGATGTTGTCTGACATGCTGCGGCCCTTCGTTGGAGGTTCGTTAATCGGCCCCACCGCGCTGGCGTCGATGCCACCCCCGGCTGAACCCATAGCTGACCGCAGGAGCCCACAGGGCCACCTCGCGTTCTAATGCGGCCTTGGCTGCCAGAAGCGCCTTCACCGCCTCTCGGGCATCCCCTCCGTAAGCCGCTATGGTCTGATCGACCGCAAGCTCCCAGTCCATGGCGGGAGGATCGACTTGCTGTTGCTCAGCCGGCATTGCTCGGTCTCACAGGTATTTCTCACCATCGCCGCGATGCTCGAAACAGAACCAGTGCGGTTCACGCTTTGGCTTCGCGAAACCCCATCCGGCATCTTTGCCGCAGCCAGGACGCTCGCACCAATGATGCTGGATACCGGGCGCTGTGACGTGTTCTGGGCTTGGAAGCCTGATCTCGTCGCTCATGTCGCCGGCCTCAACCAACGACAGGCGGGGTCTCGTCGTAGCCAATCGCAACCATGCCCGGATGCCGGTAGGCCACGGCAAGTATCTTGGTCTCAAGCTCGCAGTTGTAGACCATAAGCGCCTTCACAGTCTCAAGCGGGCTGTCGTAGCGGGCGATCAACTTCTCCGCTTCGGAGTGCAGTTCGGCTTTGGCGTCAGCGTCTAAATGGATGGTGCCCATTGTCCTACCTCCGTGCCGCCCGGTGTGGTTCCGAGCGAGCGTCAAGTTGTTGCTGAAGGCGCCCGTTGAGGACGATCATTTCCTTGAGCGCCTTCATCACGTCGCCCTTGTTGACGGCTACGAACTTGTCGGCGACGGCTTGAAGAGCAGCCTCTTGGCGGCTGTCGAGCCTGACAATGTGGTCCATGGCGATTACTCCAAACGCTTAGACACCCGCAGTGAACAAAAAGAGAACATAAATGTCAAGGGCGGATTGACCGAGGCAGGAATGAGTTCCTATTTTGGGTCATGCCCGATACTGGTGGAAGACGAAAGCGCGGCGGCGAATGGAAGCTCAGCAATGCCCATGAGATTGGGCAGCTGGTGCTGGTCCGCTGTGGGCTCTGCAACGTCAAACGATGGTATCTGCCGAGTGACCTGAGGGAAATCTTCGGGGACATCGAGGCCGAGCTGGTCGGGAGCAAAATGAGCTGCAAACGGTGCGGCAAGAACGAGTACATGCACGCCGAGACACAGAACCCTTCCGCACCAGAACGGCAGAACATTAGGGTTACGCGGCTTGCCGAGGTTAGGACGGTGCGGCGGGTGGTCTGGAAGGATGAGGACTGAGGAAGGGTGCGGTCCAAGCAGGCATTGGTGCAGTCAGCTATATCTGGAACTGTGAATTTCCGTCGAAATGAATGCACCTCTTACTCGGGCAGGGATAGGTTATTTGCTTGCTTGACACCCGCCTGAAGTGTCTCCACTTCTGGGGGCCATGACGCTCATCAGACCTCGACTAACCGACCATTACGGCATACTGCGATCACAGGCAGAATTGGACTTCGCAATACCGTTTTTCGACGAAGACGTGCCACTGTACGTCGATCCTTTCCTGTTGTGGCGTTCTCCCTCGCATCAGGATCAGGCATTACACACAGGTCTACTGAACGCCTTTAATCACTTGGGCTATTTGGTAGCAAAGGGGGAAGAGACGCAGGCCATAGCAACTCTGATCGCCGCTTCCGAATGTGACGAGGTGGGTCTTGGCTCATCGGCCACGCGAAGGGGAAAGCGCATTGGAGAGGGCAAGGCGGGGGAGATCATATCGCTTTTCAAGCGGGTTCCAAGATATGCGCAATCCGGTTTTCGCCACTTTGAGGAGATTCAGTTTTTTGTCGATGGGATATCCAAGGACCGCATCAGCGACATCACTTGTAGCTTTCTGAAGTCGTTCCTGATCGACTTTACGATTCAGCAATGCGACCGGCTCGGAATACCCAAGCAACGATGCGACGTTGAGAATGTCTACAACGCCAGGAAAAATTCGTTCGAGATCGGGCGAGCCATTGAGTTGCCGGCAAATCCGCGAGACGGAAGGCCCCTGATTTTCGTTCCCAAGCGTTGGCTTAGGTTCGTGCCGTGGATCAACTATGATGACTATTTTGAAAAGCATTGCCCTCAGGATGAAATCTCTCATGCCCCGGAGGAGTTAACCCGCGTCGAGGTCCTCACATACAATCGGGATCACTACGGGGTAGTGAACGCATACATCGAAGCTAAAGAGCGCACGTTTGAAGATTGCCACAACGACCCTCTTTTCTCACAGATTCCTATCACCTCGGCCAAGCGGAAACTCTCGCTCATTCAGAAACTTCCGACAGGAAAGAATGACAATGCAGACAAGAAATATGAGGAGGCAATTGGCCAACTGTTACCTTCGCTTCTCTATCCAAAACTCGATTTTGCTAAAGAGCAGGCGCGTA
Organism: Mesorhizobium sp. CNPSo 4688; assembly: GCF_057784295.1. Taxonomy (NCBI): domain Bacteria; kingdom Pseudomonadati; phylum Pseudomonadota; class Alphaproteobacteria; order Hyphomicrobiales; family Phyllobacteriaceae; genus Mesorhizobium; species Mesorhizobium sp. CNPSo 4688. Next base: position 140,969 of record NZ_JBWLUY010000010.1, read on the forward strand.
CGAATAGCGGGGTCAGCATTCGAGACCTGATATTCTACAACACGGCTTCGACCCCGTTTCTTGATGACATATACAAAAGCTACGGCTCTCGGCAAATCACCATGGAACTCAAGAACGTCGCTGCAATCGAGCGCGAGCACGTTGATCAGCTAAATCGGTATCTCGCCGACGAGCTGGGCCGGTTCGGCCTGTTTGTTACTCGGAACCCGCTCAAAAAAGCAGAGATGAACCGTACTATCGAATTGTGGTCGGGACAACGAAAGGCGATTGTGACCCTCACTGATGTCGACATCGCTCAGATGGTAGAGCTATTTGAAAGCAAGCAACGCGATCCGTTAGATGTGATTGTAAAGAAATACGTCGAATTTAGGGCAAAATGCCCGTGAGGAATATTATGAAAACGAAGCAAGAAGTTGAAGAGCTTGAAAAGATAATCGGGCAACTAAGTGGTTTGCATTTAGAAATTTCTCAATTGGCAAAGAAATCTCCCAACGACGGCCTCAACGTGTTCAAGTTGAAGCTTGTCAATAAAGTTTTGGAGGGATCAAATAATATCTTGATTGGGCGATACAGGCCATTCGAGGATTTCGATCAGTTCGACGAATCTGCACTTCCAACAAATAGTGACGTGACGATGATCCTGGCACTGTATTTAGAGCAAGTAGAGAGATTTCGTTCCGACAATGTTGTCTTTCATGCGCATCAGTGGGTTTATCTTGTTGATGAATCGCCCAGCAACATCAAGGCCCTTGGACCCACAAGGGTGGGAGGAGAAAAGAAGTGAGATCCGAGGACGAGTTCCCGTACGTCACTACTGATGCAAATGTGGCGATCTATGAGGCGAGCACTCCCATCTTCGAGGGGATACTAAGCGAGGTTCGGGAACTCTCAAAAAAGAAACCCGAGGCCTCTATGAGTGCCAGTAAGGTGAAACTGGTGAATCGCGTGCTTGCCGATCTTCTGATCTTTCTTAAAGACGAGCCAGCCGGAAAATACCTCGAGGAGCTGGATGAGGATGCATTGCCCCAAATGAGCGATGCGGTACTGAACATGGTGCAATTCGAGAAAGCGCTGGAGTCATATCACTCAAAATATCACCAGTATTTCAGTGATCTTGGCGGCAGCTACTGGCTCACGAAGGAGCTAAAGGAGGATTGGACGGAGACTGATGACGGCCCGGAAGAATGACGGCCAGTCGGATGATCTTTGTCGCCGCAAGCTGAACGGGAGCCCATTTGAAGTCGTCCAGTTGCATTCCTGCCCTACAGCAAATTCAGCTGGCTCCCTGCATCGTTGCTACCCTGGGTAAACTTGATCTGCGTGGCCGGCTTCTCGACGATCACAAGCGCGTCGTCCGGTGCAGTGCGCTGTAGCTGCTTCGCCTCTGGCCAGGGCGCCGTAAGCCACTTCTCCGTCTCCTCTTGCGTCCTCAGGATGACCGGCATTGCCTTCTCGTGGATCGGCTTGATGAGGGCGTTAGGCTCGGTCGTCAGGAACCCATAGACCTCATGGTCGCCCGGACCATCCTTCACCTTGCGCACCCCGTACCAAGGGGTCCAGAGGCCGGCAAAGAAGAACAGCGGACGATCCTCACTCAGGGCAAACCAGTAGTTCCGCTGAATGCCGGTCTCGGGGTCCTTGTCATCCGGCTTGGGGCTTGGCTCCGCGAAGCTGGTCACCGGCACAACGCAACGATGCTCGACCCCGAGATACTGCTGCCAGTGAAAGTAGTTGGTCTTGCGAACGTTGGTTGTGCCATAGTCGGCCTTGCCTTTCACTCGCTCCGGCGGTGACGGCATTCCCCACAGGAGATTGCCAAGCTCGCGCGCCCCGTCCAGCGCGTTTCGGACCACCGGGCCGGGCCTGTTCGGGTAAATGTCAATGGACGGCTCAAGATTGCCCAAGATGTCCCGCAAGGTGCCGGTCCATTGGCGGATGGCCTCTTGCGAAGTGGTGAGGTTGTAGAGGTTGCACATCGTTTTAATGTTCCCAACAGACACTGAGTTTCAACCAGTTTCTCTCATCGCCAGTTGCCCCGGTCCAGTTGCCCCTTGAAATAGTTCTTTAAGTGGCTCTTAGTTGAGGTTGGTGGGTTTGGATGTTGGGTTATGCGTTCGGTTGTGAAGTTTCTCGCTGTCGCGTCAGTTATTGTCGCCACATCAAGTTCAGCTAAGGCTCTGGAATACAAGCCGGTATCGTCGCCGGGCGAGCTTCCGTTTCTCATCGTCTCCGGTGAATTTGGGGTCAACGAACCTCTGAATGAGTTTAGCCGCGCTGTCACAAGCAGTGGGGCTAGGGTGGTCGTATTCGACTCGCCGGGGGGCAGTATCGGAAGTGCAATGCAGCTTGGACGTATGATCCGCGCAGCCGGCCTTGATACGCTTCAAGTCCGACAGTTGCAGTGCGCGTCGGCTTGCTCGTTAGCTTACATGGGTGGCGTTCGCCGTGTTGCCGATCCGGGCTCTATTGGTGTTCATCGCTCATCCTTCGCCCCAGAGAACGGGATGTCCACCGACGAGGCTGTGGCCAACGTTCAAGCCGTAACTGCCGATATCATGTCCTACATGTCCGAGATGGGCGTGGACCCCAAGTTGATGGCCGTAGCATTGAGTTACGACAGGTCTGATATGCGATATCTCTCCGCCAGTGAGATGGCTGAACTGCGGGTAACCAACATTTCCACCACGCCGCCGTCCATTGACACGTCGCGTGTGTCGCCAACGCCCAGTCCGGCCCCGGCTGAAGCCAGCGCAGACGAGCGGCAGCTAGAGAACGCGGCGGTAGCATTTATCAAAGGGCTCATCGAGCACCATGGCGACAACGCAGATTTGGCGATAGCTCAGGTTCAAAATTCGTATGCTGGCATCGTCGACTATTACGGAAAGCCAACGGACCTAAGCTCGATCATCGCCGACAAGAGAAGCTATTTCCAACGATGGCCGGAACGGGGATACAATCTCCACGACGAGAGCGTCATAGTCACCTGTGCCAATGAGCGATGCATGGTGTCGGGCACTTACGACTGGGTCGTCCGCAGCCTGCCAAGGCACAAGCAGGCAAAAGGTGTGGCGCGCTTCAGTTACACGATTGCGATTGGGCAGAACCCCAAAATCATCGCTGAGACCAGCAAAGTCATGCGCTGAAAGTTCCGTCAGATTAGTGCCTTCTCAAGCGCCCGTCTCGCAACCTCAAGCCGCGCCTCGTCGCCCCCATAGTCCTCACCAACGCTGCCCGATGAGTGACCCAGAACAATGTCTTGGTCGGACTTGGTGACGCCCGACATCACCCGAACGCCTTCTCAAGCACTTCCTTCTGTTTCCCGTCCATCACGTGCGCATAGTGCTTCAACAGCACCGCAACCTGTGTGTGCCCGGTCAAAGACATCACCGTCCTGAGGTCGGCGCCCGACGCCACCAGACGGGACGCAAACGCCTTCCTGAGGTCGTATGGACGGACGTCACTGAGCCCCGCCGCCTCGAACATCTTGGCGGCGAACTTCTTGATGGTCGTTAAGTGCCCCGTCTTCGCTGCCTTGTAGCCCCGCTGCCGCGTCCCCTTCGCTCCATCTGACGGAAACACGAACGGGCTGTCTCCGCGCTCTTCGATCATACGCTTGAGCAGCGCCACCGCCTCGGCCCGCAGCGTCACGCGATGGGTCCGCCGTTGCTTCACTGTTTGAGCCGGCTTCGTCCACACACCGGCGTCGAGGTCGACGTCAGTCCATCGCATGGCGAATGCTTCCTGCGGTCGGCTCCCGGTCAACCACAACAGCCGCATGGCGTCCGCATTTTGCCCGGGATTGGCATCAAGCACCTTCAACAGGCCGTCAATCTCAGAGTCAGCTAACAGCCGCTCCCGGTGTCGAGCTTCCGCCTTGGCGCTGCCCATGACTGGATTGTCTGCCCGATAGCGTCCCCGCAATGCCGCTGTAAACACGCTCGATAGGCCGGCCCTGACATGGTTGTGTAGAGCCGGTCGACGGGCGAGCTTCGTGAGAATGCGATCGATATCCGTAGCCGTCACGTCCCTCAGAAACCGAGTTCCGATTGTTGGCTCGACGTGGTCACGCATCTGTTGCTTGAAATCGCGCACGTAGCGCGCCGCCCTCCCCTTCGCTTCCATTGTCTCGACCACTTCCTTGATCAGGTCGGACACGGTAACGCCAGATCGCTTTCGCTCCCGCTGCTTCTCTGCCGGGTCGGAGCCCGCAGCAAGCTCTCCGAAGCGTTGCCTCGCGATTGCCCTAGCGTCATCAAGGTCAATTTGCTCGACGGGTCCGATGTTCATCTTCCGGTCGCGACCGTTCCTGCCGCCGAAGGTGTCGTCCTTCCAGCGCATCGCGAAGGTCGGTCTCCTCCCAGGCCGAAGGCGAATGCCAAACGCAAGAACCTCGGTGTCCCAAATCCATGTCTCTGTGGTAGTCTCCTTAGGCAAATCTCGTTCTATGAGCCGCTTTGTGATCTTCACGCGCATGTATCGCCTCTCTGCCCTGAGGACCTAGCCGGGGACGCCGTGGGGACGTGCGATGCCGCCACCGTACGCCTTGTGTTCCTGTATTTCTGAGTCCGTCATGGGGACGTGTAATTGCGCCGGGTCCACTCCGCAAGCCTTATTTCTCTAAGGCGTATCCCCTGTAGCGTAAGGTATTTACCTGCCAGACATGGGCGACTTCGGCCACAGCTTCCTAATCTGTAGGTCACAGGTTCGATTCCTGTCGGGATCACCATTCAGTCACTGCCATTTTGGCGGCGTTGAACGGCCCCGGAATTGGGCGGACATTTCCGCTTGTTAGCGATAAGGATACCCTGACTGTTGGCGGAGCGCTGGCCAAAAGTCTCCGTTCTGTTCGATTTCCTAGCAGGCGTCTCTGCATGGCAATTTACGTGCCCGACTGTTTTGCCAAGCCAATTTCCGCCTGCCGCACTCTACTTTATTGCAAGACGTTCAAATTTGAGCTTCCGCGCTCATGCTTTGTCGAGAGTATCTCCTGTAGTCATTTAGACCTTCTGCGCCGCAAGGATCCGCCGTTCAGGATGGCCGTCGGCGACGATGACGAAGAAATAGGAGAACGCAATGACTCGCAGTCACGTTGAACGTCTTGATGAGTTCAGGGAGATCCTGGTCGCGACTCGACGCGAAGGAGTCCGTAACGTGCACCATACTCGCGACGCAATGCGGGCAAGTGGCTTTCAGATCGGGGACAGCGACGGCTCCAGCTACGGAGCCGAGTTGAAGGCGCTCCAAGAGGAAATTGAGGCAGTCGATCGCGCCATCGAAGACGAGAAGCGGCTGGCCTTGGCCATCGAGAGCGCCGCTCAATCCCGACGACCGACCAAACCGAGAATCGTGAAAGGGGCATAGATTCAGATACGGCTCTTGGCGCCCGTCGATCGCCTGCGGCGCCCAGCCGATCAGGACAGTGCCGGCCGGGTGCGTGCATCGATACGCGCGTGTCGCTCAGGGACGAACGCGGATGACTGTCTTCCCCGAGCGTCGCTCGGTCGGGTTGAAGGCGGAAACGGCATCGTCGAAGATCGAGATGGTGCCGATATTAGTCCGCAGTCGTCCGTCCCGCACCCGCTGGACGATCTCACTCAGTTGAGCACGATCGGACTCGACAACGAAATCGACGGCCAGGCCATTGGCGGGCCGCGCCTCGGTCGGCCCGACGATAGACACCAGTGTTCCTTCGGCTCGAATCAGGCCTGCTGACCGCTTCTGGATGTCGCCGCCGATTACATCGAACACCAGGTCGACGCCGCCGACGTCTTCCAGGGCGTCCTTCTCGAGGTCGACGAACTCGTTCGCGCCGAAGTCGAGCGCCTTCTGACGGTCGGCAGCGCGTCCGGTGCCAATGACGTAGGCGCCGGCCTCCCGTGCGAGTTGTGTCACCATCGATCCGACTGCGCCGGCCGCACCGTGCGCAAGGACGCTCCGCCCAGCCCGAAGGCGGCCATGGTCGAACAGACCCTGCCACGCAGTCAGGCCTGAGATCGGCAAACTAGCGCCTACCGCAAAGTCGACGTCGCCCGGCAGCGGCGCGAGGTTACGCGCCTCGACGGCCGCATACTCCGCTAGAGTGCCGTCGCGATACCAATCGGTGAGGCCGAACACCCGCTGGCCCACCGACAGTCCCGTCGTGCCGTAGCCGAGGGCGGTAATAATTCCGGCCAGCTCGTGCCCGGGGACCGATGGCGTTCGGTCACGGCCAACCCGATCAATCCAGGTCGAGGGCCATGTCAGTTCAGTCGGGACGAATCCCGACGCATGAACCTGAACGACGACGTCGTTTATAGCCGCCTGTGGCTCGGGGCGTTCCACTAGCTTCATCCCGGCCGTTCCCGCAGCCTGGTCTGTCACAACGATTGCCTTCATCGGAATTGTCTCCTCCGTCATTTGTCACGTGGCGATGGCCGGTAGATATGTCCGGCTCTGGTCATGAAACAGGACCAAGATTGTCGGGAATGATGGTGCCGTTGCGCCATGGCCACTATGTGTATCCATGCTGACCGCACCGCTAGGACGCCGCTGGCCAACGAAAACGTATGAGGGTTCACTAAAAAGTTCGGAACATCAAATGGACAGGAACAGAACCAAAGCGGTTACATCAGACCTTCGAAAGCAAGCAGCAAGACTTTAGTCCGATAGAGAAAAAGCCCACCACTGAGGTGCCAGCAGCGGGCTTTTAAGCGGCTACATCGACCGCCTTGCAAGTACAACTCGAATGGGCGGCTATGGCTCCCGGTGGTTCCGTTACGGTCCGAGTTGGGTCGCCAACTCAACGAAAGCCGGCCGCAATCTAGCTGGCAACCAGCGGAACGGTGACGGTCGTAGCGTAATTAATCGGATACTGGTCGAAATACGGGAAGGCGATGACGAAGGCATAGCTGGCGGTCAGATGCGCCATCTTGAACCCGCCGCTGGCAGGGTCGATCGCGATCGTCACAACGACGTTCTGCAGACCCAGGTTCGCCAATTTCTCCGTAGCGATGGCCTGGATGTCGCTCTGCGAAAGCGTGTTGTTCAGTTGCAGCGCACGAGAAGAGGTCTCCAGCGTATAGCGGACGGTCGACACGGCGTTCATGGCCCAGCCGAAGGCGAAGATTCCGAACAAAAGCATCACCAGGATCGGCGCGATCAAGGCGAATTCCAGCCCTGCTCCGCCGGAGCAGTCACGGCGCCATCTGGACCAGATCCTTTCAGCGGACACGGATCACCTGCTGATGACTGATCGCGCGCGGGTCCGGGAAGACGCCGAAGTTGAACGGGGGCACCCAGGTGCCCGTCGCCGTTATCTGGACGAAGATGGTCGGCAGCTTCTTTCCGCCGCAGATGGTGGTCTCATCCACGACAGTGGTGCCGCACAAATAGGACCGGACCAGCACGACCGCGGCGTCATCGGGCTTGTTGTTCCAGCTCGAAAGCGCCATCGCCTGCGTTCCCGTGTCATAGGACGCGCCGGCCATCACGAGATTGGCCGCGGTTTTGACGCTGGCGCGCATCTGCAGGTAACTCGTCACGTAGGACCAGCCGTCGGCGATGCCGAAGCAGACCAAGCACAGGACGGGCAGCAACATGGCAAATTCCACGGCAGCTATACCGGATTTGTCCCGGACAATGCGCAAGGTCCGCCCACCCATCGCGCTACTCGACGAGCTGAACGGACTGCGTCGCCGGAATGTCGCCCATCCCGAGGCTGGTGCAGTCTTGCTTGATGGTCGTGCTGCCGGACCACTGGATGGTGTCGGCGACGACCTGAGTGCAGCCGCCGCTGCCCGAGAAGTTGCCAAGGTAGTTGACCTGCTGTCTGGGAAAATAGATGGCGCCGGTCAAAAGCGAGTCCGCGGTGCCATTGAAGGTGCTCTGCGCCGCGTTCCCCGTCCTGTCGCCGTAGAACAGCACGCCGGAATAGGTTCCGGATGTCGGCGCGCTCAGCGTCACCTTGGCGTTGCCGTTCATGCTGACGGTGTTGCTGCCCGCCATGAAGATGGTTACCCCGCTGCCCGCGACGACTGCGTTGGCGTTGACCTTCATAGCGCCCTGCACGACGTAGACGCCGGGCTGCAGGGTGACGTTGCCGCTGAGGCTCATGCCGCTGCAGTAGGTGCCAGGCTGGAGTGTTTGCGACGTCTTGTTGCCGTTGACATTCTTGCACGGGTTGCCGGCCGCGGGCGTCGCCAGGCTGGAGAAAGGATCGGATGCCGGCAAGGCTTTGGTGATGTTGGACTTGCAGACCGTGGTTGCTGGAACGTTCAGCACCATGCCGCCGACCGTGATCAGACAGTCGGCCTTTATCGTCGCCGATCCCTGGGTCTTGATGGCGTCCGAGGCAATCGAGTCCGACATGACCGAGCAGCCGGTGAGGTTGACGGTGGTGTTGCCGGAAAAGAGCGCAGCCTGGGCGGCCGACGTGCTGAGCGCCAGCACGCAGGCTTTTGAGGCGTCGGTGATGAGCGCCACGGCCCTCGCCTGTTCCGGAACCGGTGCGCTGTTGAAGATCGCCGTGAAATAGCGATCGAGGTTCTGCTTGACGATGACCTCCACCGCCTTCTTCGCGGTGTTTGGGCCGGACAATGGCGGCGTGTTGACCTGGATCGTGCCCGGCGTGACAAAATTGTTCGAGGTCGCCGACTGCGTGGCGGCCGCGATAATGGTCGGGTTGTCGGAACCCGCGACTTTCTCGAGCGCACCGGCATAGGCCGCGGCATCGGCGACGGCCTGCAGCTTAAGGCTGCTGTAGTACCAGAAGGACGTCTCCACACCGAGGCCGGCGCCGCCGACCACGATCGGCAAGGTGAAGGCAAAGGTGACGGCAACGTTACCGCTCGCGGCGCGTGTTAGGCGGCCGAAAACAAACCACATCCATGTGAACGCATTGAATGCCATATGTTATTAGAAACCACGAATAGATAAACGAATGTCTAAAAACTCCATTCCGATTCGACGTAGTCCGACGGGCCAGGCGCAATTGTTGCGATCGCGCCTCATGCCGCCGCTTGACCGTCGGAGGTATCGCCCCAGAAACGATGAATGCGAAACATCGTTTTCATGAAGAGGTCATACGCCGCTATCGCGAACTTTGTTGTCGACCAAAATGACATTTTACCCGTCAGAGACGAAGCTATCGAGAAGACAGGGGGATGGTTTCAAGACGCAAAATTGTTCAAATGTGCGGCGAGGCCGGAACGACAATCACGGGTACACTGAAGGGGCGCCTGACAGGAATGGATTTTGATTGGCAAAGCATCAACGCTTCAGCTTCGTTTGCCGAGCGCGACTACGTGACGAACAAGCTGTCGACGTGGATGCCCATTCTTGAACCTCTAAGGGACACGCCGCTTTCGATTCTGGAAATTGGCTCCATGGAAGGTCGCTCCGCGCTCTTCTTTGCCAGCTATTTGCGAAAGGCCGTCATCACCTGCGTCGATCCCTTCCACAAACGGGGGAAACGGTTCGACAGGAATTTGAAGCGCTACGCCGATCGGGTGACGAAGATTCGCGACTTCTCGCTGCCGGCGCTGATCAGACTACGCCAGGCAGGGGCGGAATTCGACCTGGTCTATATCGATGGCTGTCATGAGCGCGAAAGCGTCATGATGGATAGCGTCCTGGCATGGGGGATGCTCAAGCTTGGCGGCATGCTCATTTGGGACGACTACACCGACTATAAGGACGACAAGGCAAATTGGGAGCGTCCCACGTCCGCCGTCGATGGCTTCCTGGTCGCCTACTCGCAAGAGTTTCAAGAGATCTCGCGCACCAAACAGCTCATCGTAAAGAAGACCGCCGATACCCCACGGTGCCCGGTAAGGGGAAAGATCGGCTCCCGCCGCCTCAGGGCCTTTGTGCAATCCATCCAGGGCTGGCTTTGAGAGCCACGGCGACGGGACGCGCCTCGGACAGACGTTCCATCCGAAACCAGCCATTCCGCGGCAATCAGCTCGTGAGGCGCCCACGAAACAACGTGCAGCCATCGGTCAGGCGCGACCTGGAGATATCCCGAAATCCAGCCTCGCTCATCCACGCCCGATACTGACCTTCGGTGTACGATTCGCCTGCGCGATAGAGGTTCAGGAAGGTGAGATTGAGAAACACGCCCTCACGCGGGCCGAGGCGGTCGTCATCGACGACGCCCCACCCTGCAATTGCGATCTCGCCGCCTTGTGTGAGGCAACGCGCCGCGTTCAGGATCGAACTGCGCGCCTGGTCCGGCGGCAGGACCTGGACGACGGCCTTCAGGATCGCCAGATCGTGCCGGCCGATCGATGGCGCGACCGTTATGTCGCCTTCTTCGACAGCCACGTCGCCGGCGCCGTATTCCGACAGGATGGCTGGCGCGACCGCTGCGACCGTTGGCAGTTCCATCAGCGTCGCCGCGATGTGCGGCCACCGCTCGCGAAGTCCGACGAGAATGGTCCCGGCGCCGCCGCCAATGTCGATCACCGAACCGATCGCCGAGAGGTCCAACTCGCGGGCCAGATTTCGGCCGAAAATCACCCCGCCCGGTGCGAGCATGCGGCTGAAGGCCGCCGCGGACTCAGGCCCCGCTTCGGAAAAGTCGTGCAGCGCAGCCGGTCGGTTCTGTCGCAACGACTCCGCGGTCAAAACGTCGGCTCCCCAGAGCTCGCGCAGCAGCGCATGGTCGCCGCCGCGATAGGTCGGCTTGGACGCGTCGAGGAATTCCGACGCTTCGGCTCCGTTGCGAAATTGACCATCCTCGACTTCGAGGAGAGCGATGCTGGCGAGCGCGTAGAGGAGCCGCGACAGACGATCGGGCTCGACCTTGAGCGCCGCCCCAAGGCTGTCGGCAGTCATCGCGTTGCCACCGAGCCGGGTGAAAATGCCAAGGTCCAGCCCAGCGCGAAGCGCCAAGGCGGGGGGCACCCCTGCGATCAGCTTGTCGATCCGCTCAAAATCCACCATGTCATATCCCGTTCCGCGATCCGGGACCGACTTTGAAACAGCTCGGCTAACCTCGTCAAATCAGTTGACCAGCGCTCGCCCGCTCGGCGTCGAGCAGGTTCAGCTTGGCGGTGTCGGGTTCGACGTAAAGCACATCGCCCGGACGCGCGCTGATCCTTTCGCGAAACACGGCGACCGCCGGCACGCCGGCCATTGTCAGATGGACCTGGGTTGGCCGCGGGACAATTCCTCGATGCGGCGCTTTTCAAAGCCGCTGAGACCGACGACATCAAGGACCGCGCCGACGCGGCCGGGGATACCGGCCTTTTTGACGTGCCGTTGCCGATCGAGCTTTGCTTGCCTCGAGCGCTACGCAGGCAAAGCCAGCAATGCCAGTCCGGCCAGTGCTGAGCCGGCTAATGTCGGCAGCATACCGATCTTCAGTTTCAGCATGGCGACCATCGCGGCTGCCGAAAGCAGTGCGGCACGCCAGTCCAGCGACGACAGCACCGGCACCTCCATCCCGAGGCCGACGCGGTGCACCGCGCCGAAGACGACATGCAGCGCAAACCACAGCGCAAGGTTCATCACCACGCCGACGACAGCCGCCGTGATCGCGCTCAGTGCCGCCGACAGAGCCTTGTTGCCGCGCAGCGCCTCGATGTAGGGCGCCCCGAGAAATATCCAGAAGAAGCAGGGCACGAACGTCACCCAGAGCGTCAGCAGTGCGCCGAGCGATCCAGCGACGAGCGGAATCATCGCGCCGGCATGCCGGTAGGCGGCGATGAAGCCGACGAATTGCAGCACGAGGATCAGCGGTCCCGGCGTCGTCTCGGCAAGGCCAAGGCCGTCGACCATTTCACCGGGCGCCAGCCAGCCGAATGACGTCACGGCCGCCTGCGCGACATAGGAGAGCGCTGCATAGGCGCCGCCGAAGGTGACCACCGCCATCAGGCTGAAGAAGCCGCCGAGCTGTGTCCACACACTGGCTGGGCCGGTCAGCGCCAGGATCAGCACGACCGGTCCGAGCCAGATCGGCAGCCAGATCGCGATGGTGCGCGGCGCGTGCCATTTCGTCGGCCTGGTATGGGTAAGTTCGCCGCGCTCGAACATCAGGTCGACCGCGCCTCTGACATCAGGCAAATTGTCCTTGCCGTGTGCGGCTCCGGAAAACCAGGCCGGCGCCAGGCGATTGCCGATCCAGCCGGTCAGCCCTGCAAACAGGATGATGAGCGGGAACGGCAGCCTGACGACATAGATAGCAAGGAAGGCGATCACCGCGATCGCCACCATCACCCGGTTCTTGAGCGCCCGTTTGCCGATGCGGATGACCGCCTCGACGACGACGGCCAGCACCGCTGCCTTGATGCCGAAGAACAGCGCCTCGATGACAGGGGCATCATTGTAGAGCACGTAGAAGATGCTGAGACCCAGCATGACCAGGGCGCCGGGCAGCACGAACAGGATGCCGGCAACGAGGCCGCCGGCGGTCCGGTGCAGCAGCCAGCCGATATAAATCGCCAGCTGCTGCGCCTCGGGTCCGGGCAACAGCATGCAATAATTGAGCGCATGCAAAAAACGCTGCTCGCCGATCCAGCGCCGCTCCTCGACCAGTTCCTTGTGCATCAGCGCGATCTGTCCGGCCGGCCCGCCGAAGGAGAGCAGACCGATCTTCGCCCACAGTTTTGTGGCTTGCCCGAAGGTGGGCGCTGGGGGCGCCTCGACACCATGAGCCTTTTCGCCGGCGGCAACGGCGCTCATGTTTTGCCCCCGCTCGGCCAGTTGTGGGTTTCGTCGGTGGCGTCGCGGCACCACCTGAAAAACGCGTCATAGAGCAGCATGCCGGCCTCGAGCTGTTCGAGATCGTCGCGGAACATGCGCGACAGGCCGAGCGATGCCGCCAGGAACCCTGCCGCCTGCGGTATGAGATCAAGGCGCGCCGTGTCGGCTGCACGCACGATCAAAGCAAGACGGTCGAGCGCCTCGGAGCGCAGCCCGAATTCCTCGATCATGGTGTCGAAGGTGCAGCGTTCGCCGCGATGGCTCCAGAACACATCGTCGATGTCGAAGGGGATCGCCGCGAAACGATCACCGGCAGCCAGCACTTCGGCCGGTTCGACGAACAGAAACACCGCTGAAGGATCAATGAAGCGGCGGATCAGCCATGGGCAGGCGATGCGGTCGACCTTGGGGCGGGCGCGCGTCACCCAGACCGTGCGGCCCTTGTCGTCGCGGCGCGGCATCTTGTCGGTCTTGATCACAAGACCCTTGGCCGCCAACCAGGCCTCGAAGCCGCCTTCCAGGGATTCGGCAGCGATGCCCTCATGGCGCAGCCAGGCAGCGACGCCTTGCGAGAGTTTTTGCCCCCTTTGACAGATGACGACGACGTGGCGTCCGGCGAACTCGGCCGCCCAGGTGGAAACGGTCTTGAAGTCGCGCCGTGATGAGGCCGGAAGCAAGCGCGGATCGGCGTCATAATCCTCGTCGATGCGGACATCGACAAGAACAGGCGCGTCCGGCAGGCCGACGAGGCGGGAGAGCTGCGCTACGGTGATTGCGGTTGTTGACGGCATGGCGTCCACCTCCAGAGTGAGAGTTTGGACGCGATCATTGGGCTGACGCCTCACGGGGTCGTCGCGAAGGGAACCCCTTATCACTATGCTGGAATGATCCTTCGTGCTTGTCAATCCATAACCCGGCTGTTCGTTTCGACGTCTTCAGCGCGGCGAAATTTGCCAAACCGCCACGCCAGCAAGAATGAGGCCGGCGAAACCTTCGATGCTTCTGGATACTATGTTGAACAAGCGTGGCCGGCTGTCGAAAAAATGCACCAGCCGTTCCCGAAACAGGATCGACAACACCGCCACACAGGACAAGGTCAGCGCCACGCCGGCCATCATGGTGATCGCAAACAGTATACCGGCAAGCGGAACGCTTCTGGATATCGCGAAGGTCATCACGAACAGGGTCAGCGGGCATGGAATCAGACCGGCCATGAACCCAACGGCTTCGCCCTCATGCTTGTGATGGTGGCCGTGGCTCAATGCGCGCCACAACATCCAGACGCCGATCAGGCCAAGCAACCCACGGCTGACGTCTTCCAGCAGCGGCGCTCGGCCAACGCTTCCCAAGGCAATCGATACCAGCGGTAACGAGAATGCCGCGATTAGCACTGCGATCGTCACATGCGTGAAGGAGAGCGTCAGTGACACCAGAAGGCCGCGTGAAACCTTCGCGTCCGAACCGGCCAGATACGTGGCCAGGACGGCCTTGCTATGTCCTGGCGTCAGGGCATGCGCCGCACCGAAAAGCACGCCCATCGGCAGAAAGGCAAGGAACGCAAGCCAGCCACCGCCAGCCGAGAGCAGCTTTATCTGATCGGCGAGCGCCAGGTAAATCGTGCGCTGGAATTCGACAAGCGTCTGGAGCATCAGCCTGGACCGGCAGAAGCGGGTGGTTTTCTGCGCACGTCAGTGTTGGTGGTCGCGGTGTTCGCCATGATTGTGGACGTGAGGATGTGGATGCTCGTGCGCGCCATGTTCGCTCGAAAACCGGATGTTGGCAGTCGCGAGCGCAGGCATGTGTTCGAACAGTTCAGTCTCCAGCGCTGCCGTGATCTTGTTTGCTTCTGCGAGCGGCAACGTTTCGTCCACAGCGATGGCGATGTCGGCGTGCAACTTGTGGCCAATCCAGCGGGCCTTGGCATCGACGATGTGAGCACCTGGCACATGCTCGCCAGCATGATGAATTTCGGCCATCACACCCGGCTCGACGCCGTCGAGCATACGGGTGAGCACCGAGCGCGCGGACTGCCAGACGATAGCAAAAATGGCGACCGTGATGAGGAGCCCGATAATCGGGTCGGCCAGCGGAAATTCGAGCCAGACGCCGATAGCGCCAATGACCACGGCAAGGCTGGTGAGCCCGTCGGTACGGGCATGGTAGCCGTCAGCGACGAGCGCCGCACTGTTGATTTCCCTGCCGATGCGGATGCGAAACACCGCGACGGCCTCATTGCCGAGGAAACCAACGATACCCGCCGCCGTCAGCCAGCCAAGATGCGTCACTGCCTGCGGATGGATCAGGCGCTCGATAGCCTGGTATCCCGCGACGATGGCGCTGAACAGAATGATCAGGACGATGACGATACCGGCGAGGTCTTCGACCCGACCCAGTCCATAGGTGAAGGTTGATGACGGCTTGCGCCTCGCCAGCATAAAGGCGACCCACAAGGGGATGGCAGTGGTTGCGTCTCCAACATTGTGAATGGTGTCGGCAAGAAGCGCCACGCTGCCCGAGAGAACCACTACGGCCATTTGCATCGCTGCCGTGACCGCCAGGATGACAAACGACCATTTTATGGCCCAGATGCCCCGATCGGTCGTCGCGATGGTTGCATCGATGACGCCGTGTGTATGACCATGCGGGCCGTGGTGGTCGTGATCGTGGCCGGCACGACCGTGCGAACCGAAGCCGAACCAGTCGAGGGTGCGCCTGCCGAGACCGCTCATAGATACTTGGCCAACTGCTTGAGTTCCGTCAGCGAGTCGTGCGCTCCGCTCTCGGCGGTGTCGGTCAGGCAATGTTCGATATGATCGTGGATCAGTTCTCGCTTGGCGCTGCTTATGGCGCTTTCCACGGCATGGAGTTGCTGTGCGAGGTCAACACAGGAACGATGAGCTTCGAACATGGAGAGCACTGCCGCAAGGTGGCCTTGCGCGCGCTTTAGACGCTTCACGATAGCGGGATGCGACCGGTGCGTGTTGTCTGTCATGCCAGTCGACTATCCCCCCCGGGAGGATGAGTCAATCTGCAGTCTGTGATGGCGAGTTGATCTCGGGGACAGCCCTATTGCGCCGTCCAGCCGCCATCCATCGGCAAGGTCGTGCCGGTGATCTGCCTGGCCGCGTCAGAGCACAGGAAAAGCGTCAGCGCGGCAAGCTCCTCGACGGTTACGAATTCCTTGGTTGGCTGCGCCGCGAGGAGCACGTCGTGCTTGACCTGCTCCTCGGTCATGCCGCGCGCCTTCATCGTGTCGGGGATCTGCTTTTCGACCAGCGGTGTCCAGACATAGCCAGGCGCGATGGCGTTGACGGTGATGCCGTCCTGCGCGACTTCGAGCGCCACCGTCTTGGTCAGGCCGGCGATGCCGTGTTTGGCCGAGACATAAGCCGACTTGAACGGTGAGGCGACCAGCGCATGCGCCGACGCGGTGTTGATGATGCGCCCCCATTTGCGCGCCTTCATGCCCGGCACCACAGCCTTGATCGCATAGAAGGCAGCCAGCAGATTGATGCGGATGATGGCTTCCCACTTGTCGTCGGGGAATTCCTCGATCGGCGCGACATGCTGTATCCCGGCATTATTGACCAGAATGTCGAGGCTGCCGAAGGCAGCTTCGGCCTCGTGCACCATGGCGGTCACCGCGGCGCCGTCCATCATGTTGGCGCCGGAATAGCGGCACTTGACGCCGAAATCCTTCTCGATGCCGGCGCGCTCCTGCTCGATCACGGCGGCATCGCCGAGTCCGTTGATGGTGACGTTGGCGCCTTCGGCGGCAAAGGCGCGGGCAATGGCCAGGCCGATGCCGCTGGTCGAGCCCGTGACGAGCGCATTCTTCGAAGACAGGGAACCCATGGTGATCTCGCGACTGGTGGGAAGGAGCTTTGACGCAGATGGTTTGTGCATCGCAACATAACAATGGCATGACCATATGTCATTGCGATTACAATGTTGTGATCCTTCACGCGCGCCTTGCACTGGCATCGAAGTGACACGACATGGCAATGTCATGCTGCCGTGCAACATAGTCGTCCTGCACGTCCCGCACAGATCATTCCTGAATCAGAGGGT
Source organism: Mesorhizobium sp. CNPSo 4688 (assembly GCF_057784295.1). NCBI lineage: Bacteria > Pseudomonadati > Pseudomonadota > Alphaproteobacteria > Hyphomicrobiales > Phyllobacteriaceae > Mesorhizobium > Mesorhizobium sp. CNPSo 4688. The sequence goes on from NZ_JBWLUY010000010.1 coordinate 157,724, forward strand.
GAGCAATTTGGAAATCGCCGATGTCGTGAAGCGCGCCTATGCGATGCCGCTGACCAACCCTTCCTTCCCGCCCGGCCCGTACCGCTTCTTCGATCGCGAATACGTCATCATCACCTACCGCACGACGCGCGAGGCGCTCGAGGCCGTGGTGCCGGCGCCGCTGGAGATCGACGAGCCGCTGGTCAAATACGAATTCATCCGCATGCCTGACTCAACCGGCTTCGGCGACTACACAGAGACCGGCCAGGTCATCCCCGTCCGCTACAAGGGCCAGCATGGCGGCTACGTCCATTCCATGTATCTCGACGACGACGCGCCGATCGCCGGCGGCCGTGAACTCTGGGGATTTCCCAAAAAGCTCGCCAACCCGAAGATCGTGCATGAGGGCGAAGTGGTGGTCGGCACGCTGCATTACGGCAGCGTTCTCTGCGCCACCGGCACGATGGGCTACAAGCATCGCGAGGCCGACCACGATCAGGTGCTCGCCTCGCTCGCCGCGCCAAACTTCCTGATCAAGATCATCCCGCATGTCGACGGAACCCCGCGCATCTGCGAGCTGGTGCGCTACTACCTCACCGACATCACGCTGAAGGAAGCCTGGACGGCGCCGGCCGCGCTCGATCTTCGCCCGCACGTCATGGCCGATGTGGCGAAATTGCCGGTGCTCGACATCGTCTCGGCCGTCCACTTCAAAGCAGATCTGACGCTTGGCCTCGGCGAAGTCGTGCATGACTACCTCGCCGACCAGTCTGCTGCCGGCGCGACCAGACTGGAGAAAGTCAGTGCTTGAGCGTAACCGCAGCAAGGCAGCTGCCGCCACGATCGCGGAAATCACCGCGCAATACGATCGCATCGCCCTGGTGTTCCAGGGCGGCGGCGCGCTCGGCGCCTATCAGGCCGGCGTCTATCAGGCACTTGCCGATGCCGGTTGCGAGCCGACCTGGCTGTCCGGCGTCTCGATCGGCGCCATCAATGCCGCCATCATCGCCGGCAACGAGCCGAGCCGCCGGCTGCAGCGGCTGGAACAGTTCTGGCAGACGGTCTCGGGCCGCAAGATCTGGGCCTACACGCCGGAAGGCGACATCTACCGCGACATCCGCAACCAGACCTCGTCCTTCATGACGATGGCGATGGGCCAGCCTGGCTTCTTCAAGCCGCGCTCGCCCAATCCCTGGCTCCAGCTGTCGGGCGCCGAAGGCGCTACCTCTTTCTACGACACCGCCGAGCTCAAGGACACGCTGGAAAGCCTGATCGACTTCGACGTGCTGAACGACGGCAAGAAGCGGCTGAGCGTCGGCGCCGTCAATGTCAGGACCGGCAATTTCGTCTATTTCGACACCGAGAAGGTGCGCATCGAGCCGGAGCACATCATGGCCAGCGGCGCGCTGCCGCCGGCCTTCCCGTCGATTCGCATCGAGGGCGAATATTACTGGGACGGCGGCATCGTCTCCAACACGCCGCTGCAATATCTGCTCGACCAGGAAGAGGACCGCTCCTCGCTGGTGTTCCAGGTCGACCTGTTCAGCGCCCGCGGCGTGCTGCCGCGCGGCATGGCAGACGTGCTGTCGCGCCACAAGGACATCATGTATTCCAGCCGCACACGCCAGAACACCGACAATTTCCAGCGCATCCATGCGCTGAAGATGAAGTTGCTCGATGCGCTGAAGCGCGTGCCGCCGGAGCAGCTTAAGGACGGCGAGAAGGAATTGATCGCCGATTATTCGGATGCCGGCGTGGTCAACATCGTCCACCTGATCTATCAGCACAAAGGCTACGAGGGCCACGCCAAGGACTACGAATTCTCCGGTACCTCGATGCGGGAGCATTGGGAGATGGGCCTGGAGGACACGGAACGCACGCTGCGCCACAAGAAGTGGCTGATGCTGCCGACCAATGCCGACGGCGTCACCATACACGATCTGCACCGCGAGGATCCGACCTAAGGCCTGGCAGAAGGACAACTCGACGAGGTCTTTCCGGTATAGGAAATCACCGCTGTCGAGTTCCTTCACACCCCCCTCTGTCCTGCCGGACATCTCCCCCTCAAGGGGGGAGATTGGCTGTCGCGAATGCTTTCGCCAATCGCCAGTGTTGCAGGGAAAGCGCCTTCGAACGAACTGCTGATCTCCCCCCTTGAGGGGGAGATGGCCGGCAGGCCAGAGGGGGGTGTTGTCCCGCCGGCACTCGTAACGAACAACAACAAAGGCAGCGCCGATCGCCGGCGCTGCCTTTTCGTTGAAAGCCTTATCGCCCCGCTCAGAACACCTGGCGGAAGATGATGAACAGCACGAAGGCGAGGGTAATCGAGCACGGCAGCGTCAGCACCCAGGCCAGCAGCAGGTTGCGCACCGTCGACCATTGCAGGCCAGAACCGTTGGCTGCCATGGTGCCGGCAACGCCCGACGACAGCACATGGGTGGTCGACACCGGCAGGCCGAAACGGTCGGCCATGCCGATGGTGATCATGGCAACCAGTTCGGCGGCGGCGCCCTGGCCATAGGTCAAGTGGCTCTTGCCGATCTTCTCGCCGACGGTGACGACGATGCGCTTCCAACCGACCATCGTGCCGAGGCCGAGCGCCAACGCCACCGCGATCTTCACCCATAGCGGGATGAACTTCGTCGCGTTGTCGACAGCCTTGTGATAGTCAGTCACCGCCTTCAGGTCGGCGTCTTGCATCGGCAGCAGTTTCTTCTTGTCGATCAGCTTCAGCGCCTCGCCGATCAGATAGATGTCGTTGCGCGCATTGCTGACGAGGTCAGTCGGCACATTGTTGACCGAAGCGTAAGGCTGCAACGAAGCCGTGGTGTCGTGGATGTATGTCTGCAGCGCCACCGTGGTCTGGTCGCCCCAGGTCTTGGTGCGCACCGCATCCTGCACCGCTGCCTTGGCGTCGGTGACGGTGACGCCCGGCTTGACGTAATTGCCGAGCGCCGTCTCGACGCCGGCCGAAGCCGCCTTGTAGGCCTCGAGATAGTTGATGTCGGGCGTGCGGTTGAGCGCATAGGCCGTCGGCACGACGCCGATCAGGATCAGCATGATCAGGCCCATGCCTTTCTGTCCGTCATTGGAGCCGTGCGCAAAGCTCACGCCGGTGCAGGTGAAGATCAGCAGGCCGCGGATCCACCATGGCGGGGGCGTGCTGCCCTTCGGCGCCTCGTAGAGAGCGGGATTACGCACCAGCAGCTTCATCACATAGAGCAGGACAAAGGCGGCGAAGAAGCCGACGATCGGCGACACCAGAAGCGTGATGCCAACATTGGTCGCCTGACCCCAGTCGACACCGCTGGTGGCGCTGCCGGCCGGCGCCATGAACTGATTGGCGAGGCCAACGCCGATGATCGAGCCGACCATCGTGTGCGAACTGGAAGCCGGCAGACCGAGGAACCAGGTGCCGAGGTTCCACAGGATCGCCGCGACGAGCAGCGCGAACACCATGGCGAAGCCCGAGGAAGAACCAACCTGAAGGATGAGCTCGACCGGCAGCAGCGACAAGATGCCGAACGCAACCGCGCCGCTCGAGGTCAAAACGCCAAGGAAGTTGAAGACACCCGACCACATGACAGCGAATTCAGCCGGCATGGAGCGGGTGTAGATGACGGTCGCCACCGCATTGGCGGTGTCGTGGAAGCCGTTGACGAACTCGAAACCCAGCGCAATCAGCAAGGCAATGCCAAGCAGGATCCACGGCACGGTCTTAGCCACCGCCAGATCCTGGCTGAGCGCGTAGCCGACATAAATGACACCGACGAGCACCAGCACGCCGAAGGCCGGCAGGAACCACTTCGCGCCGCCTGATCGATTGAGCGGATGGTCCGGTCTCGGAATACCCGCCTCGCTAGAAACAACGTCCACCATCGTCCCACTCCGTTTGCACTGCAGCAAAGAACCACGGGTGACGCTATGGCTGGACGATGAAGCTGATGTGACGGCTATGGTCTTTTTGATCGCGCAAGGAGGCGCAGCAGCGCCGGAATTTGACCCGCCCGCTTGCATCGCCCTGATGGAACTATCCCGCAATCTCGAGCAGCGCCGATACGAGCAAGCGGCGTTCGTCGGCAGAAAGCACATCGGAATCGAAGAGGTTCATGCTGCGCATCCCTTCGATGGCCAGAAAGCAGACCAGCAGCGTCTTGAGGTCCGGTGTCTCGCTCTTCAGCCGCTGCAGAAGCTGCGACTTGAAGGCTTTTATCGGCGTCAGGAAATCCGGATCCTCGGCGATCGCCGAGAAGATCCACGAGGCCGTCGGCTTCGGTTCCTCGCAATCAGCCGCCGAGAGCCGGATATAAGTGGCAAGCAGGCTCTCGCCGCTGGCGCCGGCGACACGGCCCGATTCCAGCGCCAGCTCGAAGGCGCGCAGGTAATTCTCCACCAGGCCCTGCATCAATTTGGCCTTGGTCGGAAAATTGTAAAGCAAGCCGCCTTTTGACACGCCGGCGCGGCTGGCGACGGCATCCAGCGACAGGCTGCCGGGGCCGGTCTCGCGTGCTACGTCGGCAGCGGCGGCGAGTATCTTGTCGCGCGAATTTGCCCTTCGGGTCTTCATCGGTCCCCTTCCCCCACACGAGCCTAGGCGGAATTGACAAGACCGTCCAGACGGTACAGTAAGTTCGCCGTCATTTGTAATCGGGACCTACCCGTGGATAGGTGTCCCGAAATTCGGCTATTTTGCCGGACACCGGCCCAGGGGACAGTTCGTGAAGCGCTTCATCTCTATCACAGCAATTCTGCTTCTGCTCGCTCTGGTGTGCGTCGGCGTCGTCGGCTTCAACCTGTTCCGTGACAGCGCCATCAAACAGTATTTTGCCACCATGAAGCCGCCGGCGACGACCGTGTCGACGGTTGTCGTCAAGCCTTCCGACTGGACGCCGGGCGTCGAGGCGATCGGCACGGTGCGCGCCGTGCGCGGCGTCGACCTGACCGTCGAGACCAGCGGCGTTGTCAAGGAGATCCTGTTTCACGCCAATCAGAAGGTTGCAGACGGTGCAGTCCTGTTGCAGCTCGACGACGCAGTCGAGCGCGCCGATCTCGAAGCAACGAAGGCGCAAGTGGCGGTCGTCCAGACGGCGCTGGAGCGCGCCATCGAACTGCAGAAGCGCGGCGTTAATCCGGAAGCTACGCTCGACACGGCACGTGCAACCGCAACAGCCACCGAAGCCCAAGTGGCCAAACTGCAGGCGGTGCTCGACCAGAAGCGGCTGACGGCGCCTTTCAGCGGCACGGTCGGTATCCCCAAGATCGATCTCGGCCAATATCTCTCGCCCGGCAACGCGGTGGTAACCTTGCAAGATCTGGACACCATGCGGGTCGATTTCACCGTGCCCGAACAGCAGCTGCCACTGCTCAAGATCGGCCAGACCGTGCGGCTCGGCCTCGGCGGCAGCGGCGGCGGCGCCGACATGCCATTTGCCGGCGCCATTCGCGGCATCGACCCCAAGATCGACGCTTCGAGCCGCCTGGTGTCCGTCCGGGGCGAAGTCGCCAACCCCGACGGCAAGCTGACGCCCGGCCAATTCGTCCAGGTTCGCGTCGAGCTGCCGCAGGAGAAAAATGTGCTGTCCTTGCCGCAGACGGCATTGACGTCGAGCCTCTATGGCGACTTCGTCTTCGTGGTCGTTCCGGCAAAGCCCGCCGAGGCGGGCGCGGCTCCGCCGACCAAGGCCGAGGATCAGAAGCCGGCCGCCGACAAGCCAGCCGACGACGCCACAAAGCCGCAGGCCGAGGCCGCCAAGCCCGCCGCCGACGCGGCAAAGTCCACGGACAAGGCCGCCGACAAGCCCGACGCTGCCGACGCCGGCAAACCCGCCGCTGAAGAGGAGAAGCCGGCGCTTGTCCTGTCGCAGGTGTTCGTGAAGCCTGGCCGCCGCAACGACGGCATGGTCGAGATCGTGGAAGGCATCAAGGCCGGCGACGAGGTCGTCACCGCCGGTCAGAACCGTCTCTTCAACGGCATGTCCGTTGCTGTCGACAACACCATTGACCCCAGCAAGTCGGCTAACCAGCAGGCTCAGCAATGAACGTTTCCGATATCTTCATTCGCCGGCCGGTGCTCTCCACCGTGCTGGCCTGCATGATCCTGCTCCTGGGTTTCCAGGGCATCTTCAACCTGTCGATCCGGCAATATCCCAAGGTCGACGAGACGGCGATCACCATCACGACGGCCTATCCCGGCGCCAGCGCCGACCTGATCCAGGGCTTCATCTCCGCCCCGATCGCGCGTGCCGTCGCATCGACCGAGAACATCGACTACGTCACCTCGTCGAGCCGGCCGTCTTCGAGCACCGTGGTGGTACAGATGAAGCTCGGCTCCAACCCGGATGTCGCGCTGACCGAGGTGCTGTCGAAGGTGCAGGGCGTGCGCGGCACGTTGCCTGACGCCTCGAAGGACCCTGTCATCGTCAAGGGTACCGGCCAAGAATTCGCGATGATGTACATCTCGATGCAGAATCCGAACATGACGAAGGAGCAGCTCACCGAATATATCGAGCGCGTGGTGCGGCCGCGCATATCGACGGTGGAAGGCGTCGCCGACGTGCAGATCTTCGGCGCCGAGGAATATTCGATGCGCGTCTGGATCGACCCGGTCAAGCTCGCCGCGCGCGGCGTCACCGCGGCCGAAGTGTTGACCGCGATCAACAACTCCAACTTCCTGTCGGCGCCTGGCAACACCGAGAACGAGTATGTCGTATCCTCGATCACCGTTCGCTCGACGTTGCAGACGCCGGAGGCCTTTGCCGAACTTCCGCTGCGTTCGACCGACGGCCAGGTGGTGCGGTTGCGCGACGTGGCACGCGTCGAGCTTGCCGCCGAGAGCACCGACACCAGGGTGAGCTTCAATGGCAAGCCAGGCACCTTCCTCGCCATCTTCCCGACGCCGGCCGCCAACCCGCTGACGACGGCGGAAGCGATCCACAAGATCGTGCCTTTGATTCAGGACACGCTGCCGAAAGGCATGACCATCGAGATCGTCTACGATTCCACCGAGCAGATCAGCGCCTCGATCGACGAGGTGTTCAAGACGATCGCCGAGGCCGTCGCCATCGTCATCGTGGTCATCCTGTTGTTCCTCGGCTCGTTCCGCTCGGTGATGATGCCGATCGTGACCATCCCGCTGTCGCTGGTCGGCGTCTGCTTCCTTTTGTTTGCGGTCGGATATTCGATCAACCTTCTGTCGCTGCTGGCCATGGTGCTGGCCATCGGCCTTGTCGTCGATGACGCCATCGTGGTGGTGGAGAATATCCATCGCCACATGGAGGAAGACCACATGTCGCCGATGCAGGCGGCCTTCAACGGCATGCGCGAGATTTTCTCCGCCATCGTGGCCATGACCATTACGTTGGCCGCCGTGTTCGCGCCGCTGGCCTTCACGGGCGGCCTGACCGGTGCGCTGTTCCGCGAGTTCGCGGTGACGCTGGCCGGATCGGTGGTGCTGTCCGGCGTCATCGCCGTCACCATCACGCCGATGATGGCGGCGCGCCTGCTGAAGGCCGGCGCCCCCGGCCGCTTCCAGCGCATCGTCGACGGCACCTTCAGCCGTGTCGAGCACGTCTACGAGCGGGCGGTCACCGCCTCGTTGAGAAATCGGCCGGTGACCCTGCTGATGGTCGTGGCGCTGGTTGCGCTCACCGGCTTCATGTTCACCAAGACTTCAAGCGAACTGGCGCCGGAAGAGGACCAGGGCTTCCTGCTGTCGATCGTGACGGCACCGCGCTATGCGACATCCGACTACACCGAGACCTATGTCAACCAGATCCTCGGCCTGGTGAAGGACATTCCTGAAACCAGGGCGCAATTCTCCGCCGTTGCCTTTGGCGGCGCGACCAACGGCGCCTTTGTCGGCTTCGCCTTCAAGGATTGGGCCGAGCGTCAGCGCAGTTCAAAGGAGCTTCAGGCCGACATCCAGGGACGTCTCGCCAAGGTCGCCGGCGTCGAGGCCTTCGTCTTCGCGCCGCCGACGCTGCCCGGCTCCGGCGGCGGCCTGCCGATCTCCATGGTGGTTCGCTCGACCGGCGGTTCGGCCGAGGTTTACGAGGCGGCCGAGCAGATCAAGAACAAGGCGCAGGCCTCCGGCCGCTTCATCGTCGTGCAAAACTCGATGTCCTTTGACGCGCCGCAGGTGACGGTGACCATCGACCGCGACCGTTCCGCGGCTCTCAACCTGCCGATTGCCGACATCGGCCAGACCCTGACGCTATTGGTCGGCGGCGCCGAAGTGGCGCAGTTCGACCGCGACTCCAACAGCTATGACATCATCCCGCAGGTACCGCAGGAATTCCGCGACAATCCCGACAAGCTCGGCGAATATTTCGTGCGCAGCGTGACCGGCGAGATGGTGCCGCTTTCGGCGGTTGTGAAGATTTCGACCAACGCCTCGCCGGCCGCGATCGAGCAGTTCAACCAACTGAACTCGGCGACGATATCAGCGCTGCCGCTTCCAGGCGTCACCACGGGCGACGGGCTGCAGACCCTGGAGAACCTTGCCAAGGAGAGCTTGCCCGAAAGCTTTTTCATCGATTATTCCGGCCAGTCCCGGCAGGAGAAGGAACAGGGCAACACGATCCTGATCGCGTTCGCGGCCGCCGTGATCGTCATCTACTTGGTGCTGGCGGCGCAGTTCGAAAGCTTCCGCGATCCGCTGATCATCATGATGGCGGTGCCGCTGTCGATCTTCGGCGCCATCGTGCCGCTCAATCTGGGGCTTGGAACGCTTAACATCTACACGCAGGTCGGCCTGATCACGCTGATCGGCCTGATCACCAAGCACGGCATTCTCCTGGTCGAGTTCGCCAACCAGCAACGCGAGAAGCACAAGATGTCGCGAAGGGAGGCCATCATCGCCTCGGCCAAGGTGCGCCTGCGGCCGATCCTGATGACGACGGCGGCAATGGCGCTCGGCGTCGTGCCGCTGATCGTGTCCAGCGGCGCGGGTGCGGCGGCGCGTTATTCGATGGGCCTGGTGATCTTCACCGGCATCCTGGTCGGAACCATGTTCACCCTGTTCGTGGTGCCGATGTTCTACACCTTCATCGCCAGCAAGGACCTTCCGCATCACGCCGAGAAGCCGGACCCGAAGCTGATGCCGGTGCCCGTGGACTAAAACTGCCCCGGTCGAACTGCGAAGCGAACAAACGAAAAGAGGCCGGAAACTTCCGGCCTCTTTTTTTGACTGGATTGATTTACCGCGAAGCCCTGATGGAGCCTCAGGCGGGAGCTTGCGGTGCGGCACGGCCGTCTGGCTGCGCTGCACGACCACTCCAACCGCAGTCTGCTACTTGACGATGACGATGCTGGTGTTGGTCGGGCCGAAGGTTTCAACCAGCTGATAGAAGTCGGCGGCATTGTCGGGATGCAGCCGCACGCAACCATGCGATGCCGGCTGTCCCAGCCGCTTGATGGCGTACGTCGCATGCACGGCGTAGCCGCCGCTGAAGAACACCGAATGCGGCATCGGCGCGTTATCGTATTTCTTCGAGTACCACATCTCATGCATGCGGGTCGGCTTGAACGAGCCGGTCGGCGTGACATGCGCCCTGTCGCCGGTCGAGACCTTCCAGGCGAAGGTGGGCCGGCCGTCGACCAGCACTTCCATGGTCTGCTGCGACAGCGAAACACGCGCCACGATCTGGTTTGCTGCAGCATGGGCGGCGCTGTTGGCGGCGCCAAGCAGAAGTGCGGCGCCGGCAGCGGCGACGGTGACGTTGATGAGTTTGGCGGAAATGGCTCTGTACATGATGGCTCCCCTTTTTGCCGGCCCGGCCGGCGTCAATTCGATGACCGCCTTATCCCTGCGTCATGTTTCAGACTGACTTCGCTTGATACTCGTTTGTGTTTCGAATCTGTTTCCTCTGGTTAACAAGCAAGGCGGGCAAGGGAGAAGCCGAGGAGGAGCGTCCCGTCCGTCCTGCGCACTCCGGCTGTGGCCAGTTCGCCAAACGAAGGCGCGGATATCCTTATATGAAAGAGGTTTGGCTTCGCTCGAAACCCACTTGCAACAAAGCGCGGTCGGGGCGGCATGATCTGGTTACAGGCCAACCGCACAGTCATCCCAACGAGAACAGCCGGCGCCAAACGAAAATGAGCATCAAATCGACCACCCTGTCCTGGCTTTTCAGGATCAGCATTGCCGCATTTGTTGTCGGCGGCATCGGCACAGTAGCCGGCACCCCGATGACGAAACTGGCGGCCATGAATTCGGGTGAAGTTTCGACGCTGCATGCCGCGCTGTTCATAGCGTTGGTCTGGATTGTCTCCAGTCTGCGCATCAACCGCCTCAAGGCCTTCTGGCGGGTCGGCCTTGGGTTGAAGTGGATGCGCGGCCCCTCCGGCAACTTGCTGCCGAGAGGACCGAAGGCCCGCGCCGCAGCGGGGGGCTCCGTGGGCGGCGCGGGCACTTCGGGTTTATCCTGAAGCACCCGCGGTTTTTGATTTTTGGGGATACCGATGAAGACGAAATCTGCTGCCACGGTGCTTTCGGCACTGCTCTACACACAGGGCCTGCTCGGCTTTGCCGGTCTCGCCACGGTTCTCCTGAAGGACCGCGCGCAGGCTTCCAGCGACATCGTGGTCGCCAGTGAATTGCCGTCGGGACCATCGCTTCTGGTGGTGCGCTGACGCCTATGCATGCCGCCCAAAATTGCGCAGCGGTTTTGGGCGAGCCGCGTAACAATCCAGCCTTACTGCTCTCAGTCGGCGCGCTGCGTCGGCGGGTCGAACCGGTAACCGGCGCCGCGTATGGTGATGATGGTTTCGGTGTCGAGCTTGCGGCGCAACCGCACGATGCGCGAATCGATCGAGCGGTCGAAGGCATCGGCATTTTCAGCCGGCGCCGCCGCAATGATGTCGTCGCGCGTCAGCACCTTGCGCGGGCTGGCCAGAAACAGCCTGAGCAACGCCACCTGACCCGGCGACAGCTGCTCTTCCGCACCCGAGCGGTGCATGACGATAGCCGACCGCAAATCGACGGTGGCATTTTCCAGCACGATCAGTTCCTGGGCAGACCTGCCGCGTCGCGTCAGCAGGCCGCCGATGCGCGCGGCAAGCTCCCGGACATTGAGCGGGCTTTCAACGACGTCGGCGGCGCCAAGCTCGAGCGCCAGCACCTTGTCGACCAGATCGGCTGGTCGGCAGATCAGGATGAAATCGGGCGCGGCCTTCCCGTCCACGCTCTTGCCGCCGCCATAACGCCTGAGCAGGTCCCGCCCCTCCGCCTGGCTGACGCTGTCACCGACGATGACGACGTCGATGCCTCCGGCCGAGAGCAGGGATTCGGCTTCCCAGGGCTGCCGCGCCTCGCGCACGTCATGGCCACGCCGGTCGAGATGGTCGGCGAGATCGCCGGCCACCACATCAGCGACGGAAACCAGCGCGATGACGGATCGTGCAGCCATATTTTCTTCCCCTGCCCCTGCAACCGGATATGAGTGCTGGACATCATGTTTATACCCAATCTACTTTCTGCTGAAAGCGGGAGCGAGGCCATAGTGCGGGCACGAATTGTCATCGTCGAGGACGAGCCCGATCTCAGGGACGCGGTCGCCGAGTATCTCGGCGCCAATGGTTACGATGTGACCCAAGTCGGAAGCGCTGCCGAGGCGCGCACCTTGCTGGAGACCGAAGCGTTCAACCTGGCCATCCTCGACATCGCCATGCCCGGCGAGGATGGCCTCTCGCTCGGCCGCTGGCTGCGCTCGAAAATGCCGATCGGCATCATCTATGCCACTGCTGCCGGCACCGCGCTCGACCGCATTGTCGGCCTGGAGCTTGGCGCCGACGACTACATCGTCAAGCCCTATGAATTGCGTGAGGTGCTGGCCCGTGTCCGCTCCGTGCTGCGCCGGGTGCCGCAACCGAGCCCGCCGCAGGCCGCGAAGGCGCAAGCCGGCGGGCGCCGGCTGAGCTTCGGTCAATTCCAGGCTGACCTCGACGGCAGGCTTGTCACCGGCGCCAATGGCGCCGTCATCGACATGGCCAAGAGCGAGTTCGACGTGCTGGAGGTTTTCCTGACCCGTGCCAACCGGCTGTTGACGCGGGCGGCGATCTCCGAGGCGATCGGCTTCGTCGAAGATCCGGAATCGTCGCGTGCGGTCGACATCCGCATCATGCGGCTGCGCAAGAAGATCGAAGCCGACCCGGCCAATCCAAAATTTTTACGCACGGTGCGCGGCGAAGGCTATATCTTCTCGCTGCCGACCGGCGACGGACACTAGCAATTCCAGGAAAAGTGCGTAGCGGTTTTCCGTCCGGAATTGCGTCGGAACAAAGAGATGGAACGGGTGCACCGTTCTAGAGCCCTACCACCCACGGCCCTGTATAGATGGCTGACATGACCGCTGACCCAGCACGCATGGACCTGAAGGGCGTTCGCCAGGGCGCCGCAATGGCGGCCGTGCGTGTCGTGCGCCGGCTGCGCGAAGCCGGCGACTGGCAGCGCGAGATGCACACCATCCTGGAGACGCTGTGCGTCGCCATGCACTGCCAGCGCGGCATTCTGTTCAGGCTGCGCGAATTGCCCGGCCAGGGTTTTGCCCAGTCGGTCGCCGCCTACTGGATCGACCCGCGCTTCGGCGGCGAGTTGGCCTCGCCGACAGTGATCATGCAATCGATCGTCGACAACGACCCGCTGCTGGAGCGGGTTGCGGAGGACGAACGGCAAGGCAAGATCTTCGCCGGCCACACGCGCAACCTCGACGGTTTTCTCAGGACCGATTTCGAAAAGCAGCACATCAAATCGTTCCTGTCGGTGTCGGTGTTCGCCCACGGCCATCTGTGGGGGACGCTTGCGGTCAATGACTGCGTCAATGAGCGTGAGTGGACCGATGAGGAAGAGGCGGCGCTGCACATCATCGCGCTGGCCATCGGTGACGCCATCGAGCGGTCGCCGTCGGATGCCCATGCCAGCGAAGTCATCCGCCGCACCATGCTGCAGGCCTCGCTCGACGCCATCATCGTCATCGACGAGACCGGCTCGATCATCGAATTCAATCCGGCCGCCGAAAAGATGTTCGGCTTCCAGCGCAGCGACATCCTCGGCAAGGATCTGCTCGATACGGTGGTGCCGGAATATTATCGCAAGGGCTACGTGTCGGGGGCCGAATACATGTCTGGCCGCGGCGCGCCGATGGTCGGACAGCGGCTGGAGACGGTGACCCAGAATGCCGCCGGCGAGGTTTTTCCGATCGAATTGACCGCGACCGAGATGCGGGTTGCCGACCGCCGCCTCATCTTCGGCTCGATCCGCGACCTGCGTGACAAACTGCGCGCCGAGGAAGAGATCAACCGCCAACGCGAGAAACTGCACCAGAACGAGAAGATGGCGGCGATGGGTTCGCTGCTGGCCGGCGTTTCGCACGAGCTCAACAACCCGCTCGCCGTGGTCGTCGCGCAGTCGACGCTGCTGCACGAATTCGCCACCGACCCGCAGACCAAGGTACGCGCCGAAAAAGTGCGCGCCGCCGCCGAGCGCTGCGGCCGCATCGTCAAGAGCTTCCTGTCGATGGTGCGCCTGCACCCGGCGGCCCAGGCCGAGACCGATCTCAACCAGGTGATCCGCGCGGCACTTGAGGTGACAGCCTATGGCGCGCGCTCGAGCGGCATCATCATCGACACCGATTTCGCACCAGGCCCGCTGCTGGCGATGGCCGATGCCGACCATGTGACGCAGGTGGCCGCCAATTTCCTGATCAACTCCCAGCACGCTCTGGCCGGCATTGGCGGCGACCGCCTGATCAAGGTGCGGACGTTCCGCAGCGACCGCGGCAATCCCGGCTTTTCGGTCGAGGACAATGGACCGGGCATTCCCGAGGCGATCCGCGGCCGCATCTTCGAATCCTATTTCACCACCAAGCCGGTTGGCGTCGGCACCGGCATCGGCCTGTCGATCTCGAAGTCGATCATCGAGCGGCACAATGGCAATGTCTGGTTCGAGGAGGTGCTGCCGCGCGGCGCGCGCTTTGTCGTCCAGCTGCCGGCGATCAACAGCGGTGCGGCCACGGTCGGCGACAGCCCGGCCCGTTCGAGCGGCTTGCGCCATGCGCTGATCATCGACGACGAACCCGACGTCGCCGGCTCGCTCTCCGACATTCTGGAATTGATGGGCATCAAGTCGCGCATCGTGCCGGCCTGGACGTCCGCGGCCGCAACCCTGATTGGCCACATGCCACCCGACATCGTCTTTTCCGACCTGCGCATGCCCGGCATCAGCGGCATTTCCATCTACCGCGAGCTGTTGGCCGAGCAATCGGCGCTCGCCAAACGCTTCGTGCTGGTCACCGGCGACCTGATCGGCGCTAAGGCCGAGATCGAAGCCTTGCCGGCGCAGCAGCGGCCGCAGATTCTGGAAAAGCCCTTCTCGACGCTCGACGTCCGCGGTGTCCTCTCAGCAATCGCCGACCAGGTCGCCGCCGCCGGCTGATTCTTTCCAGGTTGGACCGAGGGTCAGCCGAGATTCAGGTCAGGCCGAGTCGAGAATGGCGGCTTCCGAGAACCGGAGCGGAGCCCCATCCGCAGGCCGGCCTCACCTATCGCCTGACCCAGAAAAAAGAGGCTCCCGACCGGCAGGGCGGCGGGAGCCAAGAAAGAGCGCGGGAGGAAGCGCTCGGGAGGTTCAAAAAACGTTGGGTGTCGTGGTCAGCGGCGCGGCGTTGGCGATCATGCGGATGGCACGCGCTCTGTGCACGCCGGACTGGGCGGCGATGACGCGCAGGCACTCCGCGCTCTCGGCGCCCCAGGCCTGGCCCTTGCAGGCAAAATCGATTTCCGGCACCGGCAGCCGGGCGGTCTTGATGGTGGTCGGCGCGCCATCGACGACATTGGCCGGCGGGTTGAGCGAAGCGAAGGCCGGACCGGAAGTCGGCGTCAGGAACAGGACGGCAAGCGCGCAGGCGCCCAGCATCGAGAACATCACGACCGGATGGTCGCTGGCGCGCTGGCGCAGTGCCAGTTTGGCGCGCCGTTCATTCCTGGCGATCTTGGCTTTCGTATACATATTGCTCCCCTTCGATTTCTTATGAAACGAATTTAAACGCGCCTGGTAACGGGCGAATGATGCGTTTGGCTTGCCCGCGTAACAGGTTTGAAACAAGAAATTCGGGCATATCCGGGCAAATCCGGTCATGTGCCGACGGCAGGGTTCGTTTGCGGTGCTGTTTCATGCGCACAATCAAAACGTTGACGACAGGCGGGCCGTGAACGCAGCAAAGCCTACTGCTGGCCAGTCAAACTATGAACAAGCTCACACTGCGGACTGAATTTGCGACGGCAGGCATT
This sequence comes from Mesorhizobium sp. CNPSo 4688, assembly GCF_057784295.1. Taxonomy (NCBI): domain Bacteria; kingdom Pseudomonadati; phylum Pseudomonadota; class Alphaproteobacteria; order Hyphomicrobiales; family Phyllobacteriaceae; genus Mesorhizobium; species Mesorhizobium sp. CNPSo 4688. The sequence goes on from NZ_JBWLUY010000010.1 coordinate 172,988, forward strand.
TTTTCATCTCCGGACAGGGCCGCTTTTTCGGTCCGGCGCGTCCAAATCCGTATGCGAGACGGCCATTTCACGACCTGGGCTAACGCCCGGATTTTCCGGGATTTTCTTCAATAGAGCCGGCTCCGAGCTGGCTCGACTACACCATTGAGAAACCTCCTGATTTCCACAAACCATTGCATTTCAATGCAAAATGTGATTTTATTGAATGAGTATTCAACAAAAAAAGAGCTTTCTATGAACCCGCACCTCCGTGACGTGGCGATCCCCAATGATTGGGACCGGCGGGGCCTGCCAGGCTGGGCTTATCACTCCGACGCGCTTCTCGAACTCGAGAAGGAATACGTCTTCCGCAACCATTGGCAGATCGCCGGCCATGTCTCCGACGTGCCGAATGCCGGCGACTATCTGACCATGGACGTGGTCGGCGAGCGCGCGCTGATCGTGCGCGGCAAGGACGGCGTCGTGCGCGCCTTCAACAATATGTGCCGGCATCGCGGCAGCCGCGTCGTCGCCGACAGCCAGGGCACCTGCAAGAACGCGCTGGTCTGCCCGTTCCATGGCTGGGTCTACAATCTCGACGGCACGCTGCGCGGCGCCGCCCGCCCGCGCTCCTTCCCCGAACTCGACAAGACCGAATTCGGCCTGATGCCGCTCGACCTCGAAATCTGGATGGGTTTCATCTTCATCCGCTTCCGCAAAGGCGGCCCGCAACCTTCGGTGGCCGAACTGCTGAAGCCTATCGAAGCAGAGATGGCTCATTACAATGTGGCCGAGATGGTGCCGTCCTGGGGAATCTGGACGCAGAAGACGCCGGTCAACTGGAAGTCGGTGCGCGACGTCGACAATGAAGGCTACCACGTCGCCATGGCGCATCCGGCGCTGCAGGATCTCTACGGCGCGACCTATTTCGACGAGCCGTTCATCAACGGCGTGTCGCGCTCATTCGCCACCTACAATCCGCATGCGGGACGGCGCTGGAGCGTGCGCGAGTACATCAAGCTCACGCCCGACGCGTCGCATCTGCCGGAGCATCTGCGCAGGGCCTGGATCTATTACGGCATCTTCCCCAACAACGCGCTGTCGATCATGCCGGAATCGGTGCAGTTCTATCAGGAGTTCCCGCTGTCGACCGGCGAGACGCTGCTGCGCGGCGCTATCTATCGCTACCCCGACGAGACGCGCGAACAGGCCGCGGCCCGCTACCTCGCCTACCGCATCGACCGCGACACCATGAACGAGGATGTGCAGCTTTCCGTCTGGTCGAACGAGTCCATGATTTCAGACGCCTTCGAGGGTTTTTATCTCTCCGACCTCGAATATGGCGTGCGCACCCACCACGACCATCTGCGCAAGCAGATCCCGGTTCTGGGCCTGGAGACGGCACCTGAGGAAAAGGACATGTGGAACCTCAACGAGGCCATGCGGTCGCAGGTTTAGGGCTTTTTCCCTTCTCCCCGTTTCACGGGGAGAAGGTGCCCGAAGGGCGGATGAGGGGCAGCGCCATCATCTCGCTATTGGTTGCGGAACCCTAACCTCGACAAGCGCCTGCGCCAAAATCTCGCAAGCCGGCGCCGCCCCTCACCTGCCTGCCGGCATCCTCTCCCCGTAGAACGGGGCGAGGAACGCTATCACCCCTGCCAAACGCCCTCTTTCCTCAGATCATCCATCGTCCGCGAAATGCCCTCGCGCAGGATCGCCACCATGTCGTCGATCTGCGCGCGCGTAATGATCAGCGGCGGCGACATCACGCACATGTTGATCAGCGGCCGCACCAAAAGGCCGAGTTCATGGCAGTGCGCGTCGATGCGTTTGCCGACATCCTTGTCGAGCTGCAGCGGGTCCTTGCTTTCGCGGTCGGCGACGCATTCGACGCAGCCCATCAGCCCCATGCCGCGGACTTCGCCGACCAGCGGCAGTTCCTCAAGCGTCTTCAGCTGCGCCTGGAAATAGGGCGCGACCTCGCGCGTATGGGCAAGCACGCTGTCTTCGAGGATGTCCAGGTTCTTCAGCGCCACCGCACAACCGATCGGATGGCTGGTATAGGTCAGGCCGTGGCCGAACAGCGCGTCGGGATGGTTGGAGCGGCGCATGTCCTGGAGCAGCCGCTCCGAGATGATGACGCCGCCGAGCGGGAAATAGCCTGAGGTGACGCCCTTGGCGAAGGTGATCATGTCGGGGTCGATGCCGAACACGTCGCCGGAGGCAAAGACATGGCCGAGCCGGCCGAAGCCGGTCACCACCTCGTCGGAGACATAGAGGATGTCATTGTCCCTGCAGATCTCGCGGATGCGCTTGAGATAGCCGTCCGGCGGCACGACGACGCCGCCCGATGCCTGCACCGGCTCGCCGACGAAAGCGCCGATCTTCTCAGCGCCGACACGGGCGACCGTGTCGCGGAACTGATCGACCAGGAAATCGGTGAAGACGGCGATATCAGTGCCTTTCGGCCGCCGGAACGGGTCGGGCGAGGACAGTTTGACCACCAGATCGTCGGCGCCGTCCATCCAGTCGCGGTCGCGCGGCCGGCCGTTGAGCGAGGCCGACAGATAGGTCGAGCCGTGATAGGCGCCGCCGCGGCTGAGGATCAGCTTCTTTTCCGGGCGCCCACGCACATTGTTGTAGAACTGCATGAAACGCAGCGCCGTCTCGACAGCCGACGAACCGCCAGTGGTGAAGAAGGTATGGCTGAGATCGCCCGGTGCATGATCGGCAATGCGCTTGGCGAGTTCGGCCGAGGGAGCATTCATCGTGTACCAGGGCGTGTTGTAGGACAGCATCATCGCCTGGTCGTACATCACCCGGGCCAGTTCCTCGCGGCGATGACCGATATTGATGCACCACATTCCGGCAGGTCCGTCGATCAGCCGCTTGCCTGTCACATCGGTGATGTAGATGCCGTCGCCTTCGCCGATCAGCGCACGCGCTTCATTGCCGACCGAGCCGGCATAAGGCCAGGGCTGGACAAGATGGCGCTTGGCGAGCTCGACCGCGTCGCCGTCGCCAGCCATCTCCATCGCTCTTAGGTCTCTTGCAGCCGCCATCATTGCCTCGCAGGTCTGGAGCGTCATTTTCGCCGGACAGGAAACGAAGCGCCAAGCGTTGAAAAGCAAGCTTTCTTCACTTCATTTTGAATGTCCGTTCAATCAATATTACAGAAATAGCGCTTGATTTCAATCCACGGATGCGCTCATGATGAAAGAAAGCCGGCAAGCTTGGAGCGCGACCAGAAAATCGCGCTCCGAAAAAATTGGGAACAGGCAGCCGGCCCGGTCAATGGGAGTCGCATGGCGGGACAGTTCGAGCCAGCAACCGAGATCACGCCCGGAGCGCTGCAATGACAGCGGCTGCCGAACGGTCGCCCGCGTTCGGCATAACGCGGGCCAGGCGAAACGCCCTTCTGCAGTCCGAATCCGTTCAGGGCTTTGCCCTGATCAGCCCGACCTTCGTCTACGCTTTGATCCTGCTTGTGCTGCCGATCCTGGTGGTGCTCGCCCATTCGTTCTGGACGCAGCACTACCTCACCATCGACCGCACTTTCACACTGGAAAACTACCGCATCGCGCTGACCGAGCCGATCTACCGCGATCTCCTCTGGCGCTCGCTCTACATCTCGCTGACGGTGAGCTTCTTTACCGTCACCCTCGCCTATCCGATCGCCTATTTCATTTCCTTCCACGGCGGCCGCCACAAGAGCCTGTGGCTGTTCCTGATCACCATCCCGTTCTGGACCAGCTATCTCCTGCGCGTGATGTCGTGGAAGGTGATCCTCGGCTATAATGGCGTGCTCAATTCCGGTCTGATGGGCCTCGGCATCATTGACGAACCGTCGACGGCACTGCTCTACAATTCCAGCGCCGTCATCATCACGCTGACCCATGCCTGGGCGGCCTTCGCCATCCTGCCGATCTTCGTCTCGCTGGAAAAGGTCGACCGCACGCTGGTCGAAGCGGCCACCGATCTCGGCGACGGCCCGCTGCGCTCCTTCCTGCGGGTGACGCTGCCGCTGTCGGCGCCGGGCGTCATTTCGGCGGCACTCATCGTCATGATCCCGACCGTCGGCGATTACGTCACCCCGAAGCTGGTCGGCGGCAAGGACGGCGTGATGATCGCCAATGCCATCCAGGCGCAGTTCGGCAAGGCCGCCAACTGGCCGCTCGGCGCCGCACTGTCGGTGACCACCATGCTGGTGGTGTCGCTGATGGCGGGCGCCACGGTGCTCATCATCCGCGCCATTCAGAGGCTGGCGCGATGACGGCGATGCGACGCTTTTTTGCCGGCGGCTGGCTGACCGCCTACGCCTTCCTCTACATCGTCTTTCTCTATCTGCCCGTGATCTTCCTGCCGATCTTCTCGATCAACACCGCGCCGACGCCGAAGTTTCCCCTCACCGGCTATACGCTGAAATGGTACGAAGACCTGCCCAAGACGCCGGCACTGCTTGATGCCGCCTGGAACAGCCTGATCGTCGGTGTCTCGGCCTCGGTGCTGGCGACGCTCCTCGGTATCCTCGCCGCCCGTTCCATCACCCGCTACCGCTATCCCGGCCGCCGCACCATCAACGGCCTGATCATGGCGCCGCTGGTGCTGCCGGAAATCATCCTCGCCATCTCCATGCTGCTGGTCATGCTGCAGTTGGGCCTCAGCCTGTCGCTGTTCACCGTCGTGCTCGGCCATGTCCTGATCTGCATTCCCTATTCGATGACGGTGCTGACCGCAGGCTTCGAGGGCTTCGACCGCAGCCTGGAAGAAGCCTCCGCCGATCTCGGCGAAAGCGCCTTCGGCACCTTCCGTCGGGTGACGCTGCCGATGGTGGCACCGGCGATCATTTCCAGCCTGCTCGTCTGCTTCACCATCTCGCTCGACGAGTTCGTCATCGCCTTCTTTTTGACCGGCACCGAGACGACGCTGCCGATCTATATCTGGGGCCAGCTGCGCTTCGCCGCCAAGCTGCCGGGTGTGCTGGCGCTGGGGACACTGCTTTTGGTTGCCTCTTTTGTCTTGATGACCGTTGCCGAAATTCTGCGCCGCCGTGCGGCCAGGCGCACCCAAAGCGAGGGAGGCCTCTATGCCTGAGCCAACCCAGGCCGAACGGCCCCAAGAGGATCGAACAAAATCCGACCGACCGATGATCGAGATCCGCAGCGTCACCCGCAGCTACGGCGCCTTCAAGGCGCTCGACGACGCGACACTGACCATCCGGGAAGGCGAGTTCTTTTCGCTGCTCGGTCCCTCGGGTTGCGGCAAGACAACGCTGCTGCGCATGATTGCCGGTTTCGACAACCCGACCAGCGGCTCGATCTCAGTCGGCGGCCAGTCGATGGAAGGCATTCCGGCCAACCGCCGGCCGACCAACATGGTGTTCCAGAGCTACGCCATCTTCCCGCATCTCAATGTCGAGCAGAACGTCGCCTATGGGCTGAAACGGCTGAAGCTGGGTGCGGTTGAGGAAAAGCGCCGCGTCGAGGAGGCGCTGGCGCAGGTATCGCTGACGGGTCTCGGCAAGCGCCTCGCCACCGAGCTTTCCGGCGGCCAGCGCCAGCGCGTGGCGCTCGCCCGCGCGCTGGTGATGCGGCCCAAGGTGCTGCTGCTCGACGAGCCACTGTCGGCACTGGACAAGAAGCTGCGCGAGCAGATGCAGGTCGAGCTGCGCCGGCTACAGCAGGCGGTCGGCATCACCTTCGTGCTGGTTACCCACGACCAGTATGAGGCGCTGGCAATGTCCGACCGCATCGCCGTGATGTTCGGCGGCAAGATCGCCCAGGTCGCCTCGCCCAAGGAAATCTACCAGCGGCCGGTCAACCGCCAGGTCGCCGACTTCCTCGGCGGCATGAACTTCGTCAAGGCTGAGATCGTCGAGGAGAATGCCGCCTCGCTGGTCGTCGACACGCTGGGCTTCGGCCGCGTCAGGACCGACAAGCCAAAAGCTTTCGTACGCAATGGCGGCGGCGCCACGCTGGGCATCAGGCCGGAGCGCCTGCGCGTGCTGTGGGACAATGCGACGGCGAAATTCGAGGTCGCCGGCAAGGTGGTCGAACGCCATTATTTCGGCGAGATTACCCATCTGATCGTTGAGATACCGGGCCTGGAAAAGCCGCTGTCGGTGACCGAGACCAATGATTTCGGCGCCGACGATATCCCCGTCGGCACCTCGATCCGCCTTGCCTACGACCCCGAGGCTTTGGTGGCCATGGCGGACTGAAGCGCCGCCAAAATCTCCTTCGCGGCGATGCGTCCCATCACGATCGCACCTTCGATATAGCCCGGAAATGACGGCGACAGTTCCGATGATGCGAAATGGACAGGAGCTGCGCCGGCACGGATCGTGCGTTCGGCATCCCGTGCCGTCACATCGACAATGAGGTCGCTATAGGCGCCGCCGCTCCAGCGGTCCTGGATCCAGTCGCGCTGGCTGAAATCGACAATGTCGGCCGCTTCCGGACCAAGGGCGCTCACCAGCCTTGCCGTTACTTCCGCGAGCAGCGCAGCATCGTCCAGTGGGCGCCAGCGCAGTGCCAGCGGTCCGCCGACGAAGACGACCAGTGCGGCGTGGTCGATATCCTTGCTTGCGTCACAGGCGAACAGGCCCGGCAAATCGCGCCACATCACCATGCCGCACAGATCGCGATCCCGCCAGAACGGCTTGGCATAGCGCACCAGGATCTTGATCACCGCACCGCTTTCCCAGACGCCGAGCGCCTTGCCGAGAGCTTGCGGCAAGGCCGGCGCGAAATCCAGCTTCGCGGCCGTCGCCGGCGGCAGCGCGACCAGCACTTTTCGCGCTTCGATGGCGCTGCTTGCCGAGACGATACGAATCCCGTGCGGCCCGTGCTCGATGTGCGTCACCGGTTCGTTGAGCCGCACCCGATCGCCGAGATCGCTGGCAACATCCTCGGCCAGCGACTGCATGGTCTCGCGCAGCGAATATTGCAATTCCGGCACCTCGTTGGTGATGCGCCGGTCGTTGTCGATCAGGTGCCACAGCGGCACCTTGTCCATCGCCAGGCACCACAGGCCTTCGATCATCGACCGGAAAGCCGTCTTGGCGTCAGTGGGATCAGGCTGATGTTCGAGCCAGGTGGCAACACTCATGCCGGCGATCGCAGGGTCGTCCGGCTCGATCGCGTTCATCCGCTCGCGGATCGCCATCGCGCCGTAATAGGTCCGCTCGGCCTGTTCGACCGACAGTGACGGATGGGTGATGAAATCGCCATCCCCATAGGTCTCGACGAAGGCCTTGCCGCGGGCCGCCGCCAGCGCCGTCACCTCCGGCATGTCTTCGCAGAAAAACTGACCGCCGCTGTCGATCCGTTCGCCAAGCCCGTTGCGAACCGCTTCGACCCTGCCGCCGACACGGTCGCGCGCTTCGAGCAGCACGAAATCGATGTCAGCCTGCTTCAGCACAAGCGCGGCCGACAGCCCGGTGAAACCGGCGCCGACGATGACGACGTCGGTTCTTTCGGTCTTGTCGCTCAATAGCCCGCCTTGATCTTCTCGAATTCGGTGACCATGCGCTGCTTGAGCTCTGGCGGCACCGGCTGTTGGAACAGCGTCTTGTCGAGGAACTTGTCGAGATTGTCGAAGCCGCGGTCGGTCAGCACCTGGTGGTCGATCGCCGCCATGCCGGCGCTGTTGCCGTGACCGTAACCGAAGGTCTTCACCAGATAGTCGGACACGGCATGCGCGTTGACCGCGCTCAGGAAATCATAGGCCTGGTCAAGCTTGCCCGGCGCGTCCTTCATCAGCACATAGCCGCACACCCAGGTCGAAATGCCTTCCTTGGTGTCGCGGTTCATGGCGATCGGCATGCCCTGGCCCTTGAGCGTCACGAAGGTTTCGTTCCAGCCCCAGACGAGGTCGACCTCATTACCGGTAAAGGCCTGGTTGAGATCGGTGTCGTCGGTCCAATAGAAGCGGACATTCTTGTGCACGTCGCGCAGGAAGGCGGACGCCTCCAGGAACTGCGCGTCGGTCATCTTGGTCCAGTCCTTGAGGCCGACGACCAGGCTTGCCAGCGCATAGGCATCGTCGACATTGTCGCCGATGGTGACGCGGCCCTTGAATTTAGGATCGGCGAAAATCCTCAGCGACTGCGCCTCCTCAGCCGTCACCTTGTCGGTGCGGTAGAGCAGCGAGGTGTTGCCCCAGTCGAACGGCATGAACCACGCCTTGCCGTCGGCGGTGACGGCAAGATCCTTCATCGCCATGATGCCGGGATTGAGATCTTTCCAGCCGGCAATGCGGCTGATGTCGAGCGGCTGTAGAATGCCGGCCGCGCGCCATTTGGCCACGCTTTGCGAGCAGGGGTGGGCGATGTCGGCTTTGAAGCCGGCCCGCATCTTCTCGAAGGCTTCGTCCTCGTCGCCGAAGAAAGCGAAAGTCGGCTCGGCACCGTATTTGGCGGCGTAGTCGGGATGCAGCAGCGGATCCTCATAGCCCGACCAGTCGAACACGACGAGGTCGCCACCGCCCTCGGCATAAGCCAGCACGGCGCCGGCGCCTACAGTTAAGGCAGCGGCAAGGGCAAGGCGGCGAAGCATGGAATTCATGATGTGAAACTCCCCCGTCGCAAGGATCTCAGGCGAGGTTAGGAGAATTCCCCGGTTTTGGCGAGCCTGCAAAAGCCGGCGCCGCCCCTCATTGTCCTGCCGGACATTTCTCCCCGTATAGCGACGGGGAGAAAGGGCTGACCGCATCCTCGGCACTATTTCTTGCAACGCTGGAGATTGGCGAAATCATCGATGACAGCATCCCTCTCCCCGTCACTATACGGGGAGAGGATGCCGGCAGGCAGGTGAGGGGCAGCACAAACGCTCGGAAAAGAAAACGAGCATTCAATATCTGGCCTTACGCACCTGCATCAAACGCACCAGCCCAGCTCAATAGCCCGCTTTGATCTTCTCGAACTCGGCGATCATTTTGAGCTTGAGGTCGGACGGCAGAGGCGACTGGAACAGCGTCTTGTCGACGAATTTCTGCACGTCGTCATAGCCCTTTTCCTTCAGGATCGCCTGGTCGACACCGGCCATGCCCTTGGCGTTGGCCTGTCCATAGCCCCAGTCCTTGACCAGTACCTTGGCCGTCTCCGGATCGTTGACGGCGTTCAGATAGTCATAAGCCTTGTCGATATTGCCGGGCGCGTCCTTGAACAGGACATAGCCACAGACCCAGGTCGAAATGCCTTCATCCGTGTCCTTCCTGGACTTGATGGGCACGCCGGCCGCCACGGACTGGACCGTCGCGTCGTTCCACGCCCAAGCGAGATCAACCTCGCCGCCGGAGAGGAGTTGCACGATATCGGTGGTGTCGGCCCAATAGGAGCGGACATTCTTGTGCACCTGGCGCAGGAAGTCGGATGCTTGTTTGAATTGGTCATCCGTCATCTTGGTCCAGTCCTTGAGACCGATGGCAAGGCTGGCCAGCGCATAGGCGTCGTCGACATTGTCGCCGATCGAGACCCGGCCCTTGAACTTGGGATCGGTGAAGGCCTTTAGCGACTGCACATCCTTCGCGTCGATCTTGTCGGAGTTATAGGTGAGCTGGGTGTTGCCCCAGTCCCAGGGCATGAACCAGGCCTTGCCATCCGGGGTGGTGGCCAGATCCTTCATCGCCATGATGCCGGGATTGAGGTCTTTCCAGCCGGCAATCTTCGACGTGTCGAGTGGCTGCAACAGGCCTGCCTCACGCCACTTTGTCACGCTCTGCGAGCAGGGATGGCCGAGATCGGCCTTGAAGCCGGAGCGCACCTTCTCGAAGGCTTCGTCCTCGTCGCCGAAGAAGGCGAAGGTCGGCGAGTCGCCGTTCTTCTCGACATATTTCGGGTGGAAGCTCGGATCCTCATAGCCGGACCAGTCGAATACAATCAGGTCTTTGTCGGCGGCAACAGCGAGCGCTGCAGCCGAAGCCGCAAGCGTTGCCGTCAGCGCCAATGTCAGCGTCAGGCGTCTGGTTAGTCTTTTCATTGCTGTTCCATCCTCTCTTGTCGTTGCGCCCGCCGGCTCGACTGGCCGGCTTCCGGTTATCCGTAGTGCTTGGGAAATGCCGCCGCGAGGAACGCATTCGCCGCCTGCAGGGCGGTCTCGCGCGTGGTGTCCTCGGTTCCCATCATCAGCCGCAGCCACAAGCCTTCCAGCATGGCCGACAGCGCCAGCGCCATCACCTGCGGCTCATAGCCGTAGCCGCCGCTCTGTTTGAGCGTCGCGCAAAGATCGATGAAGACCTGCTGGTAGTAAGCGTCGCGAGAACTGCTCAGCGCCTGATAGACCGGCCGTGACTTGGCCTCGCCCCAGAAAGCGAGCCAGGCGGCGAGCTTGCGCTTGTTGCAGATCGAGCGGTCGAAGTCGGCCCAAACCAGCACCTGCAATTGGCGGGCCGGATCATCACCGGCTTTCTGCAGGGCAGCACGCCAATGTGCCGAATACTCGTCATACATATACTGCAGCGTGGCGATCAGCAGCTTTTCCTTGCTCTCGAAATGAAAGTTGACGATGCCGCGCGACAGGCCAGCGCCATCGGCGACATCGGCCATTGTTGTCTCGGCGTAGCCGCGCTTGGCCAGCGAATCGATGGTCGCCTCGATCAGTTGCTGCTGCCTGACCTCCTTCGACGCCTTGCGGCCGCGTTTTTCCGGTTCGGTTTTTCCGGACGTGTCGGGGGACCGCTCTTCGCGCGCTGCAGCTTTCATCGGTGCCGTCATGCTCCACATTGCCGGCTATCCCACCATAGCCGGCTTCCACCCGCGAAGATGAGTGGGACGGTGCTCGCCACTGTCAAGCACCTTCTGCATGGCTTCCCAGGTCCGTATGTTCTTGTCGACATAGGCGGCCCCGACCGCGGCCGCCACGGTCCCGTAGAGCGGGCCTTTCAGCCTTTCCAGCTCGCCGCGCGCGACCTCGCGATACCAGGGATTGCGATCCTTGACCGCGACATCGGCAAAGCCGGCGCGCTGCATCGCTTGCGCATAGCGCGCCGGCGACGCCATGGCGAACGACAGGCCTTCAGCCGCGACATAGGCCTTCATCTCCGATGACGGCTCTCCGTCATGGCCAATCAACCAATCGGAGGCGGCAAAGACGCCGCCCGGTTTCAGGACGCGGAAAATCTCGGCAAACAGCGCGTCCTTGTCGGACACATGCAACAGCGCATCCTTGGAGAAGACGACATCGAACGAGCCATCGGTGAAAGGCAGCGACCCCGGCGGCGCCTGGACGAAACTGGTTCGGTCCGAAAACTGGCGCGCGGCAGCGCGCTTCCTGGCCGCCTCGATCACCGGACGCTCGATGTCGAAGCCGGTGGCGTGGGCGGCACCGTGGCGTTCGACCAGATGCAGCGCGATGCCGCCTGAGCCGCAGCCAATATCGAGGATGGTCTTGCCCTTCAGCGAGAGCCCTTCGATCACCCGGTCGACCTCATCAGGTCCGCCCGGCGACAGATAACCCTCGCCCCACAGTGCCTCGAGGAAACGGATGGCGGTGTCGTCATATTCCGGCTCGGCATCTGCTGCTTCGATCATCGAACCTCGGTCCCGTCATCCGAATTCAACACGTTCGATTGCCGGCAAAGCGTAGCGCATACCAGAGAAAACGCAAGACCATTTGTTGAACATTCATTCAATATGGCTGGACAAAATGGCGGCTGCCATGCCAAATTCCGCGCATTCGGGAACGAGATCGCGCAAAAATGAACGCGGATCGCAAGGGAACACTGAATGAAAGCTTGGGATGCGATCATCATCGGCGGCGGACACAATGGCCTGGTCAACGCCTGCTACCTGCAGCGCGCCGGGCTCGACGTGCTGGTGGTGGAGAAGAACGACTGGGTCGGCGGCGCCGCCACCAGCCGCGAGCTGACGCCGGGTTTCCTCTACTCCAACTGCTCCTATGTCTGCTCGCTGTTTCGCCCCGAGATCATGCGCGACCTCGAACTGCCGCGTTTCGGCCTGCAGGTCATCTCCTATGAGGGCGGCGCGGTGTTCACCCGCGACGGCGACTACCTCGCCAATTACCGCGACCATGATGCGCATCGGCGCGAATTTGCCCGCTTCTCCAAGCGCGACGCCGAAGCCTATGACCGCTATTCCCGCGACGTGACCCGGCAGTGCCGCTTCATCCAGCCGCTGCTGATGCGCACCGCGCCCGACCCGACCAGCCTCAAGCCGCGCGACCTCGGCGAACTTCTCTATCTCGGCAAGAAGTTCGCCGGCCTGTCGGCCGAGGAAATGGCGCTGACGCTGCGCTTCTGGACCATGTCGATCTCGGAATTCCTCGACGAATATTTCGAGACCGACGTCATCAAGGCGAACTTCGCTCTGTCCGGTATCATTGGCACCGCGCTCGGGCCGATGTCGCCCGGCACGGCTTACGTGCTGCTGCATCACTATATGGGCGAGGTCGACGGCTCGGTCGGCGCCTGGGGCTATGCGCGCGGCGGCATGGGCGCCGTCACCAAGGCGCTCGCCGCCTCGTTCAAGGCCAGCGGAGGCACCATCCGCACCGGCGCCGAGGTTGACCATGTGCTGGTCGGCAGGGGCAAGGCGAAGGGCGTGGTGCTGGCCGGCGGCGAGGAGATTTACGGCAAGCTCGTCGTCTCCAACGCCGACGTCAAACGCACCTTCCTGAACCTGGTCGAGGAGAAGGAACTGCCCGACATTTTCCTGCGCCGGGTGAAGAACTTCAAGATCCGCGGCTCGTCCGGCAAGGTCAACATTGCGCTGGATTCGCTGCCGGAATTTCCGGCTTTGCCGAAGGATTCGCCGGTCTATCGCGGCGACATGCATTTCACCGATTCGATGGAGCGCATGGAGCGCGCCTATGACGACTGGAAGGCCGGGCGCTGGTCGGCCGATCCGTTCCTCGACATGGTCATCCCGACGACGCTCGACCCGACCATGGCGCCACCCGGCAAGCACTTCATGAGCTGCTTCGTGCAATACGCGCCGCCCAAGGTGAACGGCCAAGACTGGACCGATGCCGACCGTGACGGCTTTGCGGAAAGCGTGGTTTCGCAGATCGCTGAATACTCGCCCGGCTTCCGCGATCGCATCGTGCACATGGAGGTGCGCACGCCGCGAGAGATCGAGGCCGAGGTCGGTCTCACCGAAGGCAACATTTTCCAGGGCGAACTGACCTTCGACCAGTTGCTGTTCAACCGCCCGGTGCCAGGTTACGCGCAGTATCGCTCGCCGATTGGCGGGCTCTATATGTGCGGCTCCTCGACCCATCCCGGCGGCGGCGTCATGGGTGCACCCGGCCGCAATGCGGCAGCTGAAATCCTGCGCGACCTCGCCAAGTCAACCTCGCATATGAGCCCGGCCCATGACGTCATTTGATGCAATCGTCATCGGCGGCGGCCATAACGGCCTTGTCGCTGCCGCCGCGCTGGCGAAGGCCGGCCGCAAGGTGCTGGTGCTGGAAGCCGCGGCCGAAGTCGGCGGCGCCGCGCGCACCGAGGAGTTTGCGCCGGGCTTTCGCGTATCCTCGATCGCCCATGTGCTCAACCGCCTGCATCCCGATGTGGTGAAGACGCTGGAGCTGGAAAAGCAAGGGCTGCAAATCGCACGCACCGACTTCATGCCGTCCGTTGCATTGTCGAAGGACGGCCCGCCGCTGATCTTGCATGGCGCCTATGGTGAGGTACTGACAGGCTCCACCCCGTCCGAGCAATCCGCCTGGAAAGAATTGCGCGCGCAGCTGTTGCGCTATGCCGGCATCTTGAAACCATTCCTGTCGCGACGCCCGCCGGATCTCAGCGGCATGTCGCTGCTTGAAACCGCAGCACTAGGCCAGACAGCCTTGGCGTTGAAAAAACTCGGCAAGGAAGACATGCGCGATTTCCTGCGCGTGCTCCTGATGAACGTCGCCGACCTGCTCGATGAGCAGCTAGCCGATATCAGGCTGAAGGGCCTGCTTGCGTTTGATGCGACGCTAGGCAGCCATCTCGGCCCGCGATCGCCGACCTCGCTGCTCGGCCTCTACTATAGGCTGGCAGGCGAGACCGACGGTGCGGCCGGCGCGCAGATGCTGCCGAAGGGCGGCATGGGCGCGGTCATCACCGCCATCAGGTCTGCGGCGGAGAAAGCCGGCGCCACCATCCGCACGGCAGCGCCGGTGGCCAAGATCATCGTCGAGAAAGGGCGCGCTGTCGGCATCGCGCTGGACAGCGGCGAGATGCTGCACGCCAGAACCATCGTCTCCGCCATCAATCCCGCCACCACCATGCTCGACCTCGTCGGGCCGCGCGATATCGACACCGGCTTTGTGCGCAAGGTGAAGAACATCCGCATGAAGGGCGATGCGGCCAAGCTCCATCTGGCGCTCGACCGGCCGCCGCAATTTTCCGGGGTCGACGCCGCCAGCCACAAAGGCCGCCTGGTCATCGCGCCCTCGCCCGACCATGTCGAACGCGCCTTCAACCCGTCGAAATACGGTGAGTTCTCAGCCGAACCGGTGATGGAAATCACTCTGCCCTCGCTCTCCGACCCGTCGCTCGCACCTGCTGGCGCCTGCGTGCTCTCGGCGGTGGTGCAATACGCGCCCTATGCGCTGAAAGAAGGTTGGGACGCCGGCAAACCAAAATTCCTTAGGGCTGTCATGGCGCAGCTCGAGCCTTATGCGCCAGGCATCGGCAAATCCGTCCTGCACGCCGAGCTTTTGACACCGGCCGACATAGAGGCGCGCAACCGCATGCCTGGCGGCCATTGGCACCATGGCGAATTGCAGGCCGATCAGATGCTGATGTCGCGACCGGTCTCCGGCTGGTCGGGCTACGACACACCGGTGGAAGGGCTGTTCCTCGCCGGCGCCGGCTCGCATCCCGGTGGCGGTGTTTCAGGTGCGCCGGGCTTGAATGCCGCGAAGCGCATTATTGCGATGAAGGGCTAGATCATGGCGCAAGCAACAAGGAAGAAGCCCGTCTCAAAAACCGCCGATGCAGCCACCTCTGCCCGCACCGCCGCGCAGTCGCATTTCCGCAACCTGCGTCTCGGCACGCCGTTCCAGCCGCGTATCGACGCGCTGGCCAGGACACAGGACTGGTACAATTGGGCCGGCTACCGCGCGCCGCATTCGCTGTGGGATGAGGAGCTCGAATATTTCGCCATTCGCAGCCAGGCGGCTTTGTTCGACATCTCGCCGATGACGAAATACCGCATAGAGGGGCCTGACGCCGAAGCCTTCCTTGATCGCGTCACGCTGCGCGATGTCACCAAGCTGAAACCCGGCCGCGTCCATTACACCGCCTGGTGCGACGACGAAGGTTTTGTGCTCGACGACGGCACTTTGTTCCGGCTGTCGCCGACCCGCTTCCGCCTGTGCTCGCAGGAACGGCACCTCCCCTGGCTGCTCGACAGCGCGATCGGCTTCGACGTGACGACCGAGGAAGAGACCGAAGCCGTTGCCGGTCTTGCCCTGCAAGGCCCGACCTCCTTCGCCGTGCTGCGCGATGCCGGCTTTGCCGGTGTCGAGAAACTCAAGATATTCGACCTCGCCGAGTTTCCGCATGATGGCGGCACCGTCACCATTTCCCGCACCGGCTTTACCGGCGATCTCGGCTACGAACTATTCGTACCGGCGGACAAGGCGCTGAGCCTGTGGGACCGGTTGATGGCGGCAGGCGAACTGCGCGGCATCCGCGCCATCGGCTATACCGCGCTCAACCGCGCCCGCCTCGAGGCAGGGCTGATCGTCGCCAATGCCGATTTCACCACCGCCGAGCATGCCATCCGCGCCGATCGTCTGCGCATGCCGGACGAGATCGGCCTCGGCTTCATGATCGATTTGGAGAAGGGCCATTTCAACGGCCGCCGCGCCATCCTGGAAGCCCGCGCCAAGCGCAAGCTGCGCCATGTGCTGGTCGGGCTGGAGATCGAGGGCAATATCCCGGCCGAACACGCCATCGTCTACCACAAGAAGCATCAGGAGGTCGGTCTGGTCAGCGCCGCCATGTGGTCGCCGATGGCCAAGCGCAACATCGCCATCGCCTCACTGGCGCGGCCCTACGGTGATACGATGGTGGAAGACCTCTGGGTCGAGATCTACGCCATGCGCGAGCTGCAGTACCAAAAGCTGATGAAGCGGGCCAAGGTGGTGGCGCGGTCGTTCATCAAGCTTGACCGCCGCACCGCCAATCCACCTGCGGACTTCTGACCATGGCTGACGAACCCGATGATGCGGCGGAAGCCGCCGAACAGTGGCAGCTGGTGAACACGCCGCTGGGCGAAAAATGGTCGGGCCGCACACGCTATGCCGCCGCCATGTACTTCTACAAGCGCGGCGAGATGAGCGCCGAAACGCTCGAGGTCTACCGCATCTGCGCGCGGCTGGATTCGGAGAACCCACTGACCATCATCCGGGATCGCGGCACCGGCAGGGACTGGCTGAAGCGTGTGGGTTTTGAATAAGCACCGCGCGTCAGGGCGCCTGCACGCCGCGACAGACTGCGGCGAGCTTGTTGCCGTCTGGATCGCGCACATACGCTGCATAGAAGTCCGGACTGTAGTGCAATCGTAGGCCTGGGGGACCTTCGCAGCGTCCTCCATTGGCGATGGCCGCAACATAAAAGTCGTCGACCTGTTTCCATGATCGCGCTCTGAACGCGACCATGCTGCCATTTCCTGTTGTCGCTGCCTGTTGGTCGAATGGCTTTCCGATCCAGAACGCCAGTTCGCGCACACCGCCGTCCTCGTAGGTGCCCCATCCAGCGGAAGTGCTGTCCCAGTCGGGATCGCCGGTGATGCAGCGTTCCATGCCCAGCGGCGCTAGCGCGGCATCATAGAACACTGTGGCCCGCTTCAGGTCATTTGTTCCGAAGTAGACATATGTGAGCATGGCGCACCCACTTCACCCTATGGTTCTTTCCAGCACGCTCAGCCAGTTCCGATAGGCGATCTTCTCGATCAGCGCGCGCCCGAAACCGCGCGCGGCGAGCGCATCTATCAGCTTCGGCAGGCCGGCGACGTCGCCGATGACCGCCGGGATCATGGCGCCGTCGAAATCCGAACCAAGGCCGACGCCATCCTCGCCCAGCGCCTGCAGCAGCGAGTCGACATGCCGCACCATGATGTCGAGGCTGGTGTCGGAATTCATCCGCCCGTCCTCGCGCAGGAAGCCGGTGGCGAAATTCAGCCCGACCATGCCGCCGGTCTCGCGGATGGCGCCGAGCTGCCAGTCGGTCAGATTGCGCGAATGGGTGCAGAGCGCATGCACGTTCGAATGCGTGGCGACCAGCGGTGCGTCGCTGAGGGCTGCGACATCGCGAAAGCCTTTCTCGTTGAGATGCGAGAGGTCGATCATGATCTTCAGCTGATTGCAGGCCTTGACCAGTGCCTTGCCGGCGTCGGTCAGTCCCGGACCAGTGTCGGGCGACGACGGAAAGCGGAACGGCACGCCATGGCCGAAGGCGTTGGGCCGGCTCCAGACAATGCCGAGCGAGCGCAGGCCGGCTTCATAGAGCACGTCGAGCAGCGTGAGCTCGGGGTCTATCGCCTCGACGCCTTCGATGTGGAACACCGCCGCGATCGAATCTTTCGCCATCGCCGCGCGAATGTCACCAGCGCTGCGGCAGACGGTCAGCGCTCCCGCCCGCTCCAGCCGAAACAGGATCGAAGCCATGCCAATGGTGGACGTCAGCGCGTCAGCGCGCGGCAGCTCCGGCGGCAACGGCTCGTTGTCGCTCGGCGCCGGCGGCACCGCTGGGCGCTTGGCCTTCTCGACCGGCGGCGGGAAGATCGCGAACATGCCGCCGGCAAAGCCACCCTTCTTGGCGCGCGGCAGATCGATATGGCCGCCCTGCGTCCCCTCGATGAACAGCTTTTCGACATCCGTGTCCTTCGACTGGTAAAGTCGCAGCAGCGTGTCGTTGTGGCCGTCGAAGACGGGTACGAGATCGGATTCGGTCATCAGGAAGCCATTCGGTCAGTTGGCAGGAGCGGACGAACCGCAGCGAACTGTGTACTTAGGCAAGAAGGCCAAACTGCGCAAATGCCAGAGACGTGTTCGCTCTTGTGGCTGAGCGGCTCCGATCCACCTGCCGGGTCCCCGCTGCTACGCAGCGTCCCGGCGTTCGCCGGCCTTTCATCGTGCCACCGGCACGATGAATTCGCTTCGCGAACCGGCTGCTCACCCTATTGCTTCAGCACATCGGCCCATTCCGGGTGGCGGCGGAACTGGGCATTGGCGAAGGGGCAGAGCGGGATGATCTTCTTGCCCGCTGCGCGCGCATCCTCGACGGCGCGGGTGACGAGCCGAAGCCCGGCACCCTGGCCGCGAAACACGTCCGGCACTTCGGTGTGGTCGATGATGATCTGGTGCTCGCCGATCTTGGTGAAGGTCATCTCCGCCTCGGCGCCGCCCGATCCGCGCAGAACATAGCGGCCCTTCGAGCCGCGGTCCTCCAGTTCGATTTCAGGCAATTGGTCAGGCATTGCTTGCTCCTTCAACCGGCGCGGCAGCAAAAAGCCGCCTTGCCGCTTCGATCTCGTTTGGCTGCACCTCGTGGCCGCCACCGTGCCATTCCACTGTGACATCGGCGCCATCGGCGCGCAAATAGGCTTCCAGCCGCGACGTCAGATCGGGCGGGCAGATCGGGTCGCGCTTGCCGGCGGTCACCAGAATACGACGGCCGGCAAGGCTGCCTTTCACCTCAGGTTCGAATGGGATCAACGGGTGCATCAGCACCGCCGCATCGAACAGATCAGGCGCAGCGAACATGACGGAAGCCAGGATGTTGGCGCCATTGGAATAGCCGAGACCGAGCACCGATGACGGCTTTGCCGCCGCGATCTGCGCCTTGATGAAGCCGGCCATCTTTGCGGTCGCCCGGCCAAGGTCGTCCATGTCGTAGACGCCCTCGCCGGTGCGGCGGAAGAAACGCGCCGCCCCATATTCAGAGACATCGCCGCGCGGCGACACGATGGTCGCCCGAGGCGCGAGGTCGCGCCCCAGCGATAGCAGCTGGCTTTCGTCCGCCCCGGTGCCGTGGAAGACGAAGAGCAGCGGGCCGCCGGGCGAACCCGGCAGCGCCTTATGGATGTAAGCGTCCTTGCTCATTGTCTCAGCCTTCCAGCTTCTGCAGATGTTCTTCGAGATAGGGCCTGAGATGCTGGTGCTGCGTCGGCAGCTTCAGCGCCTCGCCGAGATGGGCGGTGTCCTCGTCGCGGTCGAAGCCCGGCTCATTGGTGGCGACTTCGAACAGTACCCCGCCCGGCGTGCGGAAGTAGATCGCCCAGAAATAGTCGCGGTCGATCACCGGTGTCACGCCGTAGCCCGTATCGATGAGCGCCTTGCGC
Source organism: Mesorhizobium sp. CNPSo 4688 (assembly GCF_057784295.1). NCBI lineage: Bacteria > Pseudomonadati > Pseudomonadota > Alphaproteobacteria > Hyphomicrobiales > Phyllobacteriaceae > Mesorhizobium > Mesorhizobium sp. CNPSo 4688. The sequence goes on from NZ_JBWLUY010000010.1 coordinate 192,267, forward strand.
ACTTCGAGCTGCTTGGCGCGGTTCTCCACCGCGAAGGCGACATGATGGACCGAGCCGGCGCCGAGATTGGCGAAGCCAGCCGTCGGCAGCGATTCGATGTCGACGACGTCGGCGCCGTTGCCGTTCTTAATGGCGAGACGGCTGACATTGCCGGATTTGTCGACCTCCTCGTAACCCATGAATTTCAACAGCTCCTCGGTGGCGCCGCCATCCTTGAGGCGCAGCGACACCGAATGAAAGCCGCGGATCGCTTCGTCGGCGGGAACACCGCCCTTCAACCACGGCGCGCGGCTGTCGGCCTTGTCTTCGACCAGCGCGAAGCCATCGCCATCGGGACCGGCGAAGGCCAGCCGCTTCTCGCCGAACGTCTCCTCGCGTGAGACACCCGTAACGCCTTCATCGGCAAAGCGCTTTTCCCAATAGCCGAGCGTGCCCGCCGGCACGGAATAGGCCGTGGTGCCGACCTCGCCGACGCCGTGGCGGCCCCTGGCAATGTCTGGAAACGGAAAATAGGTCATCACCGAGCCCGGCGTGCCGTGCTCGTCGCCATAGTAGAGGTGATAGACATCAGGCGCGTCAAAGTTGACGGTCTTCTTGACCCGGCGCAGACCGAGCTTGTGTGTAAAGAAATCATTGTTCTGGCGCGCATCGCCGGCCATCGAGGTTACGTGATGCAGGCCCTTGATCTGGTCGAGCATTGTCTTGCTCCTTCCCTGGTGTTTGTGCGGCCCTCGCCGCTGTCCACGCCTATATGAGGGGTCGCCCGGCAGTGGCAAAGGCGGCAAACTCAGAATGGACTGTATCCTAATCGTGAACAGCAGAAAATTTTCGTTCACCATTTCAATGGGACTGGCAGGCTTGCGCCACCACCAGAATCCGGTTCATTGAACGTCTTCCCGACGTGACAGGATACATCCATTGGCCGCGAAAAGCAGACGCCCGAATATCCTCCTGATCTCTTGCGACCAGTGGCGCGGCGACTGCCTGTCGGCTGCCGGCCATCCCACGGTGAAGACACCCAACGCCGACGCGCTGGCCGCCGAGGGCGTCCTTTTCAAGCGGCATTACGGCGGCGCGGCGCCCTGCTCTCCGGCGCGAGCCTGCCTCTACACCGGCCTCTACCAGATGAACAACCGCGTCTGCCGCAATGGCACGCCACTCGACACCCGTCACGGCAACATCGCGCTTTCGGCCCGCGCCCTCGGTTACGATCCGACGCTGTTTGGCTACACCGACGTCTCGTCCGATCCGCGCACGTTGGCGCCGGGCGATCCCCGGCAGAAAACCTATGAGGGCGTCCTGCCCGGCTTCAGCGTGCGCCAGTTCCTGCCCGAGCATCAGAAACCGTGGCTGTCATGGCTGAAGGCGCGCGGGCTCGACACCAGTGCCGGCTCTCCCGGCATTCACCGCCGCGTGGGCGAGGAGGCCGGCGACGCCGTGACCAATGCGCCGCCGGTCTATTCCAGGGACGAGACGCCGACGGCTTTCCTCGCCGGCGAATTCATCCGCTGGCTGGGCGAACAGGATGCGCCCTGGTTCGCGCATGTGTCCTTCATCAGCCCGCATCCGCCCTTCATCGTGCCGGCACCTTACAACACGCTGTATGATCCCACGGACGGCCCGGCCTTCCCTCGTGGCGAAAGCTGGCAGGCGGAGGCGCAAAGCCATCCCTATCTGGCCTACGATCTCGGCCGGCAAAAGCGTAAGAACTTCCGCCCCGGCACGGACGGCAAGGTGCGCGACTGGGGGGACGACAACATCCGCGCCATCCGCGCGATCTATTACGGCATGATCTCGGAGGTCGACGCGCAGCTTGGCCGCATCTGGCAGGCGATCAAGGCGGCGGGAGCCTGGGACGAGACGATCGTCATCCTGACATCGGACCACGCAGAGATGATGGGCGACCATTTCATGCTCGGCAAAGGCGGTTTCTTTGACGGCAGCTATCACATCCCGCTGATCGTCCGCGACCCGCGCCGCGGCAAGGCGGCGGGCTCGACCGTCGATCGCTTCACCGAGGCCGTCGACATCTTCCCGACCTTGCTCGATCTGCTGGATGCCGACGCCCAGCCGCCTCTCGACGGCCGCTCGCTGAAACCGTTCCTGGAATGTCAACCGCCCAAGGATTGGCGTGACGCGGCGCATTGGGAGTTCGATTTCCGCTCGATTGCCGAGGGTGAAGCCGAACGGCATTTCGGCATCGCCTCGCGCCAGTGCAACCTCGCCGTCATCCGCACGGAAGACTTCAAATATGTGCATTTCGGTGGTGGTTTGCCGCCCTTACTGTTCGATCTGAAAAAGGATCCGGGCGAGCTGGCCAATGTCGCCACCGACCCGACCTATCTCAGCGTGCGGCTTGAATTTGCCGAGCGTCTGCTTGCCTGGCGCGCCGAACATCTCGACCAGTCTCTCGCGCTGGCGGAGCTGACCGCGGATGGGGTGGCTGGATATGTGGGTAGGGCAGTAGGGCGGTAGGGCAGTAGGGCAGTAGGGCAGTAGGGCAGTAGGAAAATTATGGGATAGGCGGTGCTGTCGCGCTCCCTAATTTTTATCCCTATTGCCTTACTGCCCTACTCCTTTCCTTTACTGCATCATCATCCGCTGCTGATCGCGCTTCTCCGCATAGCTGCCCTTGTCGTAGGCAGCCTGCGCCTGCAGCTGCTCCTTGGTGAAGTTGGTGTAGAGATACTTCTTGCCGTCCTTGTCGGTCATGAATTTGAGCTTGTCCATGCCGACCGCAACCTCCTTGGCGCCGATGCCGAGGAAACCGCCGACATCGACAATCACCGCATCCGGCTTGCTGTCGGGTGCCAGCACGACGTCGCCGATCTCGCCGACCTTGGCGTCGTTGGCGCCATAGACGGTCGTGCCTTTCAGATCGTCGCCCCTGATTTCACCGACCGGCATTTCGGTCAGCGTCGATTTGTCGATCGCTGCCGTCTGCGTCGGGTCCGTGGCCTTCACATCAGGCGACTCGGCCGCCGGAGCCTCGGCCGTCTTGTCCATCGGCGCAGCCGTGTCAGCCGGAGCGGTGGCTGCAGGGGCAGCGGGCGTCCCGGCGTCGGACATCGTCGTCACCGGCACCGGATCATAGACCTTACGGTCGAAATCAGGCTGTGCCTGCAGTTCCTCCTTCGTGGTGTGCGCCACCAGCCAGCGATCGCCGTTCTTCTGCGCCCACTCGGCCTTGGCGAAATCATAGGTGACATTCTTTTCACCCAGGCCGAGGAAGCCACCGACGCCAATCACCAGTGATTGCGCCTTGCCCTCCTTGGTCAGTACGATGTCGTTGACGTCGCCGATATTCTGGGCATCGTCGGCGGTGCCGTTATAGACGCTCTCGCCGATGATGTTGGTGGCGAGATTGCCGTCGGCGCGTTTCACCACCGGCTCTGACGGCGCGGCGTTCAGATCGACAGGCTTCTGCGGATCATTCTGCGCGCTGTCCGTAGTGGCGGGCGCCGGCGCCGGATCATAAGGTTTGCGGTCGAAGTCCGGCAGCGCAGTGAGCGCTTCCTTGCTCGTCTCGGCAACCAGCCAGCGGTCGCCATTCTTTTCGACCCATTTGAGCTTGCCGTAGTCGAAAGCGACATTCTTGCTGCCTATGCCGAGAAAGCCGCCGACGCCGATGATGGCGGATTTCGCCTGGCCATTTTCATCGAAGACGACATCGCCGACGTCGCCTATTTTTTGCGCGTCATCGGCAGTGCCGTTGTAGACGGATTCGCCGATGATATTGGTCATCAGGGCGCCATCGGCCCGCTGCGCTGCCGGCGCGATGGTGGCAGGCGCTTCAGCCGGTGCCGGGGTTGTCGCCGGGGTTGTCGTTGACTGCGCAAATGCACCGGTGGCGATCAGCGTTGCAAGCGCGGTCGTCGCGAAAAGAGTGCGGATCATGATTAAGTCTCCTCTTGCGTGATCTCGTGCGCGCCGCACCGGCAAACCGTCGCCGGGAGGCCGAAAGCGGCGCCTCCAATGCGTTCACAACGTCGTGACAAGGCGCTTGTTCCGAAAAAACGGGGGCATCGGGATACCTCGGGCAAGTCCGTGGAATCGCCCGACATTTCCGGCGGCCGATGGAACCTTTGTAAGGCTTCGCCGTTTCAGCCTGCGGCTGGGCATTCCAGCCGCTAAAATGGATACGGAGCGGGCATGCGATTTGCGGCGGTGCTGAACCGGGACGGCGGCACCTTGCGGACGACCGATGTTTCCGCTTTTTCGGACCGGATGCGCCAGACGCTTGAGGCGGCTGGCCACACTGTCGATATCGACATCGTCGAAGGCAAGGACATTGTCGCGGCACTCGACAAGGTCGCCTCGCGGCGCGGCATCGATGTGGTTCTGGCCGGTGGCGGCGACGGCACCATTTCGGCCGCGGCGGCGCGGCTGATGAACACGAAGAAGACGCTGGCTGTCCTGCCAGCCGGGACCATGAACCTGTTCGCCCGCGGCCTCGGCATTCCGCAGACCCTCGACGGAGCCCTGACCTCCTTTGCCGATGGCGAGGTCATCGCGATCGACGTCGCCAGCGCCAATGGCCGACCTTTCGTGCATCAGTTCTCCATCGGCCTGCACGCCAGGATGGTGAGGCTGCGCGACTCCATGGAGTTCGCCTCGCGACTGGGAAAGATCCGTGCTTCGGCAAAGGCCGCCTGGACGACGATCAACAATCCGCCCGCCATGAAGGTGACGTTGACGGTCGGCGACGCCGAGATCGTGACCCGCATCAGCGGCATCGGCATCTCCAACAACCTGTTCGGCGAGGGTCACCTGCCCTATGCCGACAATCCTGCCGGCGGCGTGCTCGGCATCTATGTCACCGTGGCACGGCGGCGCGGCGAACTCGCCAGGGCCCTCTTCGACATGGCGCGCGGCAGGTGGCGCGACAGCGACCATGTCGAAATCCATCAGGCCGACAAGGCAGTCGTGAAAATCCACACCGGAAGCAAGAAGTTCGGCGCCGTCATCGACGGCGAACTGGTCAAGCTGGAGCGCGAAACGACATTCAAAATCCATCCCGGCGCTTTGAACGTGCTGGTGCCGGCGCGCGCTGCGCAGGCAAAGGCCGCCTGATGCGAGCGCCGAAGACGACGAGCGCTTTAGCCGCCGGCCGGCTGGCTCTGACTGGCGGGCGCGCTCTGGTTGGCGGGCGCGCTGTTGTCGATCTTTTCGCCATAGATTTCGGCGATGCCCCAGGCGATGAAGGCCAACAGCAGCGCTGCGATCAGGATGCGCAGCCCATGCCAACCCCAGCGCCCCTGGCGGGCCTTGTTCTCAGGGATGATCTTGGTCATTGGCGGCGTTCCTATCATGCGACTGCAGGCGTGGCGGACAAAGCCATGTCTGGCGAAACATGGTCGGGTAACGATTGCTTGCTACAAAAGTTCCGGGTCCCGACGGCAGCGCGCAACGCGCGGCACTGCGGATGGGACCTGCAAGCGAGGGGACTTGGTGGATAAGAAGGTGGAGAAGGGTCTGCCGGCCGACGTTCGACGCGCCGTGGCGGCGCCGGAGCGGCTTGCCATGCTGCACGGGCTCGACGCGATCGACACGGCCTCCGATCCCGACTTCGATCACATCACCGGTCTTGCCGCCGCCGTGATGCAGGCGCCAATCGCCTTGGTCACGTTGCTCGATACCGAACGACAATGGTTCAAGTCCTGTGTCGGTCTGGACGAGACCGAGACTGCCACCGACATCTCGTTTTGCGCGCACGCGATTGCCGCCGGCGACGAGCCTATGGTGGTGACCGATGCCAGCATCGATCCCCGCTTCGCCGCCAATCCGCTCGTGACCGGTAAGCATCATCTGCGGTTCTATGTCGGCGCGCCCATGGTGGTGGCCGGTGCGCGCATTGGCACCGTATGTGTACTCGACCGGGAACCGCATGACTTTCCGTCCCCTGCCGCACTCGATCAACTGAAGGCGTTGGCCAGTCTCGCCGCCAGCCTGTTTACGCTCAAAAACGCCACCCGCAGCGGCGCCATCGCCGCCGCAGCTTTGGCGCAGGAGGAAAAGCGCCGCGCCATCGCGCTCGATGCCGCCTCGCTTGCCAGCTGGGCCTGGGATATCCGCACCGACATGATCGAATGCGATGTGCGCCTGTCGGAACTGTTCAATCTGCCGCGCTCGAACCGGTTGCGGGCGCGCGACATATTGGGCGCCATCGACCCGCGCGACGTATACCAGACCGAGACGCGCTTTCGCGACGCCCTGACCGGCAGCGACGATTATTTCGGCGAATACCGGGTCAAGGGCTTCGATCCGCCGCGCTGGATAGCCACCCGCGGCCGCGTCATCGAGCGCGACGGCGAAGGCAAACCGACGCTGATCTTCGGCGTCAACTACGACATATCGGAACGCAAGCTCGGTGAGGAGCGGCAAAGGTTGTTGTTGCGCGAGCTCAACCACCGGGTCAAGAACACGTTGGCGACGGTGCAGGCACTGGCGACGCAGACCGTTCGCCATGCCCGCCGCCCAAGCGAATTCCTCGAAGCCTTCGGCGCCAGGCTGCAGGCGCTCGGTGCTGCCCATAACCTCTTGTCCGATCGCGAATGGCGCGGCATCGGCATTCGCGAACTGATGCAGATCGAGGTCAAACCGTTCGATTCAACCGAACAGCCGCGCATCGCGATTTCCGGCCCGGATCTGCTGCTTTCGCCCGACCAGGCGGTGGGGCTCGGCCTGATCATGCACGAACTGGCCAGCAACGCGCTGCAATACGGATCGCTGTCGGTGGGCTCGGGAAAGGTCGGTGTCGACTGGAAGGCGCTGGGCAAGAAGGGCGCACGCCGCCTGGTGCTGACCTGGCGCGAAAGCGGTGGGCCGCAGGTCCAGCCGCCGGAACGCCAGGGATTCGGCTCGATCCTGATCCGCCGCAGCCTCGCCAAGGTCTTGTCCAGCGAGGTTGTGCACGAGTTCCGTCGGGAAGGTGTGTTCGCGGAAATATCGATGCCGCTGGAAGATTTGCCGAGCTGAAGCGTCGGGGGAGTTCGGGCCTACTCGGCCTCGTCGTCCGGATCGCCCGGCCGCGGTTTGACGTTTTCCTTGTAGATGGCATAGGCCACCAGCGCGATGATCGGTCCAAGGACAAGTTCCTTGCCGCCTTTCCCCTTGAGCAGCGACGGCAATACGGCAAGGGCCGCCGCGATGCCGAGTGCCTTGAGGTCGGCATTGCGCCTTCGCGCGCGTCTACGGGCGCGCGCGCCGGCCGCCAGTTGATGGATGAGCAGGATGAGCCCGGCAAGCACCAGGAAGCCGGCCGCGAAGCCCAAGCAGGCCGCCATCGACCCATAGCTGTCGGCGGCCCAGATATAGGCCGCCCCCAGGAGAAATCCGAGCCCGCACAGAGCCGCAACCGCGGCGAGCCCATAGACGATTGCCGCCGTGCGCGCGCGGCGCATGGCGGCAATGGCCTCACCCGAGGCCAAGGCCGAGATCAGCGATGCCAGCGTCCCCATGTCTATGGAGAACTAGCGCCGGGCGAGAAGCGCGAACAGGAAGCCGACGCCGGCTGCGATGGCCAGCGACGTCACCGGCTTTTCGCGCACATTGGCGGTGATCTGGGCCTCGAGGTCCTTGGCGTTGCCGCGCAGGCTGTCAAAGGCGGCTTCGCCTTGGGCGCGCAGCTGCTCGACGCCTTCGGCGGCGGCGCGGCGGGCCGTCCCGTAGCCATGCTCGCCGGTCTTGGCCAATTGCTTGGTCAGCTTTTCGATATCGGCCTTCAACTGCCGGATATCGGCTTCGAGGTCGACGTTCGCCTGGGTTTCACCAGCGGTTTTTCCTGTGGCAGTTGCCATTCCCATAACTCCTTGCGTTTGCTTGGTTTCAAACGCCCCACACACTCCAAGGTTCCGAAATCGGAGACCATATCCATGAAAGGGTGTTTGCCTGTGCGAGTCCAGCCCGGAGGGACGCGTTTCCCTTTCAGATCAGCGGCCGGCGACCCTCGCTTAAGCCCTCCCAGCGTGCGAGGTCCTTCAGCGCCTCCCGGTCGACCACTTCGCAACCGCCGTCGCGCCAGACGATCAGCTTGCGGTCGATCAGCTTGCGGATCGTCTTGTTGGTGTGGACCAGAGACAGGCCGAGCGTATCGGCGACGTGTTGCTGCGTGATCGGGATTTGCACCGGCGCCTTGCCGTTGAGCCCGACTATCGCCGCGCGGCTGGCGATGAAAGCGATGAGATAGGCGGTGCGCTCGAGCGCCGTGCGCCTGCCGATGCTGAGCAAATTCTCGTCCAGCATGCGCTCCTCGCGCGATGCCAGCCAGGTGATGTCGTAGGCTAGGCCCGGATGGTTGCGGTAGAGCTCGTGAAGGTTTTCGCGCTCGAAGACGCACAACAGCATCGGCGACAGCGCCTCGATCGAGTGCTGCATTTCACCCATCACGCTGCCTTGCAGGCCGATGAGATCGCCGGGCATCGAATAGTTGAGAATCTGGCGCCTGCCGTCCGACAGCAATTTGTAGCGGAAGGCCCAGCCCGAAAGCACCGTATAGAGATGAGCGCTGTGGCTGCCTTCGACCAGCACCGTTGCGCCCTTGTCGACGGCCAGTTCGCCCTTCTTGAACTTGCTGACGAAGTCGAGCTCCTGCTTCTCGAAGTCCCGGAACACCTGCAATGGCCGCAGTGGGCACTTCTCGCACGGATATTGGCGGCTGGAAAAAGAACGACCATTCTGGCCAGACATTTCGACCCCTCTTCGAAAGCCTCATTGACAGAGACTGAGTGCAACGCCTTTGCTAGAGCCCGGTTCCGCCGCCGGCGAAGAGCATGTCTTTTTTAAATGACAGGATAGCAAATAGCGATCATGACTCGCTGCGCTCCAGTGAGGTGAAGTCGAAACCCGCCTGACGTTGGAGCAGATCCGGCGAGCGAATTCGGATAAAAGCTACCGACGGGCCTCCGGTCCGATGCGGATTTGATTTGGAGCCCTGAACCCTGATGCCGCAAGAATTAAGGAGACATTGCGAGGTGCCGCCATTGCTCGAGGGATTGCGAATTCTTGTCCTAGAGGATGAATTCCTGATCGCCATGGATGTCGAGCAGCTTTGCCGCGACCATGGCGCCGGCGACGTGGTGATTGCCCGCGACCTGGCAGAGATCGACGAGCAGACGGTCGCCGACAGGTTCGACGGCGTTATCGTCGACCTGATGCTGAGTGGGACGTCGACGCTCGACTTCGCCGCGCAACTGCGTCAGGCGGGCATGCCCTTCGTCTTTGCCTCCGGCTATTCGGACGCGGACGAGATCAGGGCGTCTTTCCCCGGCGTGCGACTGGTAACCAAGCCATATTCGGGAGACGATCTCGTCGAGGCGCTGGCGGTGGCCTGCGGCCGCGCGCCAGTCTGAAATGCCTTCGATCGGTACTTGAGAGCCCGAGCGCGCAAACGGCCTCCACTCTCAGGCGGCGTTTGAGCCCGTGACCTGGGACGAGATGGCGTCGGGCCCGTATTCGTCTTCGCCGGAGATTTTCAGAATCTCCTGCAACCGCGTGCGGGCCCGACTGACCCGGCTCTTGATGGTTCCGACCGCGCAGCCGCAAATCTCGGCGGCCTCCTCATAGGAAAAGCCGGAAGCGCCGATGAGGATGATGGCTTCGCGCTGGTCCTCGGGCAGTTGCTCGAGCGCGCCGCGGAAATCCTTGAGGTCGAGCTGGCCGTGCTGGGCCGGATGAACCGCGAGCCTGGCGGTCATGATGCCGTCGCTGTCCTGCACCTCGCGGCCGCGCTTGCGCATCTGCGAATAGAACTCGTTGCGCAGGATGGTGAACAGCCATGCCTTGAGATTGGTGCCCGGCTGGAAGCTCTCATGCTTGTCCCAGGCCTTGACCAGCGTCTCCTGCACCAGATCGTCGGCCTTGTCGGCATTCTGCGTCAGCGACACGGCAAAGGCCCGTAGGCTCGGGATCGAGCCGAGCAGATCGGTCTTGAACCCTTGTGAGACAGCTGCCATGCCTCAGTCCTTCTTCTGTGCGGGTTCGGCCTGTTCCAGTTGCCTGAGCAACTGGGCGAAGCGATCCGGCACATTGTCGGAGACCAGCTCGTCATAATATTGTTTGAGTTTGCGGCCGATTTCCGAATTCGCCCCGAGCGGGTCACCGGAATTGGCCCGGCGCCTGTCAGCGGCGCCAGCCAGTGTTTCTTTATTCATGTCCTCATTTCGCCCTTAATTCCAGCGCTCTAGCCGCCCTATCACACAACACAAAGCGGCCCCCTCGTCTGGTTGCCCATCGCACCACAAACGTCGTCCTTGGAGATTCGTTCCACAACCCTCGGAACTTTTTCATAAAACCCGCGTTGTTTGCCGGGGCTTGCAATCAGCTTGACCTGGAATCTATGCAATTACGTCATCTGAGGGAGACGTCTATCATGAGCCTTTCCGCAACCATTGCTCCGCACCTGCCGTTCCTGCGCCGCTTCTCGCGCGCCGTTTCGGGATCGCAGGAGAGTGGCGATGCGCTGGTCGCCGCGATGCTCGAAGCCATCATCGCCGACGTCGACATCTTCCCCGAAGCGTCGAACGACCGCATCGCGATCTACAAGGTTTTCGCAAAATTGTTCACCTCCATTGCCATCCGCGTTCCGCAGGAGCATGCGCAATCGGCATGGGAGCAGCGCGCCGCCGCCAATCTGAACGCCATTGCGCCACGGCCACGCCAGGCCTTCCTGCTGGTCGCCGTCGAAGGCTTTAGCGAGGACGAGGCAGCTGAAATTCTCGATGTCGACGACAGGGAATTCTCCGAACTGCTGGCCCAGGCGAGCAACGAGATCTCCCGCCAGGTGGCGACCGACGTGCTGATCATCGAGGACGAGCCGCTGATCGCCATGGACATCGAGGAAATGGTCGAGAGCCTCGGCCACCGTGTCGTCGGCACCGCCCGGACCCATGCCGAGGCGGTGGCGATGTTCGGCAAGACAAGGCCGAAGATGGTGCTGGCCGACATCCAGCTTGCCGACGGCAGCTCGGGCATCGATGCCGTCAACGAAATCCTGTCGTCGACCTCGGTGCCGGTGATCTTCATCACCGCCTTCCCTGAGCGTCTGCTGACCGGCGAGCGGCCCGAACCCGCTTTCCTCGTCACCAAGCCGTTCAACCCTGACATGGTCAAGGCGCTGATCAGCCAGGCGCTGTTCTTTGACCGGCAAGCCAAGGCCGCCGCTTAAAGCAATTCCAGGAAAAGTGTGAAGCGGTTTTCCGTCCGGAATTGCGAAAAACAGAGAGATAGAGCGGTCGCCGTTTCCGTGAAACGGTGAACGGCTCTGGCACAATCTCCAACGTTCGCCGCATCTCGCGGCGTTGATCGCCAGTTGTCGGTCGCTCCATGCCGCGCTTTCATGGTTGCGCTCGCGTGCCCGAATCAATTCGCGTCCGGGCCTCTTCCAAAGCCTGTCTTTTTCGGCAAATGGTGGAACAAACACCTACCACCCACGTTTTTATCTCAGCATCGGAAGGAGACAGATCATGCTCTACTGGGCGCTCGTATTTCTGGTCGTGGCGATCATCGCCGGCGCGCTTGGTTTCGGCGGTATCGCCGGCACCTCGGCCGGCATTGCGCAAATCCTGTTCTTCATCTTTCTCGCCTTCCTGGTCATCTCGCTTCTGGCCGGCCTGTTCAGGCGGGCGTCGTAAGACCCGGTAGCGAGCCAACACTGGAAGCCGCACCCCTCAAACGGTTTCCAGCCACCGCCGGGCGGTGTCCTTCAAGGGACATCGTCCGGCGGACCTGTTTTGGGGGCTTATTTCAGGAACTGATTTCAGCGTGAATCGTTCAGCTGGAGGGGTGGACAGGTGACTGATGCGTTCCAGAAGCGGAGAGACAGGCGAAAGCGGGCAGAATGACGAAGTCATCGCCCTGCATCCCGCTGAAAGCGGCATGCAGCTCGGCCGTGCCTTGCTCCACGCTCTGCACAATGCCGGCATTTCCGTTCTGTACCAGGACCGTGAGATGAAGACCGTGTGGGCGCGCAACATGCGTGAGCCATGGGCTTCCGACACCGCGGACAGCAACGGCATACTGCCGCCGGCGCAGGCCGAACACATCGATGCCGCCAAACGCCATGTCATAGCTTCCGGCAATCCCGAACACCTCGAGCTCAACGTTCCCACGGCCGAAGGCATCCGCTGGTTCCAGGTCTGGGTCGATGCCGATCGCGGCGATGGTGGCGATGTTCAGGGCGTTGTCACCACAATGGTCGAGACAACCGAGCAGAAACGCCGCGAACAGACGTTGAAGACGCTGCTGCGCGAGGTCAGCCACCGCTCCAAGAACCTGTTGGCCATTATCCAGAGCATTGCCACACAGACCGGCCGCTATTCCGAGACATCGGACGATTTCCTGACGCGCTTTCGCGGCCGGTTGCAGTCACTCGCCTCCTCCCAGGATCTGGTGACGTCATCGAACTGGCGAGGTGCCGCGCTGCGCGAACTAGTCCGTGGCCAGGTCGTGCGCTATGGCGCCGATCCCGCGCAGAGCCTGCGCTTCAATGGCGTCAATCCCTACCTCAATCCCAACGCTGCTCTTCATATCGGCCTGGCCATGCACGAGCTCGCAGTCAATTCATTCAGTTACGGCGCCTTGGCGCGGCCGGATGGCTTCGTCGAGGTAACCGCCAATCTGTCGAGCGTCACGGAGGCCGCTGATAAGCCGGCTTTGTCGCTGACCTGGGTCGAGGCTATTGTCGCCAATGACAACAGGCGCACCGAGAAACGCTTCGGCAGCGTTGCTCTCGAACGCGTTGTGCCGGTATCGCTGAACGGCACGGCGACGCTGGAAATCACCGGCGACCGCCTCGAATATCGGCTTCTCGTTCCGCACGGCAATTTCGAAACCGAGTGAGCGGCCGGATTTGCCTCAGAGCAATTCCGTCCCGAATTGCGTCAAACAGAGAGCCCAGAGCGCCGGATCCCTTAACCGGCTGTTCACCATAAAGTCTGATGCTGAGGCTCCCAGAGATTGCCGGCTCTTGACCGATTCAACCGACGCTTCGGCCGTGGCTTGCGACCCAACTATGGGAGGAATGGATCTTGACGGTTGCCGATATGAACAGGCTGGAGCAGGCCGCCCGCGTTTCGATGAGCGGCTTTCAGGATCCTGATGCATCCGCCTCGCCGGCGCCGCACGCCTGGCATCCCTTGCTTCGCTTCGCCGCTGTCGCGCTCGTCGCCGCCATCGTTCTGATCGTGGCGTCGCAGCTGGGGCTGAGCCACGTTCGCTTCGGGTTCACGCTGCTCCCAAATCTGGCTAGGCTGAAGGCTGGTCTGGCTCCTGGCCAAGCCGATTATTAACCTCCCCAGCTTGCATCACAGGAACTTTGACGACTGTTGACCGTTCTTATGGCGAGAGGATCTTTCGCCGTGGAACACATCGCCGCTTTGCTTCTGGTTATCGGCTGTTCAAACAGCATGACCGAATGCCGCGAACTGCCGGTGCCGGTCAGCGTGTTCGAGACTGCGGACGCATGCACCGCCGAGCGGCCTTTCGCCATGGGCGACGTGCAGGGCCAGGCTGAGCACGTCGTTTCCAAATGTCTTGCCGTCGACCCGGCACTCGAGGACGACTACGACCAGATCGTCTGGAACGTGCGCCCGGACGGTTCGCTCGACGCATCCTTGCAGATTTCCAACGTCACGGTCGCGTCGAATGTATCGCGCCCAGAAAAAGACTATCTTAGCCAACAATAAGATCGAGCGGGCAAAGGCCGTCATTTCATGCTAAATGGCGGCTGAAGCTTATTAAAGTGAGGACGAAAGTGAGGAGAGACTCTATGCAGAAATTGATTATTGCCATGGTTGCCGTGGTCGCCGTCAGCGGCTGCAGCACGACCGAGCAGGACGTGGGTGTCGGTACGTTGGTTGGCGCCGGCGTCGGCGGCCTGGTTGGCGGTGGCAAGGGTGCGCTCATCGGCGCAGCCGTTGGTGCCGGTTCCGGTCTGCTGGTGCGCAACCTGCGCAATGGTTATTGCCAGTATCGCGACAATCGCGGCCGGCTCTACACCGCTCGCTGCTGATCCGCTTCAAAAGCGTCAAACAATCGAGACGGAGACCGGTTAGCCGGTCTCCGTTTGTTTGCCTGTGCCGGGCGGCGGAATCCTGATTTCCACGGTAAGCCCGTCGGCGCGAAAATCTCTGGCGATCGTGCCTCGCAATTCGCGCGTGACATTGAGATCGATCAGCTTAGTGCCGAAGCCGGTCTTGACCGGCGCTTCGAGTTGCTTCTGCCCGGCTTCGCGCCAGTTCAGAACCAGCATCCTGTCGGATCCGCGCCCCTGGAACGACCAGTCGACCTTCAGCGCGCCGACCGAATTGCCGGCCTCGCCATATTTCAGCGCATTCGTCGCCAGTTCGTGGAAAGTCAGCCCAAGCGCCTGCGTTGTCGTCTCGTCGAGCAGCACCTGAGGGCCTGACAATATTCCTTCCGGAAGCTCCTTGCCGAACACCTGGCCAAGCTCGATCCGCAAGAGATCGCCAAGGTCGGCCTTCTGCCACCGCGAGCGCGTCAGCATGTCCTGGGACGCCGCCATTGCCTGCAGGCGGGCCGAGAAGGAAGAGGAGAACTCCTTTACGTCGGTGGCGTGCGCTGCTGTCTGGCGCGCGATCGCCAGCACCCGCGTAATCGAATTCTTGATCCGATGCTTCATCTCCTGCAGCATCAGATCCTTTTCGAGCAGGCTCTTTTCCGTCGTCTCGTGCAACAGCGACTTGGCGTCATAGGCACGCTCCTGGTAGCGCGCCACCAGCGCGATCGCGCCCGCCAGGAGCAACCCCAACAGGCCGAGCATCACCGGAATAGCGCGTGAAGACGGCTGCGAGAAAGCGCTGGTCGGCCGAAACAGCACCGTCCACGGCCGGCCGGCGACGATGATCTTGCGCGTCACCAACAGTCTGTCGCCGAAGCTCGCAACCGGCGGCGTTTCCGACTGGAACAGAAGATTGCCGGCGTCGACCTTGCCGTCATAGACCTCGGTGTTGACCGGCAGCAGCGGCGTGCGGCTGAGCGCGGTCTGGAACAGGTCGCGGGCGCGGAAAGCGGCGTAGAGAAAGCCTGATGTCGACGACCTGGAGGCGTTAATGCCATCCGGCGCGGTTTCGACATTGAGCCTGACGAAGACCAGGAAGCCGGTAAAGGTCTGTGCCGCGCCCGTGCCTTGGCCGAGTTGCACCAGACCGCTTGCATGCTGTGCGTCATCGGCCATCGCCTTTTCGATCGCTTCGCGCCGCGCCGGTTCGGTGAACATGTCGTAGCCGATGGTCGACTCGTTGGCAGGATCGAGCGGCTCGAACAGCACGACGGGGGTGCGCCAGGACTGTGCCGTGTCCGGATAGACAGCGTGGGGTACGCCACGGTCGCGCAACATGTCGCGCTCGACCGCCGCTTCGTCGCCGGTTTTTGCCAACCTCAGATAGCCTATGCCGCGCAGGCCGGCGAAATTGCTGTCGAGGTCGAGCGCGCTGAAGAAGGCCTTGAATTCGCTTCGCGAAATCTCACCATTGCGGGCGTCGAACAGCGCCTGCGTCGAGCGCAGCAGCGACAGATGCAGGTCGATGCGGCTTTCGATGCGGTTGAGCGCATCGTCGGCCGTCGCCTCGAATTTGATCCGTGCCGCCTCCTGGGTGGCGAAGTAGGCGAAGCCTGCCATCGTCATGCTGATCAGCGCGACGGCAATGAAGGCGACGATCGGGAAAAACTTCTTCAAAGGATGCTGCGGCCCATGGATTTAGGACCTTTATGGCATGTCACCGCGCTAACACAATGGCGAGGCCAAACCATCGTGACAGCTGGCACATCACGTTCCAAATATTAGCCGGCTTATCGATCGCGCATCGGAGAAGATAACCGCCGGTGATGGCGCTTGTCTCAGGCGGCGATCTTCAGCGCGCCCGGCCCGGGAATGGCGCCAGGCGGACACTTGCCGAGGATGATCATGCCGAGCACCTCGTCCTGGGTGACGTCGGTGGTGCGCGCGGTGCCGACGACCTGGCCGTTCTTCATCACGCAGACGCGGTCGGCAAGCTCGAACACGTCATGGATGTCGTGGCTGATCAGGAAGATGCCGATGCCGTCCGACTTGAGCTGCTTGACCAGCTCGCCGACCTGCGCCGTTTCCTGCGGACCAAGAGCCGCCGTCGGTTCGTCCATGATCAGGATGCGGGCGTTGAACAGGATGGCGCGCGCGATCGCCACCGATTGGCGCTGGCCGCCCGACAGCTTGATCACCGGCTCCTTGAAGCGCTGGAAACGCGGATTGAGCCGGCCCATGACCTTGCGCGCCTCGGCTTCCATGGCGACATCGTCGAGCGTACCCCAGCCGGTCATCAGCTCACGGCCGAGGAAGAGGTTGGCGGCGGCGTCGACATTGTCGGCCAGCGCCAGCGTCTGATAGATGGTTTCGATTCCGTATTTCTTGGCGTCGCGGGGGTTGGAGATCGAGGCCTCTTGGCCGTTGACGAATATCTGGCCCGCGTCGCGCTTGTAGGCGCCCGACAGGATCTTGATCAGCGTCGACTTGCCGGCGCCGTTATGGCCGAGCAGCGCCATGACCTCGCCCGGGAAAAGATCGATGGACGCATCGTCGACGGCGCGGATGCCGCCGAAGGCGATCGAGATGTTGCGCATGTCGATCAGCGCTGTGCCCGTGGGAGCAGTTTTTTCCATGATCGTTCCTCCCCTAGACCCGCTTGCGGTAGACGGTGTCGAGCCACACGGCGATGACCAGCACGGCGCCAACGACGATGCTCTGCAGCGGCGAGTCGATGCCGAGCAGCACCATGCCGGATTGCAGCGACTGCATCAGAAGCGCGCCGAGCATGGCGCCCATCACCGTTCCGGCGCCGCCGGCCAGCGACGTGCCGCCGATGACGGCGGCGGCGATGACCAGCAGCTCGTCCAGCGTGCCCAGTGCGTTGGTCGACGCGTTGAGGCGGGCCGACGAGATCGCCGCGCTGATCGCCGCCAGCACCCCCATGATCATGAACACCTTCATGGTCACCCAGCGCGTGTTGATGCCGGCAAGTTCTGCTGCTTCCGGATTGCCACCGATGGCGAAGACATAGCGGCCGAAACGCGTGCGCTTGGTGATGAAGGTCATGATGATGCCCGTGGCCACCGCCATCAGCACCGGTATGGCGATTCCATGCGCGATAAACAGCCCGCCTTCGGGAAGGGTGATGCCGTTCTGCAGCGCATACTGGCGCACGATGCCGATCGGCCATGGATAGGAATTGGCGATCCAGACGGCGCCGAGGATGGCCGCGCAAGCGACCACGCCAAGCAAGGTCTCGGCCCACACGGGGCGCAGTGGAAAGCTGAACCGCTTGCGCTGCGAGCGGCCGTTGAGCAGCGCGAAGGCAACCGCCGCACAGGCGACGATGCCGACGATCCAGCTGGCGGTAGCGCCGATCGAGCCGCGTGGTCCGCCACCCATCAGCTGGAAGGTGGCGTCGAGTGGCGCGACCGTGCGCCCGCTGGTAATCAGCCATGCCATACCGCGCCACACCAGTAGGCCGCCCAGCGTCACGATGAAAGCCGGAACCTCCATATAGGCGATGATGAAGCCCTGGAACGCGCCGATCAGCAGACCAAGCGCCACGCCGGCGGCCAGCGCGATGATCCAGAGCCATGGATTTCCAAGCTGGAAGCCGATGACGCGAATGAGGAATTCGGCCTGCGCCACGCCCATGATCATACCGATCACGCCTTCGACGGAGCCAACCGAAAGGTCGATGTTGCGCATGACGATGACCAGCACCATGCCGGTCGCCATGATCGCGACCGAGGAGGTCTGCACCGACAGGTTCCACAGATTGCGCGGCGTCAGGAAAAGCCCGCCCGACAGGATGTGTATGCCGACCCAGATGACCAGCAGGGCGCCGACCATGCCGAGCATGCGCGTGTCGAGTTCGGTAGCCTTGAGGAACCGCCCGACGGCGCTGAGCTCGGATGCGCGCGCCCGGTCCGCGGCAGTGCTGGCGACCGGCTGATTAGAGGTCGTGTCGGTCATGCTATCCTCCCACCGGTTTGCCGTCTGGCGCGGATGCCGGAACATGGATGCTATTTGCTTTCCGTGGTCATTTGAAGCGGAAAGCCCTTGGAGAAACGCCGCGGCTTTTGGGCCGCGGCGCCGAGATTTCGAACCGATAGCGGTCCGGTTTTAGTTGCAGGCTGCAACGCTGCCGGCAGTGACGCCGGCGCAGACTTCGTCCTTCTTGATCCACCCGGCGTCGATGACGACGTTGAGGTTGTCCTTGGTGATGGCAACCGGGGTCAGGAACAGCGACTTGACGGTGTTGCCGCCGGGCGTGGTGAAGTCCTTGGCGCCGGCAATGTCGCTTGTCTTCTTGCCGTCGGCCAGCTGCGAAGCGATCTCGGCGGCGTTCTTGCCGAGCTCGCGCGCGTCCTTCCACACCGACACGGTCTGCGTACCGAGCGCGATGCGGTTCAGCGCGGCATGGTCGCCGTCCTGGCCCGAAACCGGAACCGTTCCGGCCAGGCCCTGCGCCGTCAGCGCCGCGACGACGCCGCCGGCGGTGCCGTCATTGGCCGCAACCACCGCATCGACCTTGTTGTCGTTGGCGGTCAGGAACTGCTCCATGTTCTTCTGGGCGTTGGCGGGCAGCCAGCCATCCGTGTAAGCCTCGCCGACATTCTTGATCTTGCCCGAGTCGATGGCTTCCTTGAGCACTTCCATCGAGCCGGCGAACAGGAAATCGGCATTCGGATCGGCACCCGAGCCCTTGATGAAGACATAGTTGCCTTCCGGCTTGGCCTTGAACACTTCGCGGGCCTGCATGCGGCCGACTTCCTTGTTGTCGAAGGTCAGATAGAAGACGTCCTTGTTCTCGATCAGACGGTCATAGCCGACGACCGGAATGCCTTCGTCCAGTGCCTTCTGCACCGCCGGGCCGATGGCCGAGGCGTCCTGCGCCAGGATGATCAGCGAGTTGGCGCCCTGCGAGATCAGGCTCTCGACGTCGGTCAACTGCTTGCCGGGATTGGACTGCGCGTCGGCGGAAATGTACTTGTCGCCGGCCGCCTCGATCGCCGCCTTCATCGCCGCTTCGTCGGTCTTCCAGCGCTCTTCCTGGAAGTTCGACCACGACACGCCGATGACCTTGTCCTTCGCCTGCGCGACCGACACCAGCGTCAGCGACATGGCGACACCCGCCAGCATGGCGGCTGCAAATCTGTTCATGATAATCCTCCCTGCGCCGCGCGCGGCGCGACAAAACTGGCCCGAAGGCCGGCACACAGAGGCTCTATTTTTTCGAGCCTCGAAAAAATACTGGTCCATCGGCGAGGCGCTGTCAACATCGATTCTGATGGATTCTGATGGCTTCGCGGAATTTTTTCGAGACCCGCAATAAACAATGACAGCGCGGCCTGCTTCTGCCAATATTTGGCTGGTACCACCGAACGCCTTCACTATCATGAGGCGCGAGGAGGACCGGGAGGAAAACAAAAACGATGTCGGTTGGAATCCGCCACGACGACCTGCGCCGTCGCAACCGCGCGATGGTGATTTCGGCCGTGCGCCGGGCAGGCCAACCGTCGAGGACCGAGATTGCGGCGACCACCGGTCTCAGCCACTCGACCATATCGGCGATCTCGTCTGATCTGATTCAAGAAGGCATCCTGGCCGAGAGCAAGCCTGGCGAGACCGGTGCGCTGAAACGCGGCCGGCCCCAGGTTGGCCTTGCGCTCAACCCGGAAGCCGCCGCGGTGATGACCGTGGTGCTGTCGCTGAATTTCCTTTCCGTCACCGTCATCGACTATGCCGGCCAGGTGGTCGCCGAGGAGCAGCGCCGGCTGGATACGCTGACTATGCCGCGCGACGAGCTGATCGGCGAATGCACGGCAATCGTGCGGCGGCGGCTCGAGGATCCCGACCTCGATGTTCAGAGCATTGCCCGCATTGCCATGGGCATCCAGGGCATCACCGATTCGCAGGCGCGCGCCATGCTGTGGTCGCCGATCACGCCGCTGACCGACATTGCCTTCGCCGACATACTGGAAGCGGAGTTCGGTATTCCGGCCACCATGGAAAACGATTGCAACATGATGGCAGTGGCGCTGCAATGGCGCCAGCCTGAGCGCTACCGCGACAATTTCATCGCTATCCTGCTCTCGCACGGCATCGGCATGGGGCTGGTGCTGAAGGGCGAATTGTTCACCGGCACCCATTCCTCGGGCGGCGAGTTCGGCCACATGATCCACCGGCCCGGCGGCGCGCTGTGCCGTTGCGGGCGGCGCGGCTGCGTCGAGGCCTATGCCGGCAACTACGCCATCTGGCGCAGCGCCAAAATGATGAGCGAGGATGCCGAACCGGTCGATGTCGGCGACGCCGACATGCGGGCGCTCGCCACACGTGCCCGCGAGACCGATGGCCCCGAGCGCGAAGCCTACCGCAAGGCCGGCGAGGCGCTTGGCTTCGGCCTCGGCAGCCTGTTCGCGCTGATCGATCCAGCACCTGTCGCCATGGTCGGAGTCAGCGCCGCCGCGTTCGATCTGATCGAACCGGCATTGCGCGAGGCGATTGCCCAGACCGCCGGCGGCCAGCACTCGAAATCGATTTCCTTCGACACCGAGCCCAACGAACTGCCGCTGATCCGCGAAGGCTGCGCCATGCGCGCGCTCGGCTTCGTCGACCAGGAGATTTTCGCACCGGGCATTCAGGCGAAAGCGGGCAAGCATGTCGCCTGAAAGGCCGGCAACAGTGCGGCGTGCCTAATCTTCCCGGATAGCGTAGCCGGCGCCGCGAATGGTGCGGATCACATCCGGCATGCGGCCATTGTTGACCGCCTTGCGCAGGCGCCCGACATGCACGTCGACGGTGCGCTCGTCGATATAGATCGTCTCGCCCCAGACATTGTCGAGCAGCTGGCTGCGCGAGAACACGCGGCCGGGATGGCGCATCATGAATTCGAGCAGGCGGAACTCGGTCGGTCCGAGCCTGATTTCGCTCTTCTTGCGGTAAACGCGGTGCGATTCACGATCGAGCACGATGTCGCCGACCTTGAGCACGCTGGACAGCACTTCCGGCTTTGCGCGGCGCAGCAGCGCTTTCACGCGCGCCATGAATTCCGGCGTGGAAAACGGCTTGACCAGATAGTCGTCGGCGCCGGTGGACAGGCCACGCACACGGTCGCTCTCCTCGCCGCGCGCGGTCAGCATGATGATTGGCAGCCGTTCGGTCTCGGGCCGCATGCGCAGCCGGCGACAGAGCTCGATGCCGGACACCGCCGGCACCATCCAGTCGAGCACCAGCAGATCGGGAACGTTTTCCTGCAGCCGGATTTCGGCCTCGTCGCCGCGCGTCACCACCTCGACCTGGTAGCCTTCGGATTCGAGGTTGTAGCGGAGAAGCACGCCCAGCGGCTCCTCGTCCTCCACGACCATGATGCGTGGCGCGATCATCAGCAGTTCACCCTTGTCAGGCCGAAGTGGCCATCGCCGTCTCGTCCTGCTTCGGGCGATTGGCGGGCAATTGCTGGCCGGTCAGCACATAATACGCATTTTCAGCGATGTTGGTGACATGATCACCGATGCGCTCCAGATTCTTGGCGCAGAACAGAAGATGCGTGCAGGCAGTGATGTTGCGCGGGTCTTCCATCATATAGGTCAAGAGTTCACGAAACACCGACGTGTATTTGACGTCGATGCGCTCGTCCTCATTCCTGAGCTTTGCCAGCGCAGCCGCATCCGCGGCGGCATATTCCTCGACCACCCCTTGCACCTGGATCAGCACCAGCTGCGCCATTGCATCGATGGAATGCGAGAGGTCGCGCGGCGTGACGCTGAGGCCGACGGTGCCGACGCGCTTGGCGATGTTCTTGGCAAGGTCGCCGATGCGCTCGAGGTCGCCGGCCATACGGATCGAGCCCACCACGGCGCGCAGATCGTTGGCCACCGGCTGGCGCTTGGCGATGAGCGTGATGGCGCGATCGTCGAGTTCCCGCTGGCGCGCGTCCATGATGGCATCGTCGGACACGACACGTTGCGCCAGCGCATTGTCGGAATTGAGCAACGCTTTGGTCGAGCCGCTGACCATCGACCCGGCCAGATCGCCCATGTCGCGGATCAGCTTGCTGATCTGGCCCAACTCTTCATCGAAGGAGGCGACGGTATGTTCACCCATGATCGTGGTCCTCGTGCCTGAAAATTCAACCGCTGGACGGCTCAGCCGAAGCGGCCGGTAATGTAGTCCTGGGTGCGCTTGTCGTCGGGATTGGTGAACATCTTGTCGGTGGCGCCCTCCTCGACCAGGTAGCCGAGGTGGAACATCGCCGTGCGCTGCGACACGCGCGCTGCCTGCTGCATCGAGTGGGTGACGATGACGATGGTGTAGTTCTGGCGCAGTTCGTCGATAAGTTCCTCGACGCGTGCGGTGGCGATCGGATCGAGCGCCGAGCAGGGCTCGTCCATCAGGATCACTTCCGGCGACACCGCGATGGCGCGCGCGATGCACAGGCGCTGCTGCTGGCCGCCGGACAGGCCGGTGCCCGGCTCCTGCAGGCGGTCCTTGACCTCGTTCCAGATCGCCGCCTTCTTCAGGCTGGACTCGACGATCTGGTCCATGTCGGACTTGCGCTTGGCCAGCCCATGGATGCGCGGGCCGTAGGCAACGTTCTCGTAGATCGACTTCGGGAACGGATTGGGCTTCTGGAACACCATGCCGACGCGAGCCCTGAGTTCGACGACGTCGATGTTCTTGTCATAGATGTCGTCCTCGTCGAGCGTGATCTTGCCGGTCACCCGCGCCGAATCGATGGTGTCGTTCATGCGGTTGAGGCAGCGCAGGAAGGTCGACTTGCCGCAGCCGGACGGGCCGATCAGCGCCGTCACCTGGTTCTGGCGGACGTCGAGATTGACGTCGAACAGCGCCTGCTTCTCGCCGTAGAACACGCCGACCTTGTCGCCGCGCATCTTGATCACTTCGTTCGATTTGGCGTTCATTTTGTCGCCCACTGCGTTTTCAAGGGACTGTTCGGTCATGATGTTCATACCAAATTGCCTTTTTTCTACCAGCGCCGCTCGAACCGGCGCCGAAGCACGATCGCGGTGATGTTCATGGCCATGAGGAAGACGAGCAGAATGATGATGGCGCCCGACATACGCTCGACAAAAGCGCGTTCGGCCTCGTTCGCCCACAGATAGATCTGCACCGGCAGCGCGGTCGACGGATCGAAAGGCGTCTTCGGATAGTCGGCGACGAAGGCAACCATGCCGATCAGAAGCAGCGGTGCTGTTTCGCCAAGTGCGCGCGCCAGGCCGATGATCGTGCCGGTCAGGATGCCGGGAGCGGCAAGCGGCAGGATGTGCTGGAACACCATCTGCATCTTGGAGGCGCCGAGGCCGAGCGCTGCCGAACGGATCGATGGCGGCACCGCGGCAAGAGCGGCGCGCGTCGCGATGATGATGGTCGGCAGCGTCATCAGGGTCAGCACCAGACCGCCGACGAAAGCGGCGGAACGCGGCATGCCTAGGAAATTGATGAACACGGCAAGGCCGAGCAGGCCGAAGACGATCGACGGCACCGCCGCCAGATTGTTGATGTTGACTTCGATCAGATCGGTGAAGCGGTTCTTCTTGGCGAACTCCTCCAGATAGATGGAGGCGGCGACGCCGATCGGCAGCGCCAGCAGCAACACGATTATCATCATGTACAGAGAACCGATGATCGCCACACCCATGCCTGACGTTTCAGGGCGGCTGGAAGCGCCATAGGTGAACAGGCCGGTGTTGAAATGCTCGGCCATCACGCCGTCGGCCTTGAGTTTGTTCATCCAGTCGATCTGCTGGTTGGACACCTTGCGGCGCGCTTCATCGACGCTGAGGTCGATCTGGCCCTTGAAGGCGGAGTCGAGATTGGCCGCGGCCAGGATGTTGACGTCGCGCGTCGTGCCGATCACCGACGGATCGGCGGCGACGATGTCGCGCAGCTGGACGCGGGCGCCTTCCGACAGGAAGCCCTTGAGCTTCATGACCATGGGCTTGTTGCTTGGGTCGATGCCGAGCTTGGCCATCAGCGCCGTATCGGCAAGCTTGGGATAGTTTGCCTTGATCAGCACGCTCGGATCGGTGGCGCGCTTGCCGGAAGGGTCGATGACCTTCTCGTCGAAAGTGATCGGCAGCGTCACCGTCGTCTGCCAGAAGGCGGTATAGCCTTTCGAGACGATGGTGAGCAGGATAATCGCCAGAAACGCCAGGCCGATGGAGATCGCCACCATGCCATAGATGCGGAAGCGGCGCTCGGCGGCATAACGGGCCTTGAGGCCTATGTCGCGGCGCGGACGCGCAACGGCACCCGCCATCGTATCCAGGGGAATGTCGGTCATTCGTACTGCTCCCGGTACTTGCGCACGATGTAGAGGGCGACGATGTTCATCACCAGCGTCAGCGCGAACAACGTCAGGCCGAGCGCGAAGGCGACCAGCGTCTGCGGCGAGTTGAACTCGAGATCGCCGGTCAACTGGTTGACGATCTTGACAGTGATGGTCGTCATCGCCTCGAACGGATTGATGGTGAGATTGGCGGCGACACCCGCCGCCAGCACGACAATCATTGTTTCGCCGATAGCGCGCGACGCGGTGAGCAGGATGGCTCCGACGATGCCGGGAAGTGCCGCCGGCAGGATCACCCGCTTGATCGTCTCCGAGCGCGTCGCACCCAGGCCAAGCGAGCCGTCACGCATGGCGCGCGGCACCGCGGTGATGATGTCGTCGGATAGCGATGACACGACCGGGATCAGCATGACGCCCATAACCAGGCCGGCGGTGAAGATGCTCTGGCCCTGGATGAACGGCGAACCACCGGTCAGCGCCGCCGACAGGTCGCGCAGGAATGGCCCCAGCGTGACGACGGCGAAGATGCCGTAGACGATGGTCGGGATACCGGCCAGCAATTCAAGCGCCGGTTTGACCACCGAGCGCAGCCTGGGCGATGCATATTCGGCCATGTAGACCGCCGACAGCAGGCCGATCGGCACCGCGACCAGCAATGCAATGAATGCGATGTAAAGCGTTCCGGCCAGAAGCGGGATCAGACCGAACTGACCTTGGCTGCCGGCCGAGCCCGCGGCGGAGAAACGCGGGTCCCAGACCGTGCCGAAGAAGAAGCTCATCGGCGACACGCTCTCGAAAAAGGTGATCGTCTGGAACAACATGGACAGCACGATGCCGACCGTGGTCAGGATGGCGATAGTCGAGGCAGCAAGCAGCCCCCACAGCATCAGCCTCTCGACATTGTTGCGCGCCCTTGCGCGCGGCGCAATTTGCCTGATCGCGTAGAAGGCGCCGGCGATCGACAATGCCAACGTGATGACGGCGCCGAACAGTCCAAGCCGGTCCTGAACGGCATTCGCCTCGACCGCGATCGGGATCGTATAGTCCTGCGTATCCGTCGCCAGCGCCACGCCCTTGGCGATGAGCAGCGGCTGCAATTCAGCGAACGTGGCGGGAAGCGGCGTTCCGGCATCAAGCCGGCGCAGGCCCTTGGCGAGGCTCTTCACCAGGCTGGCGTCGAGCGCTTCGCTGGCGACCTTGGAGTCGACAGTGCGCTCAGGCAGGGCGGCGTGTATGTGCCGGTCAAGATAGAAGGACGAGCCGATGTCCCAGACGGCGAGCAGCAGGACGGCAGGCAGGACGGCGAGTAGAAAGGCCCACCAGCCGTGATAGTGGGCGCGCGAATGCGGCTTGACCTTGCCGGTATCGTGCGCCGTGGCGCGCTGGCGGCCGATCACGAAGGCGACCACGCCGATGGCGATGACTATGGCGAGTACGAGCAAGGACGACATCACCCACCCCAGGGAAAATTCAGGTCGCCGCCGCCGTTGCGGCATGCAGCGAAATCAGGGCGCGGATTTGGTCCGCGCCCTGATCCAGTCGTTGATTACATGCTCTTCCCGGCAGCGAACGCGTCGCGCTGCGCCTGACGTTCGGCATCCGGAGCCGAAACCAGGCCGTACTGGGCGAGCGGGCTTTCCGGGCCGATCATCTGGTCGTCAAGGAAGAACTCGACATATTCCTTGAGACCGGGAACGACGCCGAGATGCGCCTTCTTGACGTAGAAGAACAGCGGGCGAGAAACCGGATACTTGCCGGTTGCGATCGTCTCGGTCGAAGGCACGATGCCTTCCACGGTAGCGACCTTCAGCTTGTCGGCATTGTTCTCGTAGAAGGCGAGGCCGAACACGCCGACGCCGGTCTTGTTGGAGTCGATGCGGGCAAGCGTCTCGGTGTAGTCGCCGTCGATGTCGACAGCCTTGCCGTCCTTGCGGATGGCGACGCAGGTCTTGCTGATTTCCTTGTCGTCGGCAATGCCGGTGGCCTTGATGGCGGCCTTGTCGCAGCCGGCGTCGAGAAGCTTGGTCTCGAACACTTCGCGGGTGCCGTGCTTTTCACCGGGGATGTAGGCAGCGATATCCCAGTCGGGGAGCTTCGGATTGACCTGGCTCCACTTGGTGTTCGGATTGTCGACCAGCTTGCCGTCAACGACCAGCTTGGCGGCGAGCGCCTTGTAGATGTCGGCAGGAACCAGCGCCCAGTCCGGGCCCTTGATGTCGGTGGCGAAGACTATGCCGTCATAGCCGATGCGGACTTCCTGGACTTCCTTCACGCCGGCGTCGGCGCAGGACTTCAGTTCGTCCTTCTTGATCGGACGCGAGGAGTTGGCGATGTCGATAGTGTCTTCGCCGACGCCCTTGCAGAATTCCTTGATGCCGGCGCCGCTGCCGCCGGACTCGACCACCGGGGTCTTGAAGTTGGTGAAGGTTTCGCCGAACTGCTCGGCGACGATCTTGGCGTAAGGTAGCACGGTCGACGAACCGGCGACCTGGATCTGGTCGCGCGCGGCGGCGACACCCGACGATGCGGCGAACGCTACCGCCACGGCCGATGCCGTAACGAGGAATTTCTTCATGTGGCCTGCTCCTGTTCGGAAGATGGTCTCTCGGCGCCCTCTTCAGCCGGCGCCCGCTGAGGCCAATAGCCTTCGATTATTACAGTCGCATGACAGTTTCGTGTCAGCCCGGTAACGTCGGATGGACGCACTGAAAACCGCAACCGCCCGGCCTCTCCGCGAGAGTCGCAGTTTGCCGCTGGAATCATGAGCTTGCGGGATTTTGCGCCGGCATTTGTCCCGGCGGATCGCAGGCCGCGATGCCGAGAAAGAAAAACCGGACGGGAGCGCGTTGCCCGTGGCCAGAGCGTATCTTGGCCGAGCCATCGCCAAAAACAGGTCCGTTGGGGTAGATTTCGACGCTGTTTCTTTGTCGGCGGTCGCTTGCTCCCGCCCGTAACTGAATGAGCGGTTGAGTCGCCGCCATTTTCCCGACTGGGCGCAAGCTTTGATATGGTGCGATCGCACCATATCCCTGGACGTCGCGGCACCGCCGAATCCCGGCGCTGACATCAGCTAGCCGGCGTCTCGCTGGGCTTCGCTCGCGATGCCGGCCCAGCGCTCGACCTTTTCGAGCAGCGCCTTGGGACTGATCGGCTTGGGCAGATAGTCGTCCATGCCGGCTTCAAGGCAGCGCTCGCGATCGCCCTTCAAGGCATGCGCGGTGACGCCGACGATCGGGATATGCGTGCCGCTCTCTTGCTCCAGCCGGCGAATCGCGGCCGTGGCTTCGAGCCCGTTCATCTCCGGCATCGAGACATCCATCAAGATCATGCGCGGATTGAGCCGGCCGAAAGCGTCGAGCGCCTTGCGGCCGTTGCCGACGATCTCGAAACTGTAGCCGGTTTCACCGAGGATCTGCGTGAACACCATCTGGTTCACCTCATTGTCCTCGGCAACGAGGATATCGAGCCCGCGTTCGTTGCCGCCGGCCCGGGCGCGGGCGCGCACTGGCGGCGGATGCAACTGCGCCCGCTCGGACGCGGCGCGTGCCGGCGGCGCCGACACCCGCTGTACCATCGCTTCGCCGGAACCGCCGCTTGCGGCTTCCGGCGCCTGACCTGTCGTGCCGTGGCGATGGCGCTGGATGGTCGCGACCAGCGTCTCCAGCAACACCGAGGAGCGCGCAGGCTTGATCAGCTGCGCGTCGATGCCGAGGTCGCGGTAGCTGGTGTTGGCGAGCGACTGGTCGACCGAGGTCAGCATGATGATCGGTGTGTCGGCCAGCCCTGCGGTGTTGCGCACGATGCGCGCCATTTCGGCGCCGCTCATCCCCGGCATCTGGTAGTCGAGGACGACGCAGTCGACAGGCACGCCATAGGCAGCCGCGGCGACCAGCACCTTCAGCCCTTCGGCACCGCTTTCGGCGGCGCAGGAATCGAACGTCCACGACACCATCTGCTCGGTCAGGATCGAGCGGTTGACGGCGTTATCGTCGACGATCAGCACCCGCGCGCCGGTGACGTCGACGGGCATGATACGCTGCCCCGTCTGCTGGCCGGCCCTCGGCAGCGTGACGGTGAACCAGAAGGTCGAGCCCTTGCCCTCGGCGCTCTCGACGCCGATCTCGCCGCCCATCAGCTCGACCAGCCGCGAGGTGATGGCAAGGCCGAGGCCGGTGCCTTCGTGGCGCCTGGTCGACGAGGTATCGACCTGATTGAACTTTTCGAAGACAGCCTTCAGCTTGTCCTCCGGAATGCCGATGCCGGTGTCGGTGACCGAGATGGTGAGCCTGGTTCCGGCCGCAACCCTTGTCCCCGTGACATCGACCAGCACATGGCCTTCGTCGGTGAACTTCACCGCATTGCCGAGCAGATTGGTGACGATCTGCCTGAAGCGGCCGACATCGCCGATGAACTGGCTTTCCAGGCCCGGCTCGACGCGCACGATCAGTTCGAGATCCTTCTCCTTGGCGCGTGTCGACACCAATGTCGCCACATCCTCGATCGCCTCGGGCAGGTTGAACGGCGCCGGGTCGAGCACGAGCTGGCCGGCATCGATCTTGGAGAAATCGAGGATGTCGTTGATGATGGTCAAAAGCGCGTTGCCCGACTTGACGATGATGTCGGTGAACGTCTTCTGCTTGGGGTCGAGGTCGGATTTGGCGAGCAGCTCGGCCATGCCGAGCACGCCGTTCATCGGCGTGCGGATCTCGTGGCTCATATTGGCCAGGAATTCCGACTTGGCGCGGTCGGCGAGGACGGCGCGCTGGCGCGCCTCACGCAATTCGGCCTCGCGCATCTTCAACTCGGTGATGTCGGTGGTCGATCCGATGAGATAGAGCGAACCGTCGGAGGCGATCATCGCGCCCTTGCGCGCGAACTGATGGCGCACCTTGCCGTCGGCAAGCGTCACCGTCTCCTCGATCTCCTGGGTCTCGCCGGTGCGCAGCACGGCCAGATCGCCGGCGACGAAGGCCTCGCCGTCCGAGCCGAAAATCTCGACGTCGGTCTTGCCGATCGCCTCCTCCTTGCTCAGGCCTGTCAGGTCGCACCAGCCCTTGTTGACGTAAAACTGGCGAAGATCCGAGCGCTTGGCGTAGATCGACACCGGTACGTTGTCGATGAGACTGCGGAACACCTCGTTCTCGCGCATGCTTTCTTCCAGCGCCTGCTCACGCGCCTTGACCTCGGTAATGTCGGTGCTGGAGCCGACCAGATGCACAGACCCGTCGAGCGCCACCAGCCGGCTCTTGCGCGTCATCAATTGCCGCACCGTGCCGTCGCGATGGGTAACGGGCTCCTCGATCTCGCGACCGCGGCCGGTGACGACGACCTCGGTGTCGTCATGGGTGTAGGTTTCGGCGTCGTCGATGTTGAAAAGCTGGAGATCGGTCCGGCCGATAACCTCCTCCTTGGGGATGCCGGTCAGCGCGCACCAGGCCTTGTTGACGAATTCCATGCTCAGATCCTGCGCCTTGATGAAGGCGGCGACCGGCAATTCGTCCATGACGTGACGGAACAGGTCGATCTGACGCATGCTTTCCTGCAGCGCCTTTTCGCGGCTTTTGATCTCCGAAATGTCGACGCGCACACCGATGAACGTACCGTCCTCGGTCCGCATGTCGTAGACCTGGTACCAGCGGCCGTCCGGATTGAGGCGCTCGTAGGAGGTGTTCGGCAAGTGATAGCGGGCGAGGATGGCATTGAGCCAGACCTCGCGGTCGCCGTCATAGAGTCTGTCGACCTCGGGATCGCCGCTCGATCGGAAATAGCCGACCGAGTGTCCCAGTTCCAGCGCGTCGCGGAAGCTGCTGCCGGGCTGCCATGCCGGCACCAGCGCCGGCAGGGTGTCCTGCAGCTTGCGGTTGGCGAAGACGAACTTGTCGTCGCGGTCGTAGATGATGACGGCGGCGGGCAGTGATTCCAGCACCGTGGCAAGGTTCTTGCGCGCGTCCTCGGCTTCCGTCTCGCGGCGCTTCATGTCGGAGATGTCGAACAGGAAACCGGCGACATAGTTGCGGCCACTTGGCATGCCGACGCGGTTCTTGCGCACGATGCGCGAACGCCTGGCGCCCTCGACCTCGAAATTCTCCTCGATCTCGTAAGGCGTGCCGGTCGCCAGCACGGCGCGTTCGCTGTCTTCGAACAGTGCGGCATCCTTCCCCGGCATGAAGTCGCCGCCAGGCCTGCCCAGCATCGCTTGCGGCGTCTGCCCGAACAGGGCCGAGAACGCCTCGTTGACGAAGACGAAGCGCAGATTGTCGTCCTTGACGAAGATCGGGTCCTCGACGGCGTTGATCACCGCCTCGGCCAGCCGCGATTTTTCCAGCGCCTCGGCAAGCTCCGCCTCGCGGTCCTTCATGTCGGTGACGTCGACATAGGAGATCAGCCTTTTGCCGCCGGCGAGCGGCGCCAGCGATGCAATCAGCGTACGGCCGTCATTGCGCGGCAATTGTCTGGAGCCCACCACGCCGGCCGAGATTTCTGCTTCGCGCTCGGCGATGTGGCGCTGCCATTCGGCGTCGTCGGCGCCGTAGGGGTCCATATCGCGGCTGGCCTGCATCAGCTCGCGGAAGCCGCAGCCGATCCCGGCGTGTCGGGGATCGATTTCCCAGAAATCATAGAAGGCGCGGTTGATCACCTCCGTGCGCATGTCCGCATCGAGGACAAGCACGCCGATCGGCATCTGATCGACCATCGTGCGCAGATTGGCGAAGGTCTCGGCAGTCCTGGCGTTGGCGCTTTCGATCGCGGCGTCGCGAAGCATCAGCTCGGTGATGTCGTAATAGGTCAGGAGCCGCTTGCCGCCGGACAGCGCCGTCACCGAGAACATCATGGTGCGGCCATTGGCATGGGTGAACTCGCGTGGCGCAACCGAGCCGGCGCGGATCTCCTCGATACGGGTGGCGAGGTAATGCTGCCACTGCTGTTCGTCGAGATCGCCATAGATGCCGTTGCGGCGGTTGAGCTCCATCAGGAGGCTGAACGGCGCGCCGACAGTGACGGCGCCGTCGGGAATCCTCGAGAGGTCGCGATAGGCCTTGTTGACGATCAGCGTGTCGAGTTTGGCGTCGAGCAGCACGACGCCCATATGCATGGCATCCATCGTCCGCTCGAGATCGGCAAGATGCTGCGTGCTCTCGTCTGCGGCCGGCGGCACCTGCCGAAGGTCGTCCAGCGCACCGGCCAGCGCCGTGACGTTGCGGCCAATGCCGCGATAGCCGGTAAACTCGCCCTCGCTGTCGAAACGGGGCGAGCCGGTGATCGAAACCCAGCGGCAGCCGGGGCGGCCGCCCTTCAATTCATAGACGAAGTCGCGAAATGGCCGATGCGCCTGCAGATCCTCCAGATGTGCGGCGGCGTGTCGATTGCCATGCACCATCTGCTTGAGGAAATCGAAGCGGAAGCGACCAAGAATGGTGGCGGGATCGATGCCAGTGGCGGCCTGGTAATTTTCCGAAAGCCAGGAAAAGCGCAGTTCCGCGTCGGTTTCCCAGACCCAGTCAGCACCGGCCTCGACCAGTTCGCGCAGCGCTTCGGGTGAAGCCCCGGCGGACGCGTTCTCGCCACACAAAGCAATCTCGACCAGCCGGCGCAGCGCTTCGGGCGAATCCTCGCCAGGAGTGTCCTCGCCACGCAAAGCGGCCTCGAACAGCTCGCGCAGCGCTTCGGGCGAAGCCCCGGCGGAATCGTCCTCGCCATGCAAACCGGCCTCGACCGGCTCATGCGGCGCTTCGGGTGAACCCCCGACGGACGTATCCTCGCCGTTCACAGCCCCCTCTCGGGAACCGCGCCCGCCGCGTGTTCCAACAGTCCCGTCAGCCATTCCGTTCCCACCCCGAAAGCCAAGGCCGAACCCCTCAGCGGTTCGCCGGCGAAATGTGCCCGAGAAGCATTAATGATCCGCTAACCATAACGCATCCAAACTCCAACCAGAGCCCACATTGCCCTGCGGTATTCCGCCGGTTGTCGGCGGAACCCCGGCCGGGCTATAAGTTGGCAGGGGTATTGCGGATGACTGGTTGGATCGTGCCTTGTTTCCTGGGCGTGGCGCTGCTTGCCAGCAGCGGCTGCGCGCGCAGCTATGACGGCACGGTTGTGATCCCGAGGCCGCTCGATATCAGGCGGGTCTGGGATCGCGATCCGTCGCTGACCGAGGCCAGCAAGATGCAGGCGGCAGCTGGCGTGTTTCCGACGCCGCCGCCGCAGGAGCCGTACCGGCCGGCGGCGCGCCGACAGACGACATCGGCTCCGCCGAGACGGCACGTCAGGTCCAGCCCGCCCGCGATGACTTCCGAACCGGCCAACCCGCTCACCTGCAAGAATGTCAGCCAACCCGGCAAACGCTACAAGATGGTCTGCGAATAGCCTGATGCATGTCGCCCAAGAGCGGCCCGCGATTTTGGGATCAAGACATGGATAAAACAGGGTATTTCGGCGCCGCGCGGCTCAGTCCGCCGGGAAGAAAGCCGGCCCGACCATCCTGACCGGCCGCGAGCCGGCCAAAGCTTCGACCGACTGCTGCTGGGCAGCGCCCGCGGCCTCCGGGGTAGAGCCGTCGGTCCGGGGGATTTGCGCAACGGTCACGAGATCCGGCTTTGCCGACGGCAGGGGAATGATGGCGTTGCTCATATTGGCCGGGGTCACCGTGCGCGCTCTCAGCTCGGCGACACGCCTGGAGTAGCGCTTGACGTCACAGGCTTTGAAAGTCGTGTCGTCGCGGTATTTGAAGGCCGCCGGCAGGTCCTTGTAGGGTTTGCGCGTATCGAGCGCGACCATCTCTTCGGTTTCAAGGCTTGGGTCGCCCAGCGTGTACAGGTCGACGCCGGCATCGTCGCAGATGTAGCGGCACTGATCGACCATCTCCTTGACATCGTCGCCTTGCACGAACTGCGACTTCGGCGCCGGGAAGAAATAGCCGTCGGACAGGCGAACACAAAACAGCATCGAATTGCTGCCGGTCATGGTGCCCGCCGGCCGCTGTTTCTGTTGCCTGGCGGCCGGCGCGCAGCCGAGCGCGACGAGCCTGGCCTGCAGCCCGCACGTATCCCGGCCCGAAATCGCAGCGCCGGCGATCTGGCGTTGCACCTGGGTGCGGCTTTTGGCGAGGTCGGCGCAAGCGTTGAAGAAGCCGCCCATCGCACTTTGCGCCGTGCAGCGGCGTTGCCTCTCCAGGCCCTGGATCGCCGCAAGCTGGCGGCGCAGCTGCGCAAGCTCGGGGCTGATCCCGCCGCCGCGGCCGGACGACGCCATCTGGCCCCTGAGTGCGGTGCAAGCATCGGCGAGGGCAGCCGAGCTTCCGAGGACCGTCGCCGTCATCACCAGAGCAAAGATCACGACTGGCCACAAACGCATCATCGGCCTCTGGTCCTTGTACCCTGTGGAGCCGATAGCCGCTCCAGCCGATTGAGCCTCAGTATATGAGGCAAGTCTAATTCAGAAGAAACCAGCAACAGCCAGGTATTTACACCAATTGTATTATGCCGCCTCTTGTAAATTCGCTATTACACTTTTGTTTCAAGATTGAGACGAAGCGAGGCGTCGCCGATGGCTGGGCGTCGCCATGATCAATCCCGCTTTATCGGCCCTTGCGGTTGAAACCTTTCTCCGCTGTCTCGCGTTGTATCGGGCAAAGGAGACCGAAGATGTCTATTCACTTCACTGTCTCTGGCCTGACCAGGAACCTGTTCCACTCGCTGGGGCTGGACCATGAGCGGGCGCCGAGAGCGCTCGACCCCGAACAGAGCCTGCTTTTGGAATGCTATCTGGCCGGGCAGATTCCCGAATCCGCCTGGGCCGACTACGTCTTCGAGACACCCGACCTGCAACGGCATGTCGACATAAGGCGCCAGCACAACTGATCAGAGCAATTCCAGGAAAAGTGTGAGAGCGGTTTTTCGTCCGGAATTGCGTCAAAACAACGAGAGAGCGGGTCGCCGTTTCTGTGAAACGGTGAAACGCTCTACCGCTCGCTATTGCTTGGGCGAGGCGAACTGCATGGTGAAGACATTGCCAGCTACGCCTTGTGCAAGCTTGGGCGAAAAGCTCAACGGAAGACATTTCTGTATAGCCGTGGTCGCGGCGTCGACAAACGCTTTCTTGGCATTGGCGTCGCCATCGACCTTGATCGCCGTGGGTCGCGGCGGACCAATCAGTGTGCCGTCGCGCTTGAAGCTGAAGCTCAAGGTGACGCTGGCATTTCCAGCATCGGCCGGCGGCGTCCAGCACGCCTGGATCGCATCGCCGACGTCGCTCATGGTGTCGAGCGGCGCGGCATTGGACGGGTAGCCTCCGGCCAACACAACACCGGCAATCGCAAACAATGTCGCCACGCCCTTCATCGCAAAGCTCCTCGTACCTCGGCCGCCAAGGATGATGGTAGGGTCGACGCCAGCAATGGCAATATGCCTGATGTCAGACTTTATGGCAGAGCGCGGAGGCGCGCCTGATAGTGCATCGGCGAAAAGCAAAAAGGCCGGCATTGCGCCGACCTTTCCTTCCACTTCGGCGCCAGTACATCCGTGGTCGCGGGGTGGATTGCCCTCAATAGACAGGGCTTTGGTTAACGAATCCTCAGCTTTGCGCGCCGGCCTGTGATTTCACATAGGCGATATAGCCTCTGACATCGCCGGCCGGCTCGGCATAGGCTTTGCCGAGTTTCTTCTCGATCGCCGCCATGTACTCCTTCGCCCATTTGGGCAGCGGGTAGTCGATGACGGCCAGGAACTCGAGCGTCGATGCCAGGCGGATATCGGCGATCGACGGGTGCTTGCCGCCGATGAACGGCTTGCCGTCCCTGAAGAAGGAGTGGAACACCTCCAGCGGCTCGGCAATCGCCGCCATCGCAGCCTTCTGCGCTTCGGATTTCTTGTCCGGATGGGCGTCGCTGTGGCCGACTTCGCCGGCATACTGCGGGAAGTTGAGTGCCGGATAGGTGGCGCGCGCCACATAGGGGTAGAGCGTGCCGATGAGGTAGAACATGGCGCTGTCGACCATCGCCCGCTTGGCCGGCGCCTTCGGATAGAATTTCTCCAGCCCGTGCTTGTTGGCGAGATACTGCATGATGGCGCAGCTTTCCCACAGCACGCCTCTGGGGAGACCCTTGTCCTCGATCATCGGTGTCAGATGCGCCGGATTGCGCGCCATATATTCGGGCGAACGCGTGTGGCCCCAGGCGTCGGTCTCGGCGGGGTCGAACCCGGCCGCACGCGCAAACACCCGAACGGTCATGTTATTGACGCTCGGCTTCAGCATGCTGATCTTCAGTGCCGGCTTTTTAGCCTTGGCCGTCTTCGGCGCAGACTTCTTGGCTGCCGGCTTCGCCGCGGCTTTCGCAGCCGGCTTTGCTGATGCCTTCGCCGCAGGCTTGGCAGCCGCTTTTGCTGCCGGCTTGGCGGCGGTTTTCGGCGCGGCCTTGGCCGCAGATTTCCCAGCGCTCTTTGCAGTCTTTGCCATCGTGGTTCTCCCCTTTTTGTTGGCCGTCAGTATGGATTCTTCGGCGTCCGGTCGTCCGACAAGGTCGCGCGTGACCATTCGACCAGCGTCTGGATCGCATCGGCAAGATGCACTTCGGCTATTGCGTAGTCGCCGCGCGCAACGCGCAGCTTGTGCGCCTGCATCAAGACGTCGGCATGGGTGAAGCCCGCCGGCGGCTCGAAGCGGTAGGACGCGAGCTCGATCAACAGGCCGAGCGGATCCTCGAAATAGATCGAGTCCATGAAGCCGCGATCCTTGACGCCGCTGTGCTTGATGGCGCGCTCGTCGAGCCGGGCGACCGCCTGCAGGAAGGTGACGCGCGACACGGCAAAGGCGATGTGGTGGACGCAGCCCGGCTCTGTCGGCGTGCGCCGCTGGACCGGCGTGCGGCTTTCATCGGTGAAGATGGTGATCAGCCTTCCGTCGCCCGGATCGAAATAGAGATGGCTTTCGCTGGCCTTGTCGAGATTGGGCTGCTCGAAGATGAACGGCATGCCGAGCACGCCCTCCCAGAAATCGATCGACGTCTGGCGGCCAGCGCCGACCAGCGTGATGTGATGGACGCCCTGCGACTGCAGTTTCTGCATCGGTCTCCTCCCCGCCTGCCCCTCGCCTTATGGGGCGAGCTTGGATCTAGCCAAATCATACCATCGCCGCACGCCATGCGCGCGGCGGATGTGCATGCCTGGCGGCTTTCCCGATCCGTTCCCCGGCGTTCTGCGCGCCATAACGGCGTCCTACAATGATGCTAGTGCAATTGGCAGCGACGCGCCAGAAGCGACGCCGCTGCGTGGCAGTGAAAAAGAGCCGGGGGTAAGGTTGCAAAACCTTGGCTAAGCGACGGCTCTGAGCTCGGCTTCCGCCAGTGTGCCGAGACCCGCGCATTCGGCGCACGCCATGGTCTGCCCCGGACAGCCGGCTCGATGCGTGCCTTGCGGGCAGCAGTGCCCTTTCGACTCACACCATTTCAAGCAATCGAAAACCTTCCCGCTGCCGTGGCAGTGCGGGCACGTCATTCTCACCGAGGTCATACCTGCTCTACCCGACCCAAATCCGCGTTGCCGCAGATGCTATCCCGCACCGCAAGTAACAGAGATTGCTACGCTTTCAAGCGTCGCGGCCTGACTTAAATTGGGTGCATCGGGGCATACGGACTAGCCGGGTTTCGCTGATGCCGCCGACCCTCGCCGCGGCCTTCGACGAAACGCGGAACCAGAAAAAAATGCGGGCTCTGTTGTGCCCATTACACCCCGCAGCCTTGAGACCGGGCAATCCCCGGAACGGTATCGACCGGCGCTTCGCTGTCATCGGGATGACGACCTGACCAGCAAGCGACGTAGCAGCGCCGAAAAAAGCTGCTGGCGGAGCGCGTAGGGACAATACGCGTCCCCTCTTGCGGGAGGGGAAGGGAAAGTGAGTACGCGGGACTTCGGTCCTCTCCCTCGTCGGAGCGTGAAGGAGGCCAAGGGCCATACCTCAAGGCGGAAAGGGCGCAGCTGTGCAGAAAGGGAAAATGGTGTCGGATTGTAGGGCCTACCGTTCCGCCGCTGTCTGGATTGAGCAATCGCTGGCGTGCTTGGCCGAGGCCGTCGAGCGCATGCCAGAAGAGCGATTTCTTGGCGAGGCACCAGGCCGCATGACGAGCCGCGCTCGCCGGCCGTCGACATGGTGGCATCTGTGCTCGAGCGCGAGTGGTGGCGCAGGTTTCCGGAAGGCCGGGACGAATGAGACGCCGGCCTGGTTCAGCCGGCGCGACGTCCTTGGTTGTTGGGGGGATCGATCTTCTGGTCTGCGGCATCGACCAGACACCGCATTTTGCGGCGGAGCGCGATGTTTTCGGCCAGCATCTCTTCTGTGCGCTGAAGTGCGAGTTCGGCGGAGTGGATCTGCTCCTCGGCATCTGCAATCGTCTCAAAGTTCGGGATCACGGGACAACCTCGCTGCGCTGGTTTGAGCTACAGGCAGGTGAAACATATCCCGGCTGTGTAAGTTCCGTCACGGTTGGCTACAGCCTGTCACACGTCGTCGCGGAGACGGAATCACATGCGGAGCGTTTGTGTGCTTCCGGCGGGTCGAACAACATCTGCGAGCATTTCCGCCGCTGCCTGAACTCTGTCAGCCGCATCGTCGACCTTTTCGAAACGCTTGATCATTCGATCGTGGAGCAACGTCAACCGGGCGGCATGGTAAATCACGCTGCGCTTGTGTCCGTCCGAGTTGAGCGGTTCAAACAAATTGGGCATGGTGACGGCTCCTCAATAGCGCGCTGTCGGGGTAGAGCTTATTCCCGATGCGCTGTCGTGCGCCGCATACTTTCGGTTCGCGGCCCCTTCAAAAGTGGAATGGTCGCTCAGCACTTTTGTTCCAAGGCGCAATGTCGCGCCAGCGTCGTGGGGCGGCTGATGATCTCGCCACCGCTACATTTGCGAGCCGTGTGCCCGATTATCGTTGGATTCCGGTCTGACGGGACCGCGATACCGCCGCGGCGGCGCAGCTCCTACAAGCTCGCGGATTGGTGGCTGCTGCTCGACGGGGCGCACGTCCACGTCGATCGATCTTCGCATCAGCCAGGCCGGCAGCAGTTCCCGAAGTACCGATTTGAGGTAATCCATCACAGAGCGCCGTGCCTAATGTCGCTCGGCCGCAGTCGCATCGAGCAATTCCGCCATCGCCGCCTCGACCTTGTCGGCCGCAGCCTCGGTCATATCCATATGAAAAATCATACGGTGCGTCAGCATCGCCAGCCTAGCTTCGCGAAACAAGCTGCCGGTCCTTGCGGTCACAATGTGGAAGTTCGCGAGCATCGTACCACCTCAATTGGGCGGGCGATTGAGCG
Source organism: Mesorhizobium sp. CNPSo 4688 (assembly GCF_057784295.1). Taxonomy (NCBI): domain Bacteria; kingdom Pseudomonadati; phylum Pseudomonadota; class Alphaproteobacteria; order Hyphomicrobiales; family Phyllobacteriaceae; genus Mesorhizobium; species Mesorhizobium sp. CNPSo 4688. The sequence goes on from NZ_JBWLUY010000010.1 coordinate 230,913, forward strand.
TGACCAGGCGTCGCTTTGGATCATCCTTGAGGCGCAGCTGATCGGATCCGATTGGACTACAGAGCGTCGCGAGGCTGAGACAAACGCCGGCATCGTCGTCCAAAGCCTGATTTGCTTGATCAAGCGAACGCTCCGCACGCTTCACGCGCAGCCGGGCCTTCGCCGCTTCAAAGTCATAGATTTCGACCATCGTTCCGAATCCTTCCGGTTCGAGGTCCCTTCGATAAACCAACACCCGTCGACTGCTTTGGTTCCCGCGGGCGAACGCGACGGTGACGGCCAGCTGCTAGTCGGGGATGCTGCATGACCGGGCAGATGGACCCGAAGCTCGAGCAGGTGATGCCGCGCCTCCAGCACCTATTCGCGGGCACGATCGGTGTCAGCATCCTGGAGGGCAGTAAGCCGATGTTCACGGTCGTTCCCGGCGGCAAGCAGCCGGACGACGCCGCATGATGCCGTTCCTCGCCTTCACCATCGCCGCTGGCGTCGTCCTGGCGCTGGCATGGCCGTTTTAGACGCACTGTCTGCGCAGCGGCGCCTACTCCTGCGGAACTTCGACGGTAATCTTGATCGCGGCATAGTAAGCCGCAGCATTGGCGATGTCTTCCTGGCTCAGGTTCTTGGTGACCGCCGACATCATTTGACTCCTGCGCTCTCCGGCCTTGTAAGCCATCAGCGCGTGGACGAGATATTCGTACTTCTGCCCGGCGATATTGGGCGTGTAAGTCATTTTGCCTAGGCCATCCTTGCCGTGGCACGCTTGGCATTGCACCATGACTTTCCGGCCGGCGGTGATGTCGCCTGCTGCCTGCGCAAATGACGAGGTGACCACGAGGGCAGCCAAGCCAAGGATCAAACCACGTATACTATTGATCATCGAAGTCCTCCCATCGGTTGACGAACATGTTCAATCTGAATGGTCTTTTGCCATTTCAGTCGCCGCTCGGGCATCGTTGCTCCCAGTTCGCGGCATCTATAAGGGCTTGTCGAGTAGCGACTCTGTACCCTTCGGCCGTCGGAACTTCCTCACCAGCTCGACCGTACTGGCTTCGACCGTGACACGGCCGAGCACTTGGACAGTGACACGGCCCAGATCCTCGTCGACAAAGACGACATCGCCCTCGAATCTCATCCTGTCGCCTGGCTTCGCCTTTGGATCGACGATCGAATAGGATTGTTGGCCGTAAGGATGTACAGGATCACGCGATCCTCGATGCGTTTGCCTACCGTGGCGAAGATCGCCACCTTGTCACCGATGTTGATATCCCGCGCCATGCATAGATTCTGGTGCGGCCAACTGGTTCGTCAAGAGGTTGCTAATATGCGCGATGCCGAGCTTACCGAGCGTCCCGGCAAAGGCTGGACGCCATGGGCGAAGGGTCCAGGCGACTACGACATTGAAAAGGTCTGGTGGGCGGCGCGCGTTCTGCATTTTCCCAAGCTGAACGTCCTCGACATGGTTCGACGGCTCGGAAGTCGTCGGCATCTGGCATTGGGGATATCGCCAAGAGAAATGGACGATGAAGCTTAAGCCGGCCGACTGGCAACCGTTGCCGGAGGTCTATAGGCTGGCGCGCGAAGCGGAGAAACAAGCCGCTGTCGATCTATTCCGGGCAAGGTCGAATGCGCGCTTCCTGCAGGCCACAGACAGGCGCCAGGACGCGCGGGACGCTTCGCCGGTGTAGGAGAGCGGCCGGCAAGAACGCGCGCTGGGCACCGCGCTCAAACTTGCCTGGGGCGGCCATGACGCCTACTGTGTCGCCAGAAACCGGGTTCATCCGGGGAATGTCGGTCTCCATAAGTTTCTGAACGGGCCTCGCTTTCGGTCGGCGGCCAGTCACCAGCATGACATCCGTGCTAAGTGCCCCCAATTCGGAGGGAAAGATGCGACTATTTTTGGTGTTGATTTTGATGGCGCTGAGCGGCTGCGTATCCAATGCTTCCCCGGATAGTGATGGTATACCACGCCGCGCGTCCTGGGCTGGCTTCCGTTAGCCCGCTTAATTCACGCCGTGTACCTTTAACCCCTGAGCGGCGATCGCCATCCCAATGCCGACGCCTAGGCCGACAGCTAGGCCCATCACCTTGGCCAGGTGCCAATGACCCACCTTGGAAATTGAAGCCGCCGGAACATCTGAGCGTCTCGACCGTTCGTTTGCGTCGGGTCACTCAACCCCCAGGCATCGTCTGGACCCGCCGCTGCCGTGAATGGAGCGGCGGGTCTTTCCGTAAGCTCATCTGGCTGGCGCCGGCGGGCTTTTTTCTTTGAGCCGGGAACCTAGGGCAAGCAGCGATGTTGGCATGGGGCAGTGGAATGAAATGGCTTTCTCCTCCGCTGTAGATCGGACCTGCGTGGACGATCGGAGCCCGCTGCCGTCTACCCCCTCAAGGTTCGGCAGCGGGCTTTCTTTCAATTGACTGGAACGTCTTCCGCAGAGATTGTTTTGTCAAACTCGGCGCTGCTCCCTCGCACGCTCGCGTCGCGGCCTGACTTAAATTGGGTGCATCGGGCATACGGACTAGCCGGGTTTCGCTGATGCCGCCGACCCCCGCGGTCAAACGCGATCCGCAGGACTGCTTGCCTGAAATTGTCGAGGGGAGAAACGGCCGAGCCGTTACTTGGTACGCCCAAGGGGAATCGAACCCCTGTTCCCGCCGTGAGAGGGCGGTGTCCTGACCGCTAGACGATGGGCGCGTTCAAGAACCGGCGATATAGGCTGACGGTTTGGAAAAAGCAACTGGGCTTCGAGCGGCCGGACCGCTTCTGTGGAGTGTAGGTTTGCGGACCTAGCCTTTCGGCTCGATCAGGTCCCACAGATTGCCGTAGAGATCGGCGAAAACCGCCACCGTGCCGTAAGGCTCGAAGCGCGGCGCTTCGCGGAAGCCGACGCCCTTTTCCAGCATCGCTCTGTGGTCGCGGGCAAAATCGTCGGTTTCGAGGAACAGGAAGACGCGACCGCCGGTCTGGTTGCCGATGCTCTTCTCTTGCGCCTCGCCGTCAGCTTCAGCCAGAAGCAGCCTGGCGCCCTGCCCGTTCGCCGGCGCCACCGTCACCCAGCGCTTGCCACCGCCAAGATCGACGTCTTCGGTCAGCAGAAAGCCCAGCCGTTCGACATACCAGGCGATCGCCTCATCGTAACTGCCGACAACGAGCGTGACGGTCGCGACCCGGCGATGCTTGGCAAACCCGGTCATGCCTGCAGGCTCATTTGTTGCGGATTGCAAAGCGGCCGATGATGCGGCGCTCGCCGATGTCGTAGACGAAGATGGTGCGGCTGCCGTCGGCAAGCTCGGCGTCGATCGAGATGCGATTGCCCGACAGCGCCTGGCTGATCACCTTGGCTCCCACCGGCAGAACGATGTCGGCCGCGAGCGGCTCGCCGGGCGGCACTGGAATATCGTTGGCGAGCGGCGGGGTTGTGGACGGCGCTTTGCGCGATTTGTAGACAATGGCCGCGATCACCACCATAAGGGCCAGCAAAAGCAGGCCGAGATTGATGGCCATGAAGCGGATGAGCCTGCCGCGCACCTTTTCGATCTCGGGATCGAGCGGCTTTTCTTCTTCGTCGGCAACGGGCCGGGCCATGGCAGAACTTCCGGAACTTTTTTCGATGAGCGCTCATAGCGAAGAGACCAGACAATTCATAGAGGCGGCGCCAACCGTGCTCGAAGCCGGCGCGGAAGCGGCCGGCCAGCGCCTCGACCAGTGGCTGGCGGCGAGCCTCGGCCCTGATATGTCGCGCAGCCGCGTGCAGATGCTGATTAAACAGGGAGCCGTCACGATCGACGGCAAACCGGTCGACGAGACCAAGCGCAAGATGAGCGCTGGCGAGCGCGTCTCGGTCGTCATGCCCGAACCCGAACCGGCCGAGCCGCAAGGCGAGGCCATCGCGCTCGACGTGCTTTATGAGGACGACGAGCTGATCGTCATCAACAAGCCGGCCGGCCTCGTCGTCCATCCCGGCGCCGGCAACTGGACCGGCACGCTGGTCAACGCCCTGATCCATCATTGCGGCGACAGTCTCTCAGGCATTGGCGGTGTCAGGCGCCCGGGCATCGTCCATCGCCTTGACAAGGAGACCAGCGGCGTCATGGTGGTGGCCAAGACCGACCGCGCCCACAAGGCGCTGTCGGAGGCTTTTGCCGACCATGGCCGCACCGGCGACCTCGAACGCGCTTATCTGGCGTTGGTCTGGGGCATCCCGCCCCGGCCGGCCGGAACGGTCGACGCGCCGCTCGGCCGCGCCGCCGACCGCGTGCGTCGCGCCGTGGTGCCGGAAGGCCGCGACGACGCCCGCCACGCCATCACCCATTTCACCGTGCAGGAGCGTTTCGGCGAGGACCAGCAGGAATTCGCCACCGCCAGCCTGGTCGAATGCCGGCTGGAAACCGGCCGCACCCACCAGATACGCGTCCACATGGCTCATATCGGCCATCCCGTCATTGGCGACCCCGATTACGGCCAGGCCTTCCGCACCAAGGCCAACCGGCTGCCCGAGCCGCTGAAAAGCCAGGTCAAGGCATTTTCCCGGCAGGCTTTGCATGCCTGGCTCCTTGCATTTCGTCACCCGACTACCCATCTATCGATGAGGTTCGAGGCGCCGATACCGGGGGACATGGAGGAACTCGTCGGCGGTTTTCGCAAACTCTGAACCCGCCATCTAAAACCTGAGCGGCATTGTTCACTTTGGCGTGACACACTGTTTCGTGTTGAACAAATGCCTGTCTTTTCTGGTTTTGTTCCTATATAAATCGGTTGTCGCGGGCGAGCCTTTTGGTGCTCGCGTCACATGCCCGCCGCGTTTCGGGGGCATCACTCCAATAGAGAGGGGGCGCTATCATGGCCCAGTCATTACCCAGTATCGTTTCCGGCGAAGGCGGCCTCAGCCGTTACCTGGAAGAAATCCGCCGCTTTCCCATGCTTCAGCCGCAGGAAGAGTACATGCTCGCCAAGCGTTACGCCGAGCATGAAGACACGTCCGCTGCGCACAAGCTCGTCACCAGCCACCTTCGGCTCGTCGCCAAGATCGCCATGGGCTATCGCGGCTACGGCCTGCCGATCGGCGAAGTGATCTCGGAAGGCAATGTCGGCCTGATGCAGGCCGTCAAGAAATTCGAACCCGAGCGTGGCTTCCGCCTCGCGACCTACGCCATGTGGTGGATCAAGGCCTCGATCCAGGAGTACATCCTGCGTTCGTGGAGCCTGGTCAAGATGGGCACGACCGCCAATCAGAAACGCCTGTTCTTCAACCTGCGCAAGGTGAAGGGCAAGATCCAGGCGCTGGACGATGGCGACCTTAAGCCCGAACAGATCACCGAGATCGCCACCAGGCTGAACGTCTCCGAAGCCGAAGTCGTGTCGATGAACCGCCGCCTGTCGGGCGACGCCTCGCTCAACGCGCCGATCCGCGCCAGCGAAGGCGAATCCGGCGAATGGCAGGACTGGCTGGTCGATGACCACGAAAGCCAGGAAGACATGCTGATCGAGCAGGACGAACTGGAAAACCGGCGTGGCATGCTGTCGGGCGCTCTTGCTGTGCTCAACGATCGCGAACGGCGCATCTTCGAGGCGCGTCGCCTCGCCGAAGAGCCGCTGACCTTGGAAGAGCTGTCGGCCGAGTTCGACATCAGCCGCGAGCGCGTGCGCCAGATCGAGGTGCGCGCCTTCGAGAAGGTGCAGGACGCGGTCAAGGCCGCGGCCAAGCGCCAGATGCAGGCCCTGCGCACGATTGAGGCGCAGCCCGCGGCTTAAGACCGGGTCCGGTTACGAAAAACATCAAGGCGGCGTCGGGAAACCGGCGCCGCCTTTTTTGTGTCCGCTGGCGATTGGCGAAACCGGCGCGACAGCCCTTTCTCCCCGTCACTATACGGGGAGAAATGTCCGGCAGGACAATGAGGGGCAGCGCAGAGATTGCGGGTTTGCCGGCGCCGCAACCGGCGGCGTGATCATCACAAAAACGTCGGCGCTGCCCCTCACCCGGCTGCCGCCACCTTCTCCCCGTATAGTTACGGGGAGAAGGGACTAACCGTGCTATCAAAGCCCATCCAGCGGAAATTTCAGATATCGCTTTCCATTGGCTTCCGGCTCCGGCAGCCGTCCGCCGTTCATGTTGATCTGCAGCGCATGCAGGATCAGCCGCGGCATCGGCAATGTCTTGTCGCGCCCCTCGCGCAAGGCGACGAACTCGGCCTCGGTGTGCGCCGCAACCAGGTGGATATTCTTCTCCCTCTGCTCCGCCACCGTGCTTTCCCAACGCGGCTCGCGGCCGCCCTCCTGGTAGTCGTGGCCGACGAACACACGCGTGTCGTCGGGCAGCGCCAAAATACCCTGGATCGAGCGCCACAGCCGCGCCGCGCTGCCACCGGGAAAGTCTGCCCTTGCCGAGCCGCTATCCGGCATGAACAGCGTGTCGTGGATGAAGGCGGCATCGCCGACGACATAGGTGATCGAGGCGAGCGTATGTCCCGGCGAGAGCAGCACCTTGACCGGAAGGCTGCCGATCAGAAACGTTTCGCCTTCCCCAAACAGCCGGTCCCACTGCGACCCGTCGGCGGGAAAATCGGGCCAGTTGTAGATCGCCTTCCACAGTTTCTGGACCTCGACGACCCTGTCGCCGATCGCCGTTGGCGCGCCGGTCCTGTTCCGGAGATGATGTGCCGCCGAGAAATGATCGGCATGCGGATGGGTATCCAGGATCCATTCGAGTTCCAGTCCGTTTGCCCGGATGAAATCCAGCAAGGCATCGGCGCTTTTCGTCGCCGTCGCGCCGGACCTTTCGTCGAAGTCGAGGATCGGATCGATAATGGCGCAGCGCTTCGTCGCCGGATCGGCGACGACATACTGTATGGCTCCGGTTGGCTTGTCGTAGAAGCCGCTGACCAGCGGCTTGGCCAAAGCTGCGTCCAATTTCCGGCCCCCTGCCCCTCGCTCCGGCAGGAATGATTTTCCCTGCCGGAATGAACCAGAAGCATGGTCATCCAGCAAGGCGCACCCGTCAAGCACACCCTGCCAGAAACAAGACAAAAATCGAAACGACCGGGTCGCGAAAACCTAGGCGGACGGCTGTTTGGTCTTCCTGAGATAGGGCAGGATCGTGTCAAAAGCGCCGAAGCGCTTGATCGCATCCTCGTTGGAGACGGCAGCCGTGATGATGACGTCCTCGCCCTGTTTCCAGTTCGCCGGCGTCGCCACCTGGTGCTTGGCGGTCAGCTGCATGGAATCGACGGCGCGCAGGATCTCGTCGAAGTTGCGGCCGGTGGTCATCGGATAGGTCAGCACCAGCTTGATCTTCTTGTCCGGCCCGATGACGTAGACCGAGCGCACCGTGGCGTTGTCGGCCGGCGTGCGGCCTTCCGACGTCTCGCCGGCCCCCGCCGGCAGCATCTCGTAGAGCTTGGCCACCTTGAGGTCCTTGTCGCCGATCAGCGGGTAGTTCACCGTCTGGCCGGTCGCCGTCTTGATGTCGGCCTGCCACTTGTCATGGCTCGCAACAGGGTCGACAGAGATGCCGATGACCTTGACGTTGCGCTTTTTGAACTCGCCCGCCAGACCCGCCATCGTGCCGAGCTCGGTCGTGCACACCGGGGTGAAGTTCTTCGGGTGGCTGAAAAGGATCGCCCAGCCGTCGCCGATCCAGTCATGGAAACTGATCGTCCCTTGTGTGGTTTCGGCGGTGAAGTCGGGCGCGATGTCGTTGATACGAAGGCTCATGGCACATTTCCCCTGCAACAGATTTCGTTAGGAGCGGCACCAAGGCGGCGTCCACGCTCCGGCATTGCCGCATCTTAGCGCATAAATTGCGGCTGCGAGATAATAGGAAACTCTTGTCGGCGGCGGAACGAGCACTTTCGTGCTACGGAACCCAACGTTAGGCCCGACAATCTTTCGTTTCCGCGAGAAAAGCCTGCGCTCAGGCCTTGTTGACCGCCAGCGACGTGGCCAGGTCTTCCATGCGCTGGGCGAGCGCGCCGAGCGCGTTTGTCAGCACGGTGTCGTTCTTGTCGGCCTTGGTCAGCGCTTCGTCGCGCGTCTTGCGCAGCGTTTGCACTTCGGTCTCCATGCCCTTGACGCGCTTCTGCAGCTCAGACAGCTCGTCCATCACCATGATCCCGGCCATCACCGTCAGCCGCTGGTCGCCGATCTCGCCGAACGAATCCTTGAGATGCGAGACATAACGGTCGAAGCGTTCGGCCAGGTCGATCAGATGCTCTTCCTGGCCCTCGTCGCAAGCCATGCGGTACTGCTTGCCGTCGATGGAAACCGTGACCTGTGCCATGGCCTGCAGCTCCTATCTGTCCAGCACCGCGCGGATGGTTTCCATGGCGGTCACCAGGCGGCGCGACACTTCCTTGTTGGCATCTTCCAGCCTTTCGGCGCGGGCTTCGGAATTGTCGAGTTCCTGCGCCAGCCGGGAACGGTCGGCGTTCATGCGCTGCACTTCAGCCTCGGCTTCGGAGTAGTCGCGCTCGTGCTCGAGCTTGGCCGCGACGGCGTTTTCCAGCCCCTCGATGGCCTTGCCCAGCCTGTGGATGACTTCCTTGAGTGTGGTTTCCCCGGTCATGGCCTTCGTCCTGTGCCCTGCCCATCACCGAATCGCTCGCGTTCAGAACGCGTTATCCCGGAAACATTAGGCACCGGGTGAAGGCAACGTCAACAAAGCTCTCGCGACTGTCCCCTGCTAACGCTAACGTGGGCCTGCCGCCGGCATCACAAGACCGGCAAATGTGCTGCCGATTTGTTGACTAAAAGCCCGCGCCTGCTATGTGTCGCGCACCCTTTCCAGGGCTCTGCCAAGCCCGCAAATCCCCACCCCGGAGGTACCATGACGTCGCGTGAACAACATGACCGGATGGCCAATGCGATCCGTTTTCTCGCCATGGACGCTGTCGAAAAGGCCCAGTCCGGCCATCCAGGCTTGCCCATGGGCTGCGCCGACATCGCCACCGTGCTGTTCACGAAGTTCCTGAAATACGATCCGAAGAACCCCCATTGGCCCGACCGCGACCGCTTCATCCTGTCGGCCGGCCACGGTTCGATGCTGCTCTATTCGCTGCTGCACCTGACCGGCTACGAGGACATGACGATCGACCAGATCAAGCATTTCCGCCAGCTCGGCTCGAAGACCGCCGGCCATCCCGAATACGGCCACGCTACCGGCATCGAGACGACGACCGGCCCGCTCGGCCAGGGTCTCGCCAACTCGGTCGGCTTCGCGCTCGGTGAGCGCATCATGAACGCCGCCTTCGGCAACGACCTCGTCGACCACTACACCTATGTGCTGGCTGGTGACGGCTGCCTGATGGAAGGTGTCTCCCAGGAAGCCATCGCGCTTGCCGGCCACCTCAAGCTGAACAAGCTGATCGTCTTCTGGGACAACAACAACATCTCGATCGACGGCCCCGTCTCGCTTGCCGACAACACCGACCAGGTCGCCCGCTTCCAGGCCTCCGGCTGGAACGCCAGCCACATTGACGGCACCGATCCGGAGGCGATCGCCTACGCCATTGAAGCCGCCCGCCATTCCGACAAGCCGACGATGATCGCTTGCAAGACGACCATCGGCTTCGGCGCCCCGACCAAGGCCGGCACCAACAAGGCGCATGGCTCGCCGCTCGGCGCCGACGAAATTGCCGGCGCGCGCAAATTCTTCAACTGGGACTCGCCGCCGTTCGAGATTCCGGCCGACATCCTCGACGCCTGGCGTACCGCAGGCAAAGCCGGCGCCAAGCCGCGCACCGACTGGGAGGGCCGTCTGGCCAAGGCCAAGCCCGAGCTGAAGGCCGAGTTCGAGCGCCGCCTCGCCGGCAAGCTGCCGTCGAACTTCGATGCCGTCATCGCCGACTACAAGAAGAAGCTGTCGGCCGACAAGCCGAAGGTCGCCACCCGCAAATCCTCTGAGATGGCACTGGAAGTCATCAACGGCGCCGTGCCCGAAACCATCGGCGGCTCCGCCGACCTGACCGGCTCCAACAACACCAAGACCAGCCAGACCAAGAACATTACGCCGGACGATTACGGCCAGCGCTATGTCCACTACGGCATCCGCGAACATGGCATGGCCGCCGCGCTCAACGGCCTGACGCTGCATGGCGGCCTCATCGCCTATGGGGGCACCTTCATGTGCTTCTCCGACTACGCCCGCCCGTCGATGCGGCTGGCGTCACTGATGGGCATCCGCTCGATCTTCGTCATGACCCATGATTCCATTGGTCTCGGCGAAGACGGCCCGACCCACCAGCCGGTCGAGCATCTGGCGGCGCTGCGCGCCATCCCGAACCACAATGTCTTCCGTCCGGCCGACGCGGTGGAAACCGCCGAATGCTGGCAGATCGCCATTGAGACGGAAAAGACGCCGTCGACCCTGGCGCTGACCCGCCAGAACCTGCCGACGGTGCGCACCGAATACTCGGCCAAGAACCTGAGCAGCCAGGGCGCCTATGAACTGGCCGCGGCCAGTGGTGACGCCGCGGTGACGATCTTCGCCACCGGCTCCGAGGTCGAGGTCGCTCTCGGCGCCCGCGACCTGCTTGAAAAGCACGGCCATCCGACCCGCGTCGTCTCGGTGCCTTGCTTCGAACTGTTCGACCAGCAGAGCGACGCCTACCGCAAGAAGACCATCGGTAACGCGCCGATCAAGATGGCCATCGAGGCCGGCATCCGCCAGGGCTGGGATCACCTGATCGGCTCCGACGGCATCTTCGTCGGCATGCACGGCTTCGGCGCCTCCGGCACCATCGAGCAGCTCTACCCGCATTTCGGCATCACCGCCGAAGCCGCGGCCAAGGCAGCGGAAGCCCGCCTGCATAGTAAGTAAGATCAAGGTCCGTCTCGCGAACCGCTCAAGGCGGTTTCGCGGGACTGGACCAACCTAATCGATTTAAATTCGGCCTTCTGCGGCTGGATTCTTGTGCCATCCGCAGCTATGAAGCTGCGGACCCATCTGCCGCCTTTCGAGCTCCCAGGGAGAGTAAAATGACCGTCAGAGTTGCCATCAACGGATTTGGCCGCATTGGCCGCAACATCCTGCGCGCCATCCATGAATCCGGCCGCAAGGATATCGACGTCGTCGCCGTCAACGATCTCGGCCCGGTCGAGACCAACGCCCATCTGCTGCGCTATGACAGCGTCCATGGTCGCTTCCCGCACGAAGTGAGCGTCGATGGCGACCAGATCACCGTCGGCAAGGAAAAATTCAAGGTCACCGCAATCAAGGACCCGGCGCAGTTGCCGTGGAAGGAGCTCGGCGTCGACATCGCACTCGAATGCACCGGCATCTTCACCGCCCGCGACAAGGCCGCAGCACACCTGACCGCCGGCGCCAAGCGCGTCGTCGTCTCGGCGCCGGCCGAAGGTGCTGACCTCACCGTGGTCTACGGCATCAATCACGACAAGCTGACCAAGGACCATATCGTCATCTCGAACGCGTCCTGCACCACCAATTGCCTCGCGCCGCTGGCCGCTGTGCTGCACGAGGCCGTCGGCATCGAAAAGGGCATGATGACGACGATCCACTCCTACACCGGCGACCAGCCGACGCTGGACACCATGCACAAGGACCTTTACCGCGCCCGCGCCGCCGCGCTGTCGCAGATCCCGACCTCGACCGGCGCCGCCAAGGCGATCGGCCTCGTGTTGCCCGACCTCAAGGGCAAGCTCGACGGCATCTCGATCCGCGTGCCGACGCCGAACGTCTCGGTCGTCGACTTCAAGTTCATTGCCAAGCGCGCCACCACCGTGCAGGAAATCAACGAAGCGGTGATCGCTGCTTCCAACGGCAAGCTCAAGGGCATTTTGGGCGTCACCCATCACCCGAATGTGTCGATCGACTTCAACCACGATCCGCGCTCCTCGATCATGGCGCTCGACCAGACCAAGGTCATGGACGGCAACTTCGTTTCGGTGCTGTCCTGGTACGACAATGAGTGGGGCTTCTCCAACCGCATGGCCGACACCTCCGTCGCCTTTGGCAAGACCATCGCCTGATCGCAGGCATCGTCTCACGCTTTGAAACGCCCGGCTTTGTCCGGGCGTTTTTCGTCGGGGCGCGTGCCAGGCCAGCCCGACCGGCCAAAATGCACGAAAATCAGCGGCATAGGGCAAAAAACCACCCTCCCGCCTTGCACTGGCCATGCCTTCGCCCCACTCTCCCGTAAATCGGGAGAAAGAGGAATTCGAGGGGCAAGTCACGGATGGAGCATGCGATCTATCTCGTCACGCTGGTCGGCACAGCGCTCGTCGTCGCCGCCGCGTTTTCGAGCCTGATCGCCTTCCGCTTCGGCGCTCCCCTGCTGCTGCTCTTCCTCTGCATCGGTCTCGCCACCGGCACCGACGGTCTTGGCATCGAATTCGACAATGCGCGCGTGGCTTATTTTGCCGGCTCACTGGCGCTGGCGGTCATCCTGTTCGATTCCGGTTTCGGCACGCCGCTCAATGCGCTGCGCCAGGCGGCCGGGCCGGCGCTGTCGCTGGCGACCTTCGGCGTGCTTTTGACCACGGGCCTGTTCGGCGCCGCCGCCTATTACCTGCTCGACCTCAGCTGGCTGGAATCCTTCCTGCTCGGGGCTGCCGTCGCCTCGACCGACGCGGCCGCTGTGTTCTTCCTGCTGCGCGCCGGCGAGATCAACCTGCGCGAGCGCGTGCGCGCCACGCTCGAAGTCGAATCCGGCACCAACGACCCGATCGCCATCTTCCTGACCATCACGCTGGTCGAGGTCATCGCCGCCCACGCCAATCCCGAGACCCATGTGCTGGTCACCAATCTGGTCCTTGGCTTCGTGCTCAATATGGGCCTCGGCGCCATTGTCGGCGTGCTTGGCGGCCTTGCCATCGTACGCCTCGTCGATCGGCTCAATCTCGACCACGGCCTGCTGCCGATCTTCGTGCTGACCTTGTCGCTGATGGTGTTCGCCGCCGCCGGCGCCATTGGCGGCTCGGGCTTTCTGGCCGTCTATATCGCCGGTCTGATTGCCGGCAATTCCGACATCCGCGCCGTCACCATCCTGAAGCGCTTCCAGGACGGCATGTCGTGGCTGGCGCAGATCATCATGTTCCTGATCCTCGGCCTGTTCGCGACGCCCTCCCAATTCCCGGCCATCATGCTGCCGGCGATCGCGCTTGGCCTGTTCCTGATGTTTGTCGCGCGCCCGGTCGCCGTCTGGCTCTGCCTGATCCCGTTCCGCCTGCCGCGTCCCGAGGTCGCCTTCGTATCCTGGGTCGGCCTGCGCGGCGCCGTCTCCATCCTGCTTGCCATCACCCCGCTGCTCGGCGGGCTGGAGAACGGCCGCGTCATCTTCAACACCGCCTTCATCATCGTGCTGGTCTCGCTGGTGGTGCAGGGCTGGACGGTCGGGCCACTGGCGCGCCGCCTCGGCCTGATCGTGCCGGCGAGGCTCGGGCCTCTCGACAAGGTCGAACTCGAACTGCCGGGCTCGGCCCATCACGAGCTTCTCGCCTATCGCGTCGCGCCCGGCAGCCCGGTGGCGCGCGGCGAGCGCATCCCGCGCTGGGCCAGGCCCTCGCTGGTGCTTCGCGACGGCCGCTCGATGCGCTTCCAGGACATGGGCCGGCTCGCTGCCGGCGACCAGGTCTATATCTTCGTGCCTGACCGCTATCCGCGCCTGCTCGACAAGCTGTTCGCCAGCCGCGCCGTGGTCGACCCCGAGGATGCCGATTTCTTCGGCGCCTTCGCTGTCGATCCGGCACGCTCCGCCGCCGAGTTGGAAGCCGCCTACACGCCGGGCCTGACCGAAGCCGAGCAGAAGCTCACCGTCGGCGCGCTGGTGACGGCAAGGCTCGGCGGCCACGCCGAATATGCCGACCGGGTGCTGATCGGGCCGATCGAGCTGATCGTCCGCGACGTCGACGACAAGGGCAAGATCACAGGCCTCGGCCTGTCCTTCGAGCCGACCGCGCCGGTGGCGCGGGTCCCGGTGTTCCTCAGCGCCGGCGAGATCGGTGACCGTGTCTCCGCCTTCGTCCGCAACTGGCGCAAGCCGACGGAAACGCAGCTGGCCGAGGTACGAGCCGATGAGAAGCCCGCCGCCCCGGAGCCGACGGTGGAAAAGGCAACGACCGAGAGCTGACAAGGCGATCGTCTACGCTCCCTTCGATCCAGCCCTCAAATTTTCGCTTCCATCCCGGCTCAAGCCTTGCATCGTCATTGATGCGAGGTATGGTCCCGGCGATTTTCACGGAAAGGAACCAGCATGGCCGCCTTCAAGACACTCGACGATATCGGCAATATCAGCGGCAAGCGCGTGCTGGTGCGGGTCGACCTCAACGTGCCCGTCGCCGACGGCAAGGTCACCGACGCCACCCGCATCGAACGCATCGCGCCGACCATCGCCGAACTGTCCGGCAAGGGCGCCAAGGTCATCCTGCTCGCCCATTTCGGCCGGCCGAAGGACGGTCCCTCGCCCGAATTCTCGCTGGAGCCGATCGCCAAGGCCACAGCCGAGGTGCTCGGCCGTCCCGTTGGCTTTGCCTCGGATTGCGTTGGCGACACGGCGGGAAGTGCAGTCGCCGCCATGAACAAGGGCGACGTGCTGCTCTTGGAAAACACTCGCTTCTACAAGACCGAGGAAAAGAACGACCCGGCCTTCACCGAAAGGCTTGCCGCCAATGGCGACATTTTCGTCAACGACGCCTTTTCGGCCGCGCATCGGGCGCACTCCTCGACCGAAGGCCTGGCGCGGCTGTTGCCTGCCTATGCCGGCCGCACCATGCAGGCCGAACTCGAGGCACTGGAGAAAGGTCTGGGCAATCCGGTCCGCCCTGTCGTTGCCATTGTCGGCGGCGCCAAGGTGTCGACCAAGATCGACCTGTTGATGAACCTGGTGAAGAAAGTCGACGCGCTGGTGATCGGCGGCGGCATGGCCAACACCTTCCTTGCCGCGCGCGGCACCGCTGTCGGGAAGTCGCTGTGCGAGCACGACCTTGCCCCGACCGCCAAGCAGATCATGATCGAGGCCGCCGAAGCCGGCTGCGCCATCATCCTGCCGGTCGACGGCGTCGTCGCCAAGGAATTCAAGGCGGGCGCGGCCTGCGAGACCGTCGCCATCTCGGACGTGCCGGCCGACGGCATGATCCTCGATGTCGGCGAAAAGACCGTGAAGGCGATCGGCGAATGGATCGATCGCGCCGCGACGCTGGTCTGGAACGGCCCGCTCGGCGCCTTCGAGATCGAGCCTTTCGACCATGCCACGGTGGCAGCGGCCAGGCACGCGGCAGCCCGCACCAACGCCGGCAAGCTGGTCTCGGTCGCCGGTGGCGGCGATACGGTGGCCGCACTCAACCATGCCGGCGTCGCCGACGACTTCACCTATGTCTCGACCGCCGGCGGCGCTTTCCTGGAATGGATGGAAGGCAAGCCGCTGCCCGGCGTCGACGTGCTGAAAAAGCAAGCCTGACCGGAACGACGGCGCCAAATGACGCGCCGGAAACTTTCAATCGATTCGAGCTTTCCGATGCCATTCCTTTGGCGGTAGACTTCCGTTAAGCGCGGAAGAAACCCTTCAGGAGAAGCAAAAATGAGCGAACGTCTCGAAGATATTGCCGCCGCGATCGTGGCCGGCGGCAAGGGCCTGCTGGCCGCCGATGAAAGCTCCGGCACCATCAAGAAGCGCTTCGACGTCATCGGCGTCGAATCGACCGCCGACAGCCGCCGCGACTACCGCGAGATGATGTTCCGCGCCAAGGACGCGATGACCAAATACATCTCCGGCGTCATTCTCTATGACGAGACCATTCGCCAGAAGGCCGCCGACGGCACGCCGCTGGTCGACATCATCAAGGCAGCGGGCGCCATTCCCGGCATCAAGGTCGATGCCGGCGCCAAGCCGCTGGCGGGCTTTCCCGGCGATACCATCACCGAAGGCCTCGACGGCCTGCGCGAACGCCTTGCCGATTATTACAAGCTCGGCGCTCGCTTCGCCAAATGGCGCGCGGTGATCGACATCGACACCGGCAAGGGCGTGCCCTCGGCCAACTCCATCGCCTCCAATGCCCATGCGCTGGCCCGCTATGCCGCGCTGTGCCAGGAAGCCGGCATCGTGCCGATCGTCGAACCGGAAGTGCTGATGGACGGCGCCCACGACATCGACACCTGCTACGCGGTCTCGAAGGCCACGCTGATCAAGCTCTATGACGAGCTTCATGCGGCGCGCGTGGTGCTGGAAGGCTCGATCCTGAAGCCCAACATGGTCATTGCCGGCAAGAAATCCGGCAAGACGAACAGCCCCGAGGAGATCGCAGAGAAGACGATCAAGCTTTTCCGCGAGACGGTGCCGTCAGCAGTGCCGGGCATCGCCTTCCTCTCGGGCGGACAGTCCGACGAGGAGGCGACGGCCAATCTCAACGCCATCAACGCCATCGGCCCGCATCCTTGGAAGCTGACCTTCTCCTACGGCCGTGCCCTGCAGGCCGCCCCGCAAAAGGCCTGGAGCGGCAAGGCATCGAACGTAGCCGCCGGCCAGGCCGCCTTCACCCATCGCGCCCACATGAACCATCTGGCGGCGCTGGGAAAATGGCAGGCGAGCCTCGAACAGGCTGCCTGAGCGCAGTCCTCCCGTTGTCATACAAACCCGGGCCGATGCGCCCGGGTTTTTGTTTGTGGCGTGCGGGCTTGGGATGGAGCTTGTCCATCCTTATCTCCCCTTCGGCAAAAGCTGACGGCGATGTCGGTTCCTGCCCATCCCGAACGTCCTTGGGATGACAGACAGGGAGAAGTTCATGCCTAGCAACAAGGTGGTTTCGCGCGAAGACTGGTTCGAGGCGCACAAGGCGCATCTGGCGCGCGAGAAGGAACTGACGCGGTTTCGCGAGCGCATCGCAGCCGAGCGGCGTGAATTGCCCTGGCTGAGGATCCGGAAAGATTACGTCTTCGAGACCGAGCAAGGTCCGAAGAACCTGGCCGGGCTGTTCGCCGACCGCAGCCAGCTCATCGTCTATCACTTCATGATGACGCCAGGGTCGGATCATCGCTGCGAAGGCTGCTCCTTCCTTGCCGACCATATAGACGGCGCCAACCAGCATTTGAGGCATCACGACGTGTCTCTGGTCGTGGTTGCGCGCGCGCCACTGGCGGAGCTGTTGCCTTACAAGCAGCGCATGGGTTGGAAATTCGACTGGGTGTCGTCCTACGCCTCGGATTTCAACTTCGACATGCAGGTCTCGTTCACCGACAAGCAGATCGCCGCCGGCGACACCACCTACAATTTCGAGACCCGTCCACGGACATCGAAGGATCTTCCCGGCACCAGTGTTTTCTGCAAGGACGAGAACGGCGACATCTTCCTCACCTTTACGTCGCGCGCCCGTGGCGGCGAGGCTCAGATCGGCACTTACGATTATCTCGACATGACGCCGAAGGGCCGCGACGAAAATGGCCCCTATCAAAACCTGATGGACTGGGTGCGGCTGCATGACGAATATCAGGACAGGCACGCGGACAAGCCGAACTGCTGCGACGATTGAAGGCGTTCACCTCGGCCCGAACATGCGCTAAGCCTGCCGCCAATCTATAACGGTATCGCCATGCGCTTCCCGGCCCTTCTCACCTGGCTCGCCTACCCCGTCTATGTCTGGCAGGGGCTCGGCGTGCGCCGCCGCACCACCCGCATGTTGCCGGCACAAGGGCCGGTGATGCATGAGATATCGGGCAAGGCACCGGCAATCTCGCTGCTGGTGCTGGGCGATTCCTCGGCCGCCTCGGTCGGCATCGGCAATTCCGAGGACGGGCTTGCCGCGCAGCTTGCGGTGATGATCGCGCAACGCACCGGCAACGCCGTGCGCTGGCGCGCCGCCGGCTTCAACTCGGCAACCTCGGGCCAGATCCGCGACCATGTGCTGCCCAATCTGTCGGCCGATCCGTGGACGCATATCGTGCTCGCCATCGGCACCAACGACACCAAGAATTTCCACTCGGTGCCGCGCTTCAAGAAAGAGTTCGGCGGCCTGCTCTACGCACTTCGGGCCAAATGGCCGGAGGCGCGTGTCGTCTGGTCGCCGGTGCTGGAGTTTACCCGTGCGCCGGCGATGCCGCCGCTGCTTGGCAAAATCCTTGAGATCCGCGCCACCGCAATGAACCGCATGGGCGAGCGCCTTTGTTTCGAGCGCGGCGCCGTACCCGCGCCGCGCCTGCCGATCACCAATCCCGAAGAGGGTTTTGCCTCCGACGGTTTTCATGCCTCGGAAGCAGGCTACCGGGCCTGGGCCGAACACCTGGTCGGGCAGGTCCTCCGCGATTGACCAGATCGGGCACGGGTTCGGGCTAGCCGGTTCGGAGATCCGGATCGATTATTTTCGAAATACTGTTGATTTCGGCATCCCTCCAATGAATTGGAGGAAGAATATTCCAAGTCAAAACAACATGAATGCGCCAGCCTGGCGTTACTTCCGCAATGCCACCTTGCGGATTCACGACCGCTGGGTCATTCTGCCGTTGGGCGAGGGGTTGGGGTGGCATGTCGAACATTGCCGGCAAAGCTTATGCCATGAACGTGCTGACGCCGATGCGGCCTTGGCGGACATGGATTCAGACCCTGATTTTCATGGTGGCGCGCGCCGGGCCTGCGCAGCTGTCGGGTTTGCTTGGACTGAAGCTCATTCATTTCGCGCGTTGGGTGATCATCCGGCGCGACCAATGGCCTGATCTCGGCCAGGGCAAGCAAGCCATTCAAAACGACTACATGCTGTTCCTGTCCAATTTCAACGGCACCTGGGACCAGTATATCGACGCCTTCGCCGACGGCATCCCGAGCGGCCTGGACATGTTCTGGTACGCCAGCACCAAATATCCCCACTCGATCCCGATCTCGAGTTTCAAGGACTATATCGGCGCCAACCAGATTCATACCAACTACTATTACAACGCCACGCCGGGCGCCGCGCAGCGCGACATCAAGGCGGCGCTGCGGGTGCGCAACGAAGTGCTGACGCTTGCCAGGCTTCATGCCAGCGGCGACCCGAACGCCTTCGCGCAGGCTTACAGGCAGGCGCTTGTGAAGGTGGCCAATTCGCTGGCCTCGCCAGGCTTCGCCCCGATCGCTTCGGTGGCGACACGCAAGGCCGACAAGGCGCGGCACGAATTCATCGACATGCTGAACCAGAAGCATGGGGCGGCCAATGCCAAACCTTGACGGCGGCCACTATTTCCTGACGGTCCTGGCTCCCATCCGGGTCGACGTGATGATCGACCCGGAAATCGGCCGTTCGCGCTCGCACCGGCAGATGCTGGCGCAGAAGCTGGCGCTGATGGCCACGGGAAAGCAGACGGCGGTATCGCCGCCGGATGCATGGCCGTCGCCCTTCTCGCGCAACACGCTGAACCATCTCGCGCGCTTCGTCATCATCAACGGGCCGGCCTTCAACGGACGCATTTCGGGCGATGCGCTGGTCGGCGCCATACGCAGCGTCAATCCCCTGGCGCCACAGCCTGTCGACCAGCTGGGCACGCCCTTTCTGCTGTTTGCGGCCGATATCGACGCACAGGCCGACGGCGATGCGCTGCGCGCCTACACCGATCAATTGTGGGCGACCATGCAAAGCGATCTGATGGTCATCTTCGGCCATTGCGTCGGCTTTGACGGGGTCAAGACGGCCGAGGATTTTCACGCCTATATCAAGCGCTGCCAGATCGAGACGACGATGCCGTTCAACGACTACTGGCCGGACGGGCTCGATGTGAAAGACAAGACCCTGGCGCTCGGCGCGCTCAAGCCGGTCGGCATCGCCGCGGCAGGCGCGATCGCAATCTGGCTCGCGGTCCTGCTTCTGCACGGCATCTTCGCTGTTTTCGGCGTTCACAATGCTTTTGCGCAATGGATCGCGACGGCAGCCACATGGGGCGTCGCCGTGGTTTCGCTGCTGGTCATCCTGACGTTGCTCATGGCCTGGAGCCTGTATCGCAGGGTCTTCCACCAGGGCATGACGCCCTTTCCAACCGCACCCGGCGCAGACCTGCCTTCGGTCCTGAAGTCGCTGTTCATCCAGCAGCATTTCACCCGTTTCGCCATCGAGACGCAGGGCCTTGACGACGCAGCGCTTCACGCCCGCTTCGGTGCCTTTCTCGGCGCCATAAAACCGGACGATCCGGCGGGGCCTACGCAGCAGGCCGGTGAAATCCGGGCGCCGGCGGCGGAGTGGGCGCGATGATCGAACTCGACCTTCCCGACATCCAGGGCAACATCCATCGCCCCTATGGCCGTTTTGGCTTTCCGCACAGCCGGCATCTGTTTTTCACCATCGCTGACGCTGCTGCCGGCCGGCTGTTCGTGCAAGGCATCCGGCCGCGCATCACTACCGCCGAGCCATGGGGAAAGTCGGAGGCTGGCGGCGCCGGACCCACGCTGCTGCGCAAGCCGCCGATCACGCTCAACATCGGCTTCACCTATCTCGGCCTGCGCGCGCTCGATCTGCCGACCCGCACGCTGCGTCTTTTGCCCGACGAGTTCATCGACGGCATGGGTTGCCGCGCCGACATCCTCGGCGATGTCGAAGGCAGCGCGCCGCAGCGGTGGGACCCTGTGTGGCGTTCGCATCTCGACGGCGCCGTTCGGCCGGTTCATGTCTGGGTGTCGCTCAATGTCGGCGCCAATTCCGACGGCACGCCGCTGCCCGAACTCGGGCAATGGACAGCATGGCTGCAGGAGCTTGCGGCAAAGTCCAATGGCGGCGTGGCTCTCCTTGCAGGACACGGATCTGACGGACAAGGCCTTTGGCAGGATTCCGCCGCGCTGATGTGCCCCGGTCCCGACGGCACGATGGTCCCGCAGCCGAAGGAGCCCTTCGGCTTCACCGACGGCATCAGCGACCCGGTCTTTCGCGGCCAGTTCCAGGCCGACGCAGAGGCGCGCGCCGTCATCGGCGCCGGCAAGATCGCCGAAGGCCCCTACGATCCCAAGACCAGTTGGAAAGCGCTCGAGACCGGCGAGTTCATCCTCGGTCAGGTCGACGAGGGCCAGGAGTTTCCGGTCGCCACGCAGCCGCCCGGTTTTGCCCGCAACGGCACCTTCATGGTCTGGCGCAAGCTGCGCCAGGACGTGCCAAGATTCGAGGCCGAGATGCGGCGGCAGGCGGCCCTGTGGAAGCAGGTTACCGGCATTGCCGACGACGTGGAGGCCTATGAGACCGTCTCGGCCAAGCTGGTCGGCCGCTGGCGGTCCGGCATTCCGCTGCTGGCCGCGCCGAACTGGGACGATTGCAAGCGCTTGATGGCCGAATGGGCGGATTGCATCGACCCCGCGCTGCGCAAGCCGCGCGACGACGTCAAGCACCAGGAGCGGCTCGCCGCCTTTGCCCGGCTACTCACCGGATTTCGTTACGGCGATGATCTCGACGGCGCCAAATGCCCGTTCGGCGCCCATATACGCCGCGCCAATCCGCGCGACATGCTCGATCCGCTGCTGAGCGAGACGCATGGGGCAAGCACGCTCACCAACCGCCGCCGCATCCTGCGCCGCGGGCTGCCCTATGCCGATCCCGACGGCGAACAGGGCGTCATCATGATGGCGATCTGTTCAAGCATTTTCCGGCAGTTCGAATTCATCCAGCAGCAATGGATGAGCTACGGCCTGGATTTCGAAGCCGGCAACGACACCTGCCCGCTGACCGGCAACCGGGCCGAATCCAGCAAGCACGTCATTCCGGCCGGGCCGGCCAATGCCACGCCCTTCATCGCAGCGAACCTGCCTGAATTCGTGACGACGCGCGGTGGCGATTACTTCTTCGTCCCCAGCCTCACCGCAATTCGCATGATCGCCATGGGAACGGTCGATCCGACCTGACACAAGCCTGCCTGCTCCGGCAAGGGCGGTGCTATGTCCAGTGTCCCAGCGCGCCGGCCAGCGCGATGGCCGCCATGGCCAGCAGCGCCAGCTTCCAGAAATCGCCGCGCCGCTTTAGACCTGGCCAGCCGAGCGGCTTGATCAGCTGAATGGCCATCATGCCGATGATGACAAGGGCGAGCAGTTTCGACATGCTGCCTTTGACCAGCATCGCGGACGGCTGTCAAAGCGCTTCTTCCATGGTCTTTGCCAATCCGGCCATTCCTGACAAAACGCTCGTTTCCGAGCCGCCCGAAACGCACCTCGCAGCTTTCTTCAGCGACCTGACAGGCTCCTGACAGACTGCTGTCAGGAGGGGTGTGCGATAGTGTCTCCATCAAAGAAGAGGAGACGGTCATGAACAGCTTTGGTATTTTGAACAGCGTACAGCACTATGTCGGCAAGATCCGCACGATGCGCAATGAAGTCCGTACCCAGCGCTTCTTGAACTCCCTGCCGGCGGACATCCGCAAGGACATTGGCTGGCCCGATATGTATGAAGGTCGCAGCCGCATTCGCGAGGTCTGAGGCGTTTTTTCCATGACAATGCTTGGATGCGGCCCCCGCAACGCCCAGATCATTGACATGAGACTCGGCCAGCAATTCCCCCGGGCTGGCGCAAGATCTTTTTGCGCTCGCTTACCGACGATGCTGAAGGCTCCTGACAGAATGCTGTCAGGAGCACCGTGCCATAACCGTGTCAGGAGACATGAATGGTGAAAAGCTGGAACGACAGGCGGAACACGCCCGGTATCAATGGCGTCAAGCCGACGCCGCGCACGATAGGTGACGTCGTCGAGGGCCAGCCGATGCTGGTGCCGACGGCCCGCCAGGTCGATGATTTCATCCGCTCCATACCCAAAGGCGTCGAGATGGACGTCCGCGCCTTGCGCACCGCTCTCGCCATCGAGCACGGGGCGCAAGTGACATGTCCGGTCACCATCGGCTATCATCTGCGCACTGTTGCAGAAGCCGCCAATGAGGATCTCGAGCGCGGCATGGAATTGTCAGCGATTGCGCCGTTCTGGCGCGTGCTCGACACCAACGCGCCGACGACGAAGAAACTGTCCTTCGGCGCGGAATTCGTCGCCGCGCAGCGCAAGCGCGAAGGATTGAAACCATAATGGATGTCGCCCGGAACCGGTTTGGGGACTACGACATTCATAGAAACACAGCCGAGGGACCATACGATGCGCCGTGCCGACAGGCTCTTCCAGATCGTGCAGCATCTGCGCGGTGGCCGGCTGGTCACCGCCCAGAAGCTCGGTACCTGGCTCGAGGTTTCCGAGCGAACCATCTACCGCGACATTGCCGACCTGCAGTCGACCGGGGTGCCGATCGACGGCGAGGCGGGCGTTGGCTACATGATGAGGGAGGGTTTCGACCTTCCGCCGCTGATGTTTACGCGTGACGAGATCGTCGCGCTGGTCGCCGGCGCGCGCATGGTGCGCGCCTTTGGTGGTGCCGCCATGGCGCGTGCCGCCGACGAGGCGCTGGTCAAGATCGGCGCCGTGCTGCCCGACGCCGAAAAGGACCGCATCGCCCGCACGGAGATCCACACGCCAATGTGGGTGGTGAGCGACGCCGCCCGCGAGGCGATCGACCTGATCGAACGCGCCGTCGAGAAGCGCCAAGTGCTGACCATCGACTATCGCGACGAGGCCGGCCGCGGCACCGGGCGCGATATCCGCCCGCTCGGCCTGTGGTTCTGGGGCAAGGTATGGACGCTGGTCGCCTGGTGCGAGATGCGCGACGATTTCCGCGCCTTCCGCATCGACCGCATTGCCTCCGTGGTCATCGCCGGCCGTATCTTCAAGCCGGAACGCGGCAAGCAGCTCGCCGATTTCTACCGCGCCGTCGAGCGCTCGGAGGATTACGGCATGACGCCGGACCGGGCTGCTCGAAGCTAGGTATAAAAAAGCCCGCGCGAAGCGGGCTTTTTTGTTGGTCTGTCGCAGACCTTACTCTTCGTCCGCGTCTTCGTTCTTGGACTTGAGCGCCGAGAGCTTGGCGAACACGGCGTTGGCGTCGAGCTCGGCGTCCTCATCCTTCGGCTTCTCCGGCGCCGGCACCAGGCGCTCGGTCAGGGCCGCCGGCAGCAGCGTATCACCGACCGGCTGCGCCTGTTCGCGGCCGCGCGAGGCGCGGTTGACTTCCATGTCGAGGTCGATCTGCGAGGCGAGACCCAGCGTCACCGGATCCATCGGCTGCAGATTGGCCGAATTCCAGTGCTTGCGCTCGCGGATCTGTTCGATCGTCGACTTGGTCGTACCTACCAGGCGCGAAATCTGCGCGTCCTTCAATTCCGGGTGGTTGCGCACCAGCCACAGGATGGCATTGGGCCGGTCCTGGCGCTTGGACAGCGGCGTGTAGCGCGGGCCCTTGCGCTTGGATTCCGGCACCCGCACCTTGGGGTCGGATAGTTTCAGGCGCTGGTTCGGATCCTTCTCGGCGCGCGCGATCTCGTCGCGGGTCAGCTGTCCGGTCATGATCGGGTCCATGCCCTTGATGCCTTGCGCCGATTCGCCATCGGCGATCGCCTTGACCTCGAGCGGATGCAGCCCGCAGAACTGCGCGATCTGCTCGAAGGAGAGCGCGGTGTTGTCGACCAGCCAGACGGCGGTCGCCTTGGGCATCAGCAGCGTATTGGCCATTTCAAAAATCCTTCTCGTTCGCCCGCGTTCCCGCGCGGGCGGTGGTTTAGAGCCACCAAAATGGGAAATTCGCGGCCTGTATAACCGCTCCGCCGCCGTTTCGCAATGTTTTTGGCGCAGGGTGCCCCGCCGGACGCAGACTGCGTGGAGGCCGGAAAAGCCTCGGCCTCGGCGATCGTTGATCCCGAGTCATAAAAAGAGGGTCCAAAACGACAAAACCCGCCGGACAGGGTCCAGCGGGCTCGGAACCGGCGACGGTAAACGTCTGCTGCGGCTCTTGCTTCCAGCACATGGCCAGGCCTTACGGCCGGCCATGCCTCGAATTAGATAGCCTTGCGGGCAATCCGCTCGATGTCGCCGCGGCTGATGCCGAGGTCGCTGAGCTGACGGGCGTTGAGCTTGTTCAGCTCGCGCACGGTTTCGTTGTACATACGCCAGTTACGGAAAGCGCGGATCGGGTTCATGGTATTCCTCCAGTTGTTGGATCAAATCGTTTCGATGACGCTTAGATAGGCAGTGCTGCCCACGAATTGAACAGACGTCTTTGCATAGCCGCAATGCAAATGCTGCATTGCACCATTAAGGTTCTGTTCAGCTTATTGGCGGGGCGCGCGCACTTAGGACGTGCGGAGATTCAGGTCAGGCCGAGCCGAAAACGGTGACTGCCGAGAACCGGAGCGGAGCGTACTTAGGTACGTGAGCACCGGAAGCGCAGGCAGCCGCCGTTTGCAGGCCGGCCTCACCTGAATACCGGTACGTCCGTCCTAGCCGACGTCGAGCACGATCTTGCCTATATGCTCGCCCTCTTCCATGCGCTCATGCGCCCGCCAGGCGTCGGCCAGCGGGAAGATCATGTCCATCACCGGCGACACTTTGCGTGTGCCGAGCAGCGGCCACACCTGCGCTTCGAGCGCCGCAGCGATTGCTGCCTTGAACTCGACCGTGCGGGGCCGCAGCGTCGAGCCGGTATGGGTCAGCCGCTTGACCATGATTTTTGAAAAATCGGCGCTCGCCACCGCGCCGGCCTGGACAGCGATCTGAACGATCCGGCCCTCGACCGCCGCCGCCTCGTAGTTGCGCTGGACATAGTCGCCGCCGACCATGTCGAGAATGACGTCGGCGCCTTTGCCGCCGGTGGCATCCTTGACCGCGGCGACGAAATCCTCCTCGCGGTAGTTGATCGCCCGGTCGGCGCCGAGCTTCAGACAGGCGTCGCATTTCTCCTTGGAGCCGGCGGTGGTGACGACATAGGCGCCGAAGGCCGACGCCAGCTGGATCGCCGTGGTGCCGATGCCCGACGAGCCGCCATGGACGAGCAGCGTCTCGCCCTTCTTCAGGCCGCCGCGCTCGAACACATTGTGCCAGACGGTGAAATAGTTCTCCGGCACGGCAGCCGCTTCGGTGTGGGTGAAGCCGGCAGGCAGCGGCAGCACGCTGCCGGCATGAACCTTGACATATTCGGCATAACCGCCGCCGGGCGTCAGCGCGCAGACCCGGTCGCCGAGGCGCCAGCGCGATATCTCGTCGCCAAGGGCTGCCACTTCGCCCGATGCCTCGAGACCGGGCAGGTCCGAGGCGCCGGGCGGCGGCGGATAGGCGCCCTTGCGCTGCTGCACGTCGGGCCGATTGACGCCGGCGGCGCGCACCCGGATCAGGATTTCACCGGGGCCGGGCACCGGCACGTCGCGCGTTTCCGGTTTCAGCACCCGTGGGCCGCCCGGATGCGAAATTGCAATGGCCGTCATCCTGGTCGGAATTTTATGTCCGCTCGCCATGAAGTTTCCGTCCCGATCCTGCCGGTCTGTCGCCGGCTGTTTGCATCAGCACCCCTGCCCTATGTATGCTGATTGCCGGATCAGGCAAATGCTGAATCAGGCCAATGTTGGATCGGCCAAATGCTGAATCAGGGAGGAGCGACGATGGCGATCTTCGACGACGAACCCAAAAAGAAATCCAGACCGCATGAAATCGGACAGGATCTGTCGCTGCTTTCGGTCGGTGACCTGACCGAGCGGATCGGCATATTGCGCGACGAGATCGCCCGGCTGGAAGCCGAATTGCAGACCAAGGGCAGCACCAAATCGGCGGCCGAAGCCCTGTTTCGCCGCGGCTAGTTTTCGCGTTGGTTTCGGCGTCGGAGCATCCGCCGCCGAAAAGCCCGAATGCGCCTGTCTTCAGAGCTGCTCCCGTCTTCAGAACTGACATGCCCCTCCAGCCGGATCAAACAATGTTTGCAAGTTACAGACCGATCCTCTCGCTGCTTCGCGGCACCGCCTTCCTGCTCGCGGCTTCGGGACTGCATGGGCTGCTGTTGCCGCTGCGTGGCCAGCTCGAAGGGTTTTCGACGGCATCGCTCGGCCTGATGGGCACGGCCTGGGCCGGTGGCTTCGTCACCGGCTGCTTCTTCGCACCGCGCCTCGTGCGCCGCGCCGGCCATGTCAGGGCGTTCGGCGCCTTTGCCGCGTCGGGCGCTATCGTCGCCCTGCTCACCGGCCTGATCATCGACGAATATGTCTGGATCCTGCTGCGCGCCTTCACCGGCTTCACCATGGCCGGCGCCTTCATGGTCATCGAAAGCTGGCTGAACGAGAAGGCCACCAACGAGAACCGCGGCACCGTCTTCGGTCTCTATATGATGGTCACCTATGCCTCGATCATGGGCGGCCAGATGATCGTTGCCGGCGGCGACGTCAAATCGGCATCGCTGTTCATGATCACCGGCATATTGTTCTGCCTGTCGCTGATCCCGACTGCGGTGTCATCGGCCTCGTCTCCCAAGCCGTTGCAGGACGTCAAGCTCGACGTCAAAGGGCTTTATGCCAACTCACCGGTGTCGGCGGTCGCCTGCCTGTTGGTCGGCATCGCCAACGGCGCCTGGGGCACGCTGGGCGCCGTCTATGGCGCCCGCATCGG
The DNA here is from genome assembly GCF_057784295.1 of Mesorhizobium sp. CNPSo 4688. NCBI lineage: Bacteria > Pseudomonadati > Pseudomonadota > Alphaproteobacteria > Hyphomicrobiales > Phyllobacteriaceae > Mesorhizobium > Mesorhizobium sp. CNPSo 4688. The sequence goes on from NZ_JBWLUY010000010.1 coordinate 258,302, forward strand.
CATTTCCACGGCCGAGATTGCGCTGATGATGAGCCTTGTGGTTGTTGCCGGTGCCGCCATGCAGCTTCCGGCCGGACGCCTCTCCGACAAGACCGACCGCCGTTTCGTGCTGGCTGGCGCCGCTTTCGGCGCCGCACTCTTCGCCATCCTGATCTTCCTGTTCGAACCGCACTCCTCGGTTCTCGTCATTGTGCTAACCGCCGCCTATGGCGCCTTTGCCTACACGCTCTATTCGATCGCCGTGGCGCATGCCAACGACCACGCGCGCGCCGAGGATTTCGTCAAGGTCTCGGGCGGCCTGCTGCTTCTGTACGGGTTCGGCACCATGATCGGGCCTTTGCTGGCCGCCGCCCTGATGGGCTGGTTCCGGCCTGAGGGCCTTTTCCTGGCCACCGCGCTGGCGCATCTCAGCCTCGCCGCCTACACGCTGCTGCGCATCAGCCGCCGCGCGCCGGTGCCGATCGAAGACCGCGACGCCTTCAAGACCCAGCCGGCCGATCGCTCGGTCACCCCTGAAGCATTGCGGCTCAGAAAAGCGGAAGCTGACGGTTGAGATTTGAAAAGCTTTGCCCCACAAGTATAGGCATGATCTTTTCTGACGCCTTCATGGCGATTGCCGATCCCAACCGGCGCTATCTCCTGGAAGAGCTCCGGCGCGGCCCAAAAACCGTCAACGAACTGGCTTCGGGCCTGCCAGTCTCTCGCCCGGCCGTGTCCCAGCATTTGAAAGTGCTGCTGGACGCCGGTCTGGTTCAGGCCAAGGCCGAAGGCACGAGGCGGGTCTATACGGTCAGCAGTGCCGGGTTCCTCAAGCTCAATATTTGGCTAGACCAGTTCTGGGAAGCATAGGCCGGGCGCGACGCGGAAAATACAGCCGGTCCTTGCCCCCTTGCCTTACGACAGGAGGACCACCGATGCGACGCGAAACGCTTCTTGGTGCCGTGACTGCGGTTAATCTGGTTTTGTTCGCGGCCACCGGTTTGATGCAGATTCTCCCGGCCAAAGCGCAGGACGGCGCAGGCATCCTGCGCGGCAGCGGGCTTGAGATCGTGGACAGCGAAGGCCGGCTGCGCTCCAGCATTTCGATCCTGCCGGCGACGGCAGGCGAGGCCGAGACCGTGCTGTTCCGGCTGATCCCCGAAAACGGTCAGCCCTCGGTCAAGATCGCCGCCTCGACCGCCAGCTCCGGGCTGAGCTTCGTTGGCGGCGACGATGTAAGCTATGTCATCCTCGAAGCCGACGGACCCGAAACCCGGCTCAAGATGGTGGAGCCGAAAGGACGCGAGAAGCTGATCGCACCCTAGGCGAGATCGTGCGGATCAGCCGTTATTGTAGGGGAAGAACTTGAAATAGGGCTGCGCTTCCTCGATCACCCTGGCGAAAGAGGGCCGCTTGAGCAGGCGGTCGTGGTAGCGTTTCACGGCCGGATATTTGTCGCCGAACGGCTCGACCTTGTTGGCGTAGAAGAGCGCCGGCGAGGCCGCACAGTCGGCCATGGTGAAGCTATGGCCGGCCGCCCAGATTTTCGAGCGCATTTCCTCCTCGACGATCGCGTAGGCGTTGCGCAGTTGCGCGCGCGCCTCCTCGACCCCGAACGGATCGGTCTTGTCCTGCGGCCGCAGCCTGTCGCCGACGATCTTTTGCATCGGCGCCTGGACGTAGAAATCATAGAAACGGTCGGCCTGGCGGACGGCCAGCGCCCGATCGATGTCTGTGGGGATGAGCTCGACCGGACCTGGATAGTGCGCGGCGAGATATTCGATGACGATGGTCGATTCCAGCACCGTGCGCTTGCGCGCTTCGTCACGCAGCGCCGGCATTTTGCCGGTCGGCGACACCTTCAGGAACGCCGCGCGCGACTGCTCGTTGCCGAGATCGACGATGACCGGCGTGAAGGGCGTGTCGTTCTCATAGAACGCGATCAGCGGTTTCCAGCAGAACGATGCCAGCGGATGGAAATGAAACGTCAGGGACATGCTTTGCTCGCTTGTTTTCGAATTCGTTGACACTGCCTGACAACACCGAAATGTCACCTGGCTATTTCCGCAGGGGAGCCTGTCAAGCCTCTGTCAGGGCTTGGTATGGGCAATGACAGCTGCGGCAATCGTGTCCCAATCCTGGGGATGCAGTTCGTGGGCACCGCCTTCGATGCGGACAAGCCGTGCGCCGGCGATGGCATCGGCAAGGGCCGCGCCATGCTCAACTGGAAAGATCGGATCTGACGTCCCGTGGATGACGAGCAGCGGGGCCTTGATCTCGTGCAGGCGCCCTTTCAGATCCTCGCCGCCTTTCAGCATGAAATGGTTGGTCGCGCTCAAAAAGCCGCCGGATCGGTCATAGTCCCGTTCAATGAACGCCCTCATCGCCTTCTCGTCGAACGAATGCGCGGTGCTTGCAATGGCGCGCGCGTCCTTGATGACGAAGTCGATCACCTGGTCGCGGTCCGACCAGTCGACCTTGGCGCCGTCGGCCGAGTGCTCCATATAGGCCTCGGCCGTCCCCGGCAGATGCGATGTGTCGATGCCCACCGGCGAACTGCTGATCACCGTCAGCGAGATGACACGCGAGGGATGTTTCAACACCAGTCGTTGCGCGATCATGCCGCCCATCGACATCCCGACCACATGCGCCTTCCCTATGCCATGGCTGTCGAGGACGCCGACGGCATCGTCCGCCATGTCGTCGAACGTGTAGGGCGGCTCGCCAGGCGCATATTTGGTCGACAGGCCGGTGTCGCGGTTGTCATAGCGGATCACGAAACGGCCTTCGCCGGCAAGTTTTTTGCAAAGCGCCTCCGGCCACCACAGCATCGAGGCCATGGCGCCCATGATCAGCAGCACGGCTGGGTCCCGGGGATCGCCAAACGTCTGGGAGACGATTTCGGGTGCTGCGGCCTTTGTCATGGGAGTCTCCTCGCTTAAGCTTCAAACTAATTGCATTTTGCAATCGGTTGCACGATAATAAAACTGATACGATAATGCAACCAGTTTTTTGGGGAGAGTCGGATGAAAACCGAACACCGCTCGGGATGCCCGATCAATCTGTCGCTGGAAGTATTCGGCGACCGCTGGAGCCTGATCATCCTGCGCGACATGATTTTTGGCGGCAAACGCCACTTTCGCGAGTTGCTCAACGGCTCGATCGAGGGCATCGCTTCCAACATCCTGGCCGACCGGCTGAAGCGGCTGATGGAACTCGGCATGCTGACCAAGGCTGACGATCCCTCGCACAAGCAGAAGGCGATCTACAGCCTGACCGAGATGGCCATCACGCTGGTGCCGATCATGGCGCATCTCGGTGCCTGGGGCCGCGTCTGGCTGCCGGTCAGCGAGGAGCTGTCGATCCGCGCCGAACTGCTGGAGAAGGGCGGTCCGCCAATGTGGGAGCAGTTCATGGACGAGTTGCGCCACGACCATCTGGGTACGCCAGTTGCAGCGCCGGGGCGGCCTTCCGTCCGCGCCACATTGCAGGCTGGATATGAGGCGGTGGTGGCTCGCAAGGCGTCGAGCGCCGGCCAAGCCGCCGCTTCCTGACCAACTTATTTTCCCATTTATGGGGCGGCTCTGCTATCAAGGAGCTGAAAAACATAATTTATGGGATTGGATAACGCTCTTGGTTGAGAACTCTAAGGATACTGCCCGCGCCCGGGCAGATATGCGTTTCAAGAAGCAGGAAGAGGCAGCCACGGTGCGGCAAAAGGCGATGGCGGAGTATGTCGCCGAGGCCGACGCCCGCCAGGCCAAGACCAACAAGCTCCGGGCATTGCGCCTTGCCAAGGAAGCCGAAGACCTCGCCAATGCCCCCGCCGCCCCGGTCAAGAAGCCAGCGCGGGCCAAGAAAAAAATCGCCTGACGATCCCCATGGTCGATGGCAGACTGGAAGCGGCTGAGCATATCGGCCACGCCCCTGTAACCGCCTGCCATTCCGCTTTCCCACGCGAAGCAATTTCAACCGCAACCGGGATTTCGCATCTCGCGTGTCAGGCCGATGATTGACGCGTTTTGAACAGGAGACAGCCATGACCGCACTGACCCTCGAAAAGGCCAAGCACATCATCGACGCCGCTTTCGCCAAGGGCGCCGAGTTGAAGCTCAAGCCGCTCGGCGTCTCCGTGCTCGATGCCGGGGCTCATCTCGTCGCCTTCCAGCGTCAGGACGGCGCCTCGTTTCTGCGCCCGCAAATGTCGGCCGGCAAGGCCTATGGCGCGCTCGCCATCGGCATGGGCTCGCGCCGCGTCGAGGCTTTCGCCAAGGAGCGGCCGCATCTCGTTGCCGGCATTTCCGACGTCTCGGGCGGGCGCGTCCTGCCGGTCGTCGGCGGCGTGCTGATCCGCGACAAGTCTGGCACGGTCATCGGCGCAGTCGGCATTTCGGGCGATACGTCGGATAATGACGAGGCTGCCGCCATCGCCGGCATCGAAGCCGCCGGCTTCACCGCCGATCCGGGCTGAGGGGAATTTCGTCATCCCAGGGCGAAGCAGGAGCGAAGCTCCGTCGCGGAGACCCTGGGATCCATGCCGCGACCTTTGCCGTAAAGTGTAAGCGGAGCAAAATTCTGAACCGTTGCAACGCCTTAGCTTCACGGAATGGATCCTAGGGTCTGCGCTGCGTCGCTGCGCTCCTTGCTTCGCCCTAGGATGACGGACCGAAAGAGCTGCCACGCTAATCGCGAACGGATGCGACCCTCCAAGGAAGGCGGCTAGTTCAAATTTATGTCTCTACTCGCCGACCGCATCGAGACCGAGAAACCGGCCAGCACGTCGAACAGGGCGATCACCATCAGCGTGAAGAAGACGGAGTGCGCCGCGCCCTTCACCAGCAGGAACTCGACCAGGAACGCCACGAAGACCAGCGTCGACAACAGATGGTCCATGATCGAGGCGTTTGTCGTGCGCACCGATTTCACCATTTCGAGGAACAGGAAGATCAGCCCGATCACCACCATCAGGTCGCCGAGCGTCATCGAAAACACCCCGCCCGACATCATGCGGAATGAGAAGATTTCGGTGGCCCACGGATCGTCGCCGCTGCCGAATATTCCGAGGAGTCCGAGATTGTAGGCCACGAAGGGCACGATCAGCAGCGGGATGGCACCGAACATCAGGCGTCTCCTCTAGCAATTCCAGGAAAGTGTGAGCGGTCCAGAATTGCGTAAACAATGGGGGCACCTTCTGTAGAATGCTCCGCAGGCACGCCGTCAAGATTTTTCGCTAACAGCCTTGAACACGGTCGAAGACCGGGTGCAACAACCGTGTCACCCGGCTCAGCGCCTAAACTGCCCGGTGCGCACGGCAGCGCCGATGGCATTGAGGATGATGATGCCGGCGGTCATCGATGTGATCTCGTTGACGTCGCGCGCCGGCGCGATCTCGACAATGTCCATGCCGACCACGCGCCCCTAGGCGAACAGCCCCTTGATCAGCTCGATCGTCTGCCGGTAGCTGATGCCGCCAGGCGCCGGCCCTTCGACCGCCGGCATCACAGAGGGATCGAGACCGTCGGCGTCGATGGTGAGGTAGTAGCGGCCGCCATCCGATATCCTGCCATTCATCGGCGGTGATGATGTTGGAGCCGTAGGCGCGGGCCGCCTCGACCTCCTCAAGCCTAGCGCTGCCCTGGCCACGGATGCCGAGCTGGAAAATCTCGGCGATATGCGCCATCTCCGAAGCGCGGCGGATCGGGCTGGAATAGCCTTCCCTGACGCCGTTGACGTTGTCGCGCCAGTCGAGATGGGCATCGATCTGCACCAGGGTAATCGGCCCTTCGCCATCAAACGCCCGGAAGATCGGGATCGGAATGCCGTGATCGCCGCCGATGGTGATCGGCAAGGCGCCGGCGGCGCGGATCTTTCGGATCGCCGTTTCGGCCCGCCCGTAGTGGCCGCCGGCGGCATCGCCGGGGACATCGCCGACATCGACCACCTTGACGTCCTGTCCGTCGAACAGGGTCCCGCCAATGTCGAAATCATAGCGGTCGAGCCCGAGGCTGATGCGTTGCGAGGCACGCCGCACCGCGGTCGGCGCGTTGGTCTGGTCGTTGATCAGCTCGTCGACCGTGTAGGGACTGCCGTAAGGCATGCCGATGATGGCGACATCGGCCTTCAGCGCATCGATATCCTCGACCAGCGGGAAATTCATGAAGGTCTGAAACACATCGCGCGGCGCTGTGGTGAGCTTGGTCATGCGGTTTCCTCTGTCGCCCCACCAACGGTGCAGGCACGTGCTTCAGCCGCAATCGCGGCGACGCAACGCAATACAGCACCGCGACGGCTGCGTGTATCGCCAGCGACGGTCCGGCCTTGGGCATAGAGAACGGCGCGAAGCAGCCAGGCAGCCACCAAACGCAAAAAGACCGGCCAATGGCCGGTCTTTTGGGTATTCAACCTTCGAAAAGCTGGTCTCAGCTTTCCTTGGGCGTCAAAACCTGGCGGCCGCGATACATGCCGGTCTTCAGGTCGATGTGGTGCGGGCGGCGCATTTCGCCGGAATTCTTGTCCTCGACATAGGTCGGGGCCTTGAGAGCGTCGGCCGAGCGGCGCATGCCGCGCTTGGACGGAGAGGTTTTTCGTTTCGGAACGGCCATGGATATGCTCCACTACATGGTCAAAATGCCCCGATAGCCCTCGTGAAAGAGCCGCGTCAGGGCCATAATCTGAGAAAGTCGGGTGCCTATACACGCCCTACGCCGTTTTGGCCAGCACTGCGGCGAATTTTTTTACCGCACCACAAGGTGTGCCGGGATTTGAGGTCAGGCCGGCCTCGTCTGAATATCGGTGCAGCTTAGTCCAAACACCCGACATAGGCGCCGGAGCGGCCGGCGCGGCGCTCGATCAGCGAGGCCAGCCGCCTCAAGCCGGGACCCGGCTTGGCCGGATTGCGGGCAATCGGATTGGGCAGCGAGACGGCGAGCAGGGCCGCCTGCCGCCGCGACAGCTGTTTGGCCGAAACGCCGAAATGATGCTGCGCCGCCGCCTCGATGCCATAAATGCCCGGGCCCCACTCGGCGATGTTGAGGTAGATCTCCATGATCCGCCGTTTCGACATCACCGCGTCGAAATAAACGGCCAGCGGCAGTTCGACCACCTTGCGCACCGAGCCCAGCGGCCGCGACCACAGGAAAAGGTTCTTCACCGTCTGCATGGTGATGGTCGAGGCGCCGCGCGTGGCCTCGCCGGCCAGCGCATCGTCGACGACGCCGCGCAATTCGCCGAGGTCGACGCCGCGATGAAAGCAGAACTGCCCGTCCTCCGACATGATCACCGAATTGGCCAGCACCGGCGACACATCGTCGATCGACACCCAGCGCCGGTCGTAGCCGGAAAATGTCGCGAGGTCTTTCACCATCAAGGTCGATATCGGATGCACGAAGGACGGCAAATAAAGGAAGGTCAGCACAATGGGTATCGCCACCAGCACGGCGGCGACAACCAGGCAGCGCCGAGCCAGGCGCTTCAGACCGGCGGGGTTCACGCGCCTCGGTCGCGCCATGTCCAGCCCTTCGGTTTCATGATCGACGATCGGTTCCGTCAAGCCGCCCCACCCGCGCCACTCTCCCGCCTCCGGCATAATGGCGCGAGGCTTCTTGCGCAACGTCTGAGTGTCGGCTACCGCTCCCGGCCATGACGAAAGACGAGCAAATGGCCTTTGAAGCCGCACTTTTGGTGCGGGCGGCGGCGATCGAGACCGAACTCAGGCTGTTGCTCGACGGCCGCACACTTGCCGGCGAAATCGCCCGGCCGGAGCGCCTGATGGCTGCCATGCGCCATGGCGTGCTGAACGGCGGCAAGCGGTTGCGCCCCTTCCTGGTCATGGAAAGTGCTGCCCTTTTCGACGCCGATGGCGGGGCCGCATCGCGCGTGGCGGCCGCACTCGAATGCGTGCATTGCTATTCGCTGATCCATGACGACCTGCCGTCCATGGACGACGACGATCTGCGCCGCGGCCAGCCGACCGTGCACAAGGCCTTCGACGAGGCCACCGCCATCCTGGCCGGCGACGCGCTGTTGACGCTTGCTTTCGACGTCCTCGCCGACGAGGCGACGGCCTTGCCGGCGGAGCGACGCGCAGCCCTGGTGCTGGCGCTGGCGCGCGCGGCCGGCGCCGGCGGCATGGTCGGCGGCCAGACGCTCGACCTTGAAGCCGAGCGCAGCCGGCCGGACGAGGCCGGCATCATCCGGCTGCAGGCGATGAAGACCGGCGCGCTGATCCGCTTCGCCTGCGAAGCCGGCGCTATCATTGCCGGCGCAGCCCCGCAGGATCGCGACCGGCTGGCCGAATTCGGCTCGGCTGTCGGGCTTGCCTTCCAGCTTGCCGACGATCTGCTCGACCTGACCGCCGATTCCAGCCAGATGGGCAAGGCGACCGGCAAGGACGCCGCCGCCGGCAAGGCGACACTGGTGGCGCTGCACGGCGCCGCCTGGGCCCGCAAGCAGCTGCACGGCCTCGTCGACCAGGCGCATGCGCTGCTCGAACCCTATGGCGACCAGGCGACCCTGCTGAAGGCCGCGGCAAGCTTCGTGGCAATCCGCAACAACTGACGTCTTGGCCAATTGGATAGCTGACACCGTTCTCGAAATTTGTCCGCTTTGCGGCGCTTTGCCCAGGGTCACTTGATTGCCCCGAAGCGAGTGGGTGCGCTATCTCACCTTGACCACGACCTTGCCCTTGGCACGTCCTGTTTCGACGTAAGCCAGCGCCTCATTGGTCGCTTCAAAGGGAAAGACCCTGTCGACAAGCGGGCGGATCGCCCCATCTTCGATGAGGGACGTGATTTTGCTCAGCTGCTCACCCTGCGCCCACATGAACAGGAACGAAAATCTCACGCCTCGGCGCTTGGCTTTGGTCCGAATACCGCGGCTCAGCAGGCGCAGCAGGAGCCTTAGCACCACGTTCAGTCCCTGCTTCCTGGCAAATTCGGGATCCGGCGGACCGGAAATGGAGATGAGCTTGCCGCCCGGCTTCAGCACATTCAGGGATTTTTCAAGCGTCTTGGCGTCCTGGCTGTTCAGGACGACGTCGTAACCCGACAGGACGTTCTCGAAGTCGTCTTTCTTGTAGTCGACGACGACATCGGCGCCGAGCCCCTTGACCAGGTCGGCACTCGCCGCGCTCGCCGTTGTCGCAACGGTCGCGCCGAGGTGCTTTGCCAGTTGGATGGCGAATGTCCCCACGCCGCCGGAGCCAGCCTGGATGAAGATCTTCTGGCCCTTCTTCAGGCCTGCCCTCTCGATGAGAGCCTGCCAGGCGGTCAGACCCACCAGAGGGATTGAAGCCGCTTCTTCCATGCTGAGGTTTGCGGGCTTCAGGGCTACATCGGCTTCGTCGATTGCGATGAATTCGGCAAATGTCCCGATCCGACCGTCGCGCGGCCGCGCATAGACAGCGTCGCCGGGTTTGAATTTGCGGACTTTCGAGCCCACCCTGACAACCCTCCCAGCCACGTCGTGGCCAAGGATGAAGGGCCGGCGATAGGGCAGGATGAGCTTGAATTCGCCCGTCCTGACCTTGGAATCCAGCAGGTTCACTCCTGCGGCATGGACCTCGACCAGGACATCATTGTCCAGCAGCTCCGGCTCCGGCATCTCGGCCAGCCGCAGAATGCCTTTCTTGTTATATTTATCGACAACGAATGCCTTCATGGCAGTGACTTTCTGAAAATGTCTGTTGGTGTACCGTTTGTGCGTGAAACTCTCCGTCTCACCGTTGTTCAGACCGGCAGGCGGAACTGCTTGCGCAAGGTCTTGTCGAACATCTCTGCGGGAGCGAAGCGGCGCAGCAGGCTGACCTGGCGCGCTGCCTTGCCGACGGTATAGCGCCGTCGCGGACGGGCATCGGTCGCCGCCTTGACGACCACATCCGCCACCATCTCCGGCCGATCGGCTTTGGGCATGACATCGCGAAGTAGCGCTTCGACCCCGGCTCGGGCCTGATCGTATTCTTTCAACACCGAATCGGGCTCAATGCCGTTCTGGTCGAAGACGGTGCGCACGAATGCAGGCTCGATGACCGAGACGCGAATATTGAAGGCACGAACCTCATGATCGAGCGATTCCGAATAGCCCTCAAGCGCGTGCTTGACCGCCGAGTAATGCGCTGAGTATGGCGCGGGTACCAATCCCAGAATCGAGCCGATGTTGATGATGCGCCCTTCGCCGCGCCGCCGCATCGACGGCAGCACCGCATTGGTCATGCGGATGACGCCGAACAGATTGACGTCGAACAGGGCTTTCACCTGTGCGACCGAGGATTCCTCGGCGCCGCCAAGCAGGCCGACACCGGCATTGTTGACCAAGAGGTCGATCCGGCCGGTCTGCGCAAGGACGGTTGAAACGAGGGCGCTGACGGAGTCGCCATCGGTCACGTCGCATGTCAGCATGGATACCTGCGCCGGGCCGTTGCTTATCGCCCTGCGGCTTGTCCCGAAGACGGTATATCCTGCCCGCGCCAGGGCCTCGGCGCTGGCGCGGCCGATGCCCGAGGAGGCTCCGGTCACAATCGCGGTTCTTCCTGAAAGGGTACTCATTTGATACTCCGGAGACATGAGGGCTAGCTTTTTGCCATTGTTTGAATTACGATCATAATATCAAATTACGAACATAATGCAATAGCAAAGAGGAATAGCAGCCATGCGCTACGAGAAGGGCCGAAAGGACGCGTCACGCGATCGGATCGTGGAGGTCGCCGCCCAGCGTTTTAGGAGGGACGGCATAGCCGCGTCTGGACTGGCAACCATCATGGGCGACGCCGGGCTTACCAACGGAGCCTTCTACCCGCACTTTCAATCAAAGGCGGAGCTCATCCGCGAAAGCGTGGCGGCGGCCCTGGATGCCCAGTCGCAGCAAATTCAGGAGTTGTTGGCTTCGGGCGGTCCGGAAATGGCCATTCAGGCGTATCTGTCGGCCGAGCACCGGGACAATCCGGACAAAGGCTGCGCGTCCGCCGCACTGCTGCCGGAGATCGCGCGCCAGCCGCCTGAAATGCGCGAAGCCTATACCGAACGCTTGCTGGTGTTGGTGCGCCAGTTGTCTGCAGCGCTTCCGCAGACCAGGGATCCGGAAGGCGCCGCCCTGGGTGTCTTTGCGACCCTCATCGGCGCACTTGAGCTGGCCCGCGCGGTGGCAGGGACGGACTTGTCGGATCGCATCCTCGCGGCAGGAGCAGATGCGGCGCGCAGGCTGATCCAGCCAGGTGAGGGTGGACAGGCATCCTAGAAGTCGGCGGCGGCAGCGGCAATGAAGCCGACGCGAACCTGCGTCGAGCCGTTCTCGCACAGCCACGCCGCGATCGCTCGTACTGCTTCATGGCGTCGAAGCTTTCGAACCACCCACCAAGCCCAGCCGCAGCAGGCTCTCGGCCGTCGCGACGATCGCTTCCTCGACCGGACGCGGGTTCCAGCCGAGCAGACGTGTCGCCTTTTCGCTGGTGGCGTCCATCATCACGCCTACATGCCTAGCCAGCATCTTTGTCGTCGGATCACCGCGCAGCGCCAGCAGGCGGACCACCCAGTTGGGAATTTCGCGCGTCGGCACCTTGCTGGCAGCGGCTCCCATGCGTTGGCGCAGCACTTTCGCGACCTCGGCCGTCCACAGGCTATGGCCCGAAATGCCGATGAACCGCTCGCCCTTTGCAGCAGGGTTGGTCATCGCCAGCAGGTGCAGGTCGGCCAGGTCGCGCACATCGACATAACCGGAATTGACTTTCGGGCAGCCCGGCATGCCATCCATCAGCCGCTTGATCAGCCCGATCGAATGCGAGAAGTCGGCGGCCAGAACCGGACCGAGTACAGCCACCGGATTGACGACGGAGAGTTCGAGGCCGCGCCCTTCCCGGGCGATGAAGTCCCAGGCGGCGCGCTCCGAAAGCGTCTTCGATTTCTGGTATGGCGCGATATCGCCGCTGAGGTCTGACCAGTCCGTCTCGTTGAATGGTCTCGTCTGTGGCTTGTGGCCCATGGCGACAGCGCCGATGGCCGAGGTCAACACCACGCGTTTGACGCCGACATCGAGCGCGGCCTTGAGCACCCGTAGCACGCCGTCGACTGCCGGCCTCACCCAATCCTCCTCGCGCGTCTGGCTGCCGGAGGGTGTCGGCGAAGCGCCGTGCATTACATAGGCACAACCGGCCACAGCCTCAGCCCAGCCCGCATCCGCATTCAGGTCCGCTGCGACGAAGGACAGCCGGTCGCCGGGTTCAGCGCCGCCTTCCCTCAGCATTGCGCGCACCTCGGCTTCGCGCTTGAGCGAACGCACGGTCGTGCGCACGCGATAGCCGGCGTCGAGCAGCTTCAAGATGCAATGCGATGCAATGAAGCCGGAGCCGCCGGTAACCAGCACCAATTCTTCGTTCATGTCCGTCTCCTGATGTCTCCGCCGAGAGCGGCGTCGTTTGTTGCCATCAGCTATGCGCGCTCGGCCGGATTGTGAATGCTTGAAAATCCACATAAATTGCGCGAAAGTACAAAGATGAGCGACGACCCTTTCTCGGACATCCTCAGATTCACCAGCGCTCAAACCATGGTGACAGGCGGCTTCACCGCCGGCGGGCCATGGGCGCTGCGATTTCCGGCACCTGAAAAAGTCAAGTTCTTCGCCGTTGTGAAAGGCAATTGCTGGATTCGCCTGGAGGGCGAGGACGAGCCGGTGCATGCGCAAACCGGCGACGTGCTGCTGCTTGCTGCGCGGCGCTCCTTCATCCTTGCCAGCGACTTGTCCGTACCGCCGCTCGATGCGATGGCGGTGTTCTCCGGCTGCAAAATCGCGCAGCTCGGTGACGGCAACGACTTCGCGCATATTGGCGGCCATGTGTTGCTCGACCAGGCGAGCGGACGGCTGCTCGCCGATGTCTTGCCGCCGTGGATCCACATCCACGCCGCCTCGCCACAGGCAGCGATCCTGCGCTGGATTCTTGACCAGTTGGTGCGCGAACAGGCCGATGGCCAACCGGGCGCCAGCCTTGCCTCGGCGCAGCTCGCGCAGCTTCTGTTCATCCAGGTGCTGAGGGCGCATTTGCAAACATCGGAGCTGATGCCCGCCGGCTGGCTGCGCGCGCTCGCCGACCAGCGCCTGGCGCCGGCGCTGCGGCTGATGCATGGCGACCCCGGCCGTGACTGGCATCTTGAGGAACTCGCCAGCGCGACCGCCATGTCGCGCACCAGCTTTGCCTTCCATTTCAGGCGGACCGCAGGCGTCGCGCCGCTGACCTACCTGACGGAATGGCGCATGCATCTCGCCGAGCGCGCGCTGCGCGAGGAGGACACGCCGGTGGCGGTCCTTGCCCGCTCGCTCGGCTATACCTCGGAAAGCGCCTTCAGCAATGCCTTCAAGCGTGTCACCGGCAGCGCGCCCAAGCGCTACCGAATCGCGACGCAAGCCAAGCGCCCGGAGGACACCGCACCCCAGCCCTTAAGCCTGGTGTCCTGAAAGCCTGCCGATGCCCGAAGACCTAATGCAGATGCCTGAGCTTGTCGGGATTGCGCATGACATAGATGGCCGCGATCTTGCCGTCCTCTATGTCGAGGGCGGTGGTCTGCAGTTCGCCATCGGCTTCCAGCGTGATGAACCCCGGCAATCCATTGATGAAACCGACGCGAACCAGCGTCGAGCGGTTGTCACGCAGCCAGGCCGCCACCTGCGCGTACTGCTTCATGACGGCGTCGAAACCCAGCACCGGCGCCAAGGCTGCCGGACGCTTGCCGCCGCCATCGGCATGCGAACTGACATCGGCCGTCAACAGCGCGCCGAGCGCCTGCATATTGCCGCTGCGCGACGCCGCGAAAAAGGCCTCGGCGATTTCGAGGCCGCGCTGCTTCTCCACCTTGAAGCGGGGCCGGGCCTGGCGGACATGGGCGCGGGCACGCGCGGCAAGTTGGCGGCAAGCTGCGGAGTCGCGCTCGATAGCGGTCGCGACCTCCTCGAATTCCAGCCCGAACACATCGTGCAGCAGAAAGGCCGCCCGCTCCAGCGGCGAAAGCCGCTCCAGCACCAGCATCAGCGGCAGCGTGACGTCTTCCAGGTCGTCCTCTTCGACGATCGGCTCGGGCAGCCACGGACCGATATAGGTTTCGCGCTGGCGCCGCGCGGATTTGAGCTGGTCGAGGCAAAGCCGCGTCACCGTACGGCGCAGGAACGCTTCTGGCTCGCGCACCTGCGACCGGTCGATCCCCATCCAGCGGATGAAGGCCTCCTGTACGACATCCTCGGCGTCGCTCACCGAGCCCAGCATACGGTAGGCAACCCGCATCAGCGTCGGACGCAGCGGGCCGAAGCCCGCTGCCGCATCCCCGGTTTCAGCCTCCGTCATCATGCGGCCGCCGCCTTGGCGCTGGATCGGATCGCTGCCGCGTCGGTGTAAAGCCCGAAGCCGACGGCGATGCGGTTCCAGCTATTTATGATGTTGATCAACACGGTGAGCTTGACCTGCTCCTCGTCAGTGAAATGCGCCTTCAAATCATCATAGGCGCGTTCGCGGTCCTGTCCTTCCGAGAGGCGCGTGAGCGCATCGGTCCAGCCGAGCGCGGCACGTTCGCGGTCGCTGTAGCAGGGCGCCTCGCGCCAAGCCGGCAGCAGGTAGATGCGCTGCTCGGTCTCGCCATTCTCGCGGGCTTCGGTCGCATGCAGGTTGATGCAGTTGGCGCAGCCATTGATCTGCGACGCCCGAAGCTTGACCAGCTCGTTGAGGCTGTGCTCGAGCCCGGCGGCGACAGAGAGCTCGGTCGATGCGCGCTGCCATTGCTTGATCAGCGCAGGGGCGGCGGCGAAAAGGTCAATTTTGGCGGTCATGATTGCAGTCCTTGTTGTTGGGTACGCTCTCATGACGAGGCAGGATCGGCTGGTGTGACATCGGGCCAGATTTTTTTGTGCCGAGATTGACGCAGATATGAGGCCGATCCTCACAGCCTTGCCTCGGCGAAGATGCGAGACGCCCATTCCAGAAAAGCGCGTAGCCTTGGAGCAAGTTGCCGGTTCTGCGGATAGAGCGCCGACAATGGCGTCGGCGTCGGCGGAAAATCCTGCAGCACCTCGACCAGTGTCCCATCCGCCAGATCTTTTTCGAGCCGATAGCGTGGTGCCTGGAGAAGCCCCAAGCCCAGGCGCGCCAGCGCGGCCGCGGTGTCCGAATTGTTGACCTTCACCCGGCCCGGCAGCGTGACCCGATGCACCCTCGTGCCGATCGTGAACTCCAGCGGCAGGACTTCGCCCGTGCGCGAGGAGACGAAGCCGACGGCCTGGTGGCCTTCCAGGGCGTCAGGCGATGCGGGCGTCCCCTGGCGCTTCAGATAGATCGGGCTGGCGCAGGTGATTTCGCCGATCGTCGCCAGCCGTCGCATGATCATGCCGCTGTCTTGTGGTTCGCCCGCACGGATGACGCAATCCACCCCTTCGCGCACCAGATCGACCAGCCGGTCGCCCTGGCCGATATGAAGATCGATCTGGGGATAGCGTTCGAGGAACGCAGGCAACTCCGGCAACAGGAATCTCTGCGTGAGCAGTGGATGCGCGTCGATGCGCAACAGGCCGCGCGGTTCGGCGCTGCGGAATCCCGCCTCGGCATCCTCCACTTCACCCAGGATCGAGAGGCAGCGCTCGTAATAGGCCTGTCCATCAAGCGTCGTGGCGACGTGGCGCGTGGTCCTGTCCAGCAGCCTCGTGCCGAGATGGTCCTCCAATTGTTTGATGGCTTCGGTCGCGGTTGAACGCGGCAAGCTGAGATCGGCCGCCGCCGCTGCGAAATTGCGCCGTTCCACCACGCGAACGAACAGCCGCATCCTGTCGAGACGATCCATGGCTTATTGTTCGCCCTACCCGAATACTGCTGTCAAGAGGAGGCCGATTATTCGGATGGATTGGCAGTCTATATCCACGGCTGCAGCATTGAACCTGAAGGAACCTGAAAATGCCGTTTGCCAACTTCAAGACACCGCAGGCCGCTCTGACGAAGACACAGAAGGAAGAACTCGTTCACAGGACCACGCAAATGTTCGTCGAGTATTTCGGTGAAGGCGTTCGCCCCTACACAATGGTGCTGATCGAGGAAGTCGCCGACGGAGGCTACGGCCGCGCCGACGAAGTCTTCGTCATTCCGGATGCCTACCGGGCCAAGGACGCCTGAGTTCGGGATATCGCATCCAGTCCGTGCTTGGCACATATGAGTGCAACAGATCCGGCGCGAACGAAATTTTAATGTAAATCAAGCGTAATCCCGACCATTAAAATGATGCGTATGTGTTGGGGTTGCGCATGCCGGAATACTCTTCCTTCATCCGTTCGATCCGGATCCGCTATATCTCGGGATTGCTGATCTTCGCGCTGGCCTCCGCCGCCGTGATGTTTGCGCTCAATCGCGTCAATTCCTTTCGTCACGACGTCGACGCGCTGAGCAGCAATCTCGTCGTCTTCACCCGCGATCTGCGCAATGCCTCCAGTTTTGCCGAAACCGCCAGCACCACATGGCGCACGGAAACTCGTGACGGCCTTGCCGCCGCCGCGCGCGGCCATTCGCAACGCCTGACCGGTGAGATCGAAACGCTCTCGGCCCAGCTTGCCGCGATCAAGCCGAGCCTGTCGGCCAAGACCCTCAACGAACTCTCCTCCGCTTCCGTCAACGGCGACCTGTTCTGGTCGTCGCGCGATATGGTGCGCAACTTCAACCTGATGTCGGCGGCGCAAAAGACCGACGAATGGAGTTCGCGCGAAATCCTCAACCAGAACGATCTGTTCGTCCAGCCGATGCTGGTGCGGGTGCGCACCGCCATGGACAGTGAACGCCATCTGGCCGACGCCTCCAGCGACCGGCTGCTTTTGTGGGCAAGCGGCCTTTTGTTCGCGGTTCTTGCCATTGCCGCCTTGTGGATCTTCCGGCCGATGGAAAAGGCGATCCGCCGCGCTTTCACCGAATCCGCCGCATCCTTGTTCAAGGCCGAAGCCGCCGACCGCGCCAAATCGGAATTCCTGGCCAATATGAGCCACGAGATCCGCACGCCGATGAACGGCGTGCTGGGCATGGCCGAGCTACTTGCCAAAACCGACCTCACCGCACGCCAGAAAACCTTCACCGACGTCATCGTCAAATCCGGCAATGCGCTGCTTACCATCATCAACGACATCCTCGATTTCTCCAAGATCAATGCCGGCCAGCTGACGCTCGATCCGGCGCCCTTCCGGCTTGCGGAAGCGGTCGAGGACGTGGCGACGCTGGTGTCGGCGCGTGTCGCCGAAAAGAATCTCGAGCTGATCGTGCGTGTCGACCCGCGCCTGCCGGCCCATGTCGTCGGCGATGCCGGCCGCTTCCGCCAGATCGTCACCAATCTGCTCGGCAATGCGGTGAAATTCACCGAAAAGGGCCATGTGCTGATCGATGTCGGCGGCGAGGTGGTCGACGGTCTGGTCCAGCTCAAGGTCCGCGTCGAGGACACCGGCATCGGCATTCCGGCCGAGAAGCTGGAGAACGTGTTCGAGAAATTCGCCCAGGTCGACGGCTCGTCGACGCGCCGCCATGAAGGCACGGGCCTCGGCCTTGCCATTGCCGCCCGCCTCGTCGACCTGATGGGCGGCAAGATCGGCGTCGAAAGCGAGATCGGCCGCGGCTCGGTGTTCTGGTTCGCCGTGCCGCTGCCGGCGCATCAGCAGGATACACGCGACGAGATCGTGCCGGTCGACGTCACCGGCGCCCGCGTGCTGGTCATCGACGACAATCCGGTCAACCGCGAGATCCTGCTGGAACAGCTCAGAAGCTGGAGCTTCGACTGCGCGGCCGCCGAAAGCGGCGCGGTCGGCCTCGCCTTCCTCGACCGGGCCAGCCAGCTGGGTGCGGGGGTTGATTGCATCATCCTCGACTACCAGATGCCCGGCATGAACGGCGCCGACGTCGCCAAGGCGATTGCCGCCGATAGCCGTCTCTCCGCCATACCGATGGTGCTGCTGACTTCGGTCGACCAGGTCGATTTCGGCAAGATGGTCATCGATTTCGGTATTGCCGCGCACCTGACCAAGCCGGCGCGCTCGGCCATCCTGCTCGGCACCGTCATCTCGGTCATCCAGAAGGCGCGGGCCCAGATCGGCAAGGCCCACTTCGTTCGCGAGCCGGTTGTTGCGCAGGCGGCACCCGTGGCACCACCGGCCTTCACCGTCATTCGCGGCCCGGTGATGCCTGCGGCCACCGTGCCCGAATCGATGACCACGCCGAACGGCCCGATCGATATCCTGATTGCCGAGGACAATGACGTGAACCAGCTGGTGTTCGGCCAGATCCTCAATGGGCTTGGCCTAAGCTACCGCATCGCCGGCAATGGCCGCACTGCCGTCGAGATGTACCGGGCGCTGCGGCCGAAGCTGATCCTGATGGACGTCTCCATGCCGGAGATGAACGGCTACGAGGCGACCCGCGCCATTCGGGCAGCGGAGGCGGGGACCGGCAACCATACGCCGATCATCGGCGTCACCGCGCACGCGCTGAAGGGTGACCGCGACAAATGCATCGAGGCCGGCATGGACGACTATCTGCCCAAGCCCGTTTCGCCCGACCGCCTCGGCAGCAAGATCGGCACCTGGCTCAGCGAGACTGTGGCGGCGAAGACGGCTTAGACGGCCGCGTCCAGGCGAAAGCGCCGCATCCAGTCGAGACTGGTTTCGTCCGAGAGCCTGGCTACGCCAGGCTTTACATCGCCGGCATTGGGCGATGGGACGCCCAGGGCCTCGCAGATGGCCGCCAACGTGGCGGCCGGATCGGCTGAGAGACGCTCGTAGCCGATACGCAGCGGTACGATCCCCTGCTCCGCAAACCATGTGTTCCAGGCCGCGTCATAGGCTTCGAGTTTGGCGAGCTCATGCTGGATCCGCTCGAAATCGTATCGGGGTTCCTGCGGCGGTGCGACCCTTTCGACCTCGGTTCCGTCGGGCGCGATATGCCAGAGACCGGTCTGCTCCGCCTTGATCAGCGAGACCGCCTGCGCCAGCTTGTTTTCGCGCGAAAGGTGGATGTAGAGAACGCGGCCGAAGGCCTTTTCAAAGCGCGCTTTGTCCGACGGCAGATCCGGGAAAATCCGGTCGAGGATCGCCGAGAGTTCATCCAGATTCTCCCGCATCAGACGCAGGCCGAAGACGCCTGTTCCGCCCGTTCCGGCCCGGATTGCCTCTTCGAGATAGGCGACATCGAATTCATGCGCGCTCATTGTATCGCGACTGGGCAGGCCCCACTCTTCGGCCCATTCCGCTATATTCTGCCGCCGGTAGAACGAGTGCGGATCGCCGGCTGCCTTCGTCGATGCCAACAGGCCGCACAGCAAAGTGCTTCCGGTTCTCGGCGTACCGCAGATTATGTAGCCGTCTAACATTCACTGCTCTTGTCGTTCGTCAGAGCCAAGGCAAGCCCGGCCACTTATGCGCCGGCCTATAGCTGAAATTCCTGCTGGATGCGACGGGCGCATTCGAGCGGCGTAAGTTGGCTGGTGTCGACTTCGAGGTCGTAATCCATGTGGACGCGAGGATATTGCCAGCGTGCCAGGCCGGGCAGCCTGTCGGCACGCGCGGCTTCCCGCGCTTCCAATACGTCCAACGGCGCCATAACGCCGACGACATGTAAGTCGAAAGCGGACAGCAATTCGCGATACTCCGCTATCCCGTCACTGACGATCACGTCGTCGACGATAAGATCGTTGCCTTGCCCGGCCATGGCGGCGATGGCGTGGCGCATGCCACGCATGGCGCGCGCGCCGACCGGCCCGCTCTTGATCACCACCGACGGCTTGCCGTCTTCCAGCACGGTCTCAAAAGAAAACCCGTCGGCATGATCCTGAAGCGCCTCCGGCAGCATGTCGATGAAGGCATCCATCTGGACATGCAGGAAGGGCGTGGAGGTGATCGTCTGCAGGGCCTTGGCGATCGAGCTCTTGCCGGCGCTGCCGACACCATTGAGCAGGACAATCCTGGCTATCATGTCGCACACCTTCCAAAGAGCCGCCGCGTCTCGCGCATACCTACCGGTTGCGCACGACGATACAGGCGCCGCCGATGCTCTGCAGCTTTTGGCAGATGACATTGGCCGCAGCGCGGTCGTCGACACCGATCCTGACCGCATAAATGCCCCGCCGGCCGATCGGCGTACGCACCCGGCTGACCACCGGATCACGACCGGAAAGCAGCGCCGGAAACCGGCTCCTGACCCGCAGCCACTGATTGATCGCAGCACCGCGGCGGAAATTGCCGGCCACCTGCACGCCCCATGGCTTCACATTGATCGAGGCCATGGCGACGGTTCTCGACATGATCACCGGCAGCTTGCGGCAGGCGACGGCAAAGCTTGTCTTGGCATCGAGCGGCTCGACCGTTCCGGCGTAGGCGCTGTCGGAGAACTTGTCGACCGGCTCGCCCATGACGTCGAAGACGTAAGATTCGGTTTCCATCGGCAGGAAGCCGCCGGAGCCGAGCCAACGCGACACCCGGTTCTCGCCGGCATTGTAGGCGGCGGCCGCGAGGCCGAGATTACCGTAGCTGACCTTCATCTCACCGAGATACTTTGCCGAGGCCGGGATTGCTTGGTCGATGTCGAAGGGGTCGGCCAGCCCGCGCATCTTGGCCGTGCCCGGCATGAACTGGGCGATGCCTTCGGCGCCGACAGGGCTCACCGCATTGGGGTCGAAGCGGCTTTCCTTCCAGATCAGCCTGGCGAAGTAGTCCTTGGGCAGGCCGTTTTGCTCGGCATGCGCCTCGATCAGGTCGCAAACGCGGCCGATCAATCGTTTCGCCGCCGAGCGCGATTGCGGTGGATCGGCGAGTGCCTGTCCGGCAGAGCCCAGCCCGCAGAGCAGGATCACACCGGCTTTGAGAAACGCGCGCATCGGCCTATTCGGCCGCGGCCTTGCCGTGCTGTCCAAACCGCTGCTCGATATAGTCGGCGACCATCTTCTCGAAATCGGCGGCGATGGACGGGCCGCGCAACGTCGCCGACTTCTTGCCGTCGACGAAGACGGGCGCCGTCGGCGTCTCGCCGGTGCCGGGCAGCGATATGCCGATATCGGCATGCTTGGATTCGCCGGGGCCGTTGACGATGCAGCCCATCACCGCGACCTTGAGGTTCTCGACGCCCGGGTATCTCTCGCGCCACACCGGCATGTTCTTGCGCAAATCGGCCTGGATGTTCTGCGCCAGTTCCTGGAACACGGTCGATGTGGTACGGCCGCAGCCGGGGCAAGCGGCGACGATCGGCACGAACTGGCGAAAGCCCATGGTCTGCAAGAGCTCCTGCGACACCTGCACCTCGCGCGTGCGGTCGCCATTCGGCTCCGGCGTCAGTGAAATGCGGATGGTGTCGCCAATGCCTTGCTGCAACAGAATGCCCATCGCGGCCGACGAGGCGACAATGCCCTTGGAGCCCATGCCGGCTTCGGTGAGGCCGAGATGCAGCGCATGGTTGGAGCGCGTCGCAAGCTCGGTGTAGACGGCAATCAAATCCTGCACGCCGCTGACCTTGGCCGACAGGATGATCTTTTCGCGGGCCAAGCCGATTTCTTCGGCCATTTCGGCCGACAGGATCGCCGACTGCACGATCGCCTCGCGGGTGACCTCCTGCGCCGTCAGCGGAAAGCCTTGGCGCTGGTTCTCGTCCATCAGCCGGGTCAAAAGCTCCTGGTCGAGCGAACCCCAGTTGACGCCGATGCGCACCGGCTTGTCGTGCTTGATCGCCATTTCGACGATCGCCGCGAACTGGCGGTCCTTCTTGTCCTTGAAGCCGACATTGCCGGGATTGATGCGGTATTTGGCCAGCGCCTCGGCGCAAGCCGGATGATCGGCGAGCAGCTTGTGGCCGATATAGTGGAAATCGCCGACCAGCGGCACATTGATGCCGAGCCGTTCGAGCCGCTCGCGGATGCGCGGCACGGCGGCAGCGCTCTCGTCGCGGTCGACGGTGATGCGCACGATCTCGGAGCCGGCGCGGTGAAGGGCTGCAACTTGCGCCACGGTCTGGTCGATATCGGCTGTGTCGGTGTTGGTCATCGACTGCACGACGACCGGCGCGCCACCGCCGACGATCACGCCGCCGACATCGACACCGACCGAAGCCCGGCGCGGAAAGGGGGAGGAAAAATATCCGGTCATGCCGGCAGCCTCTTGAGCTCCTGAGCGACCTGCGTTTGCTTTGACGCGCAAACCTACGCTCAAACAGTTATCAGCGCATTGCGCTGAGGTTCGGGCATGAGGTGGAGGAGCAAAGATGGCTTGTCAATGGCGACAGCCGGGTAGAGCCGCCAAATCGCAACGGCGCGGCGACCCGTCACAGACGGTGTCGACCGTTCAATAGTGTCGGAAACAGTAACAACAACTATCCTCCGGCGGCCTGTCGCCACCGGAGCGATGGATAGGCGCCGGAGCGGCGCGTCTAATCTAGGAAGGGCGTCAGTGTGTCGTCGGTTTCGCCTTCAGTTTTTCAATCTCGTCCTTGAGTGCCAGCTTGCGTCGCTTGAGATTCACGATTTCGAGGTCGTCTACCGATGGATGGTTCATCGCATCATCGATTTCGCGTTCGATATCACCGTGTTTCCGCTGCAACTCATCAAGATGGGATGCAAGAGACATGATTGGTTCTCCCTTTCATGGTTTCCTCGATTGCAGCCGTCAAAGGCACGTCCACCGCAGGTCGTTCTGTGACGGCACAATGACACTCTGCCACCATCCAACTGAGATGTCGAATGCTGCGTGGTAGCATTCCACGACAATGTGAAATGTGGTATGGGCTGCGCGCCGGCTACAAAACCCCGCCGGTCCCGCCCAATCAGGCCCATCATTGGGCGCCGCAGACGTGCAGACGGTAGATAATGTCCGAACAGGAACAGGCTGATATCCGCCTCGAATTTTCTCGGCTGAAACAAGAGCATGCCGATTTCGACGCGGCCATCAATGCGATGATAGCCATGGGTTGTGATCCCTTGCAGATCCAGCGCATGAAGAAGAAAAAACTGTTCCTCAAGGACCGGCTGATGGCGCTGGAAGACAAGATCATTCCGGACATCATCGCCTGAGCGGTAGCCTCGGAGCCTGACCCCTTATCCCGGAATCGAAAGCCTTGCGGCGCGTTCACGCAACAGCGCGATAAGCTCGTCGGTCTTTTCCTTCGCGGTGTCGATCGGAACCACCAGGCACATCGTTGCCTCGACCTTGCCCGTGACGGAAAAGACCGGAGCGGCCAGGCATTTGGTATAGGCGTCGACCAGCCCCGAAGTGATGCAATAGCCGGTCGTCCTGGCCGTCGCGATATCGGCGATGAAATCGTCGAGCTGCAGCCTGCGGCCATCCGGCAGCACAAGGTCGTCGTCCGACACCATGTCCTGGATGGCGGCCCTTTCCAACCCGGCCAGAAGCAGTCGCCCTGATGCCGTCCATGGCAGCGGGATCTGCAGGCCGGTGGCCGAGCTGATGCGGAACGGCCTGGTGCCGGGGCTGGAATGGACGATGGTGTAGCGGCCGCTTTGCAGCATGCACAATTCGGAGGTCTCGCCGGTCTCGCGCGACAGATTGTCGACCTCCTGGCGGCCTCGCCTGAGCAGGTCGTTGCCCCGGACGTAGTCCATTCCGTAGAGGTAGAGTTTCTTGCCGAAATAGACGCGGTTGCCGTCACCCTCCATCTCCAGCAGCCCGGCATCGACCAGCGAACGCACCAGCGTGTAGGTGGTCGAGCGCGGTGCATTCACCCCCTTGGCGAGGTCGCCAATGCCGATGGCGCGCTGCGTGACATGCAGGAACTCCAAGATCTCCAGCACCCGGTTGAGACCCTTCTCGCGCGAGCCTGAGGTCTTGTCCGCCACTGGGCCAAGAACTGGCTGATCGGTGATCCCATTGCTGTCTTGCATAACTGATTCCTGATGTTAGTATCTGTCTTGTATAGGATACATGTGTCTTTTGTAAGAGACAATTCGTGGAAGCGACACATGTGCCTGTAAGGGGAACTCAAACGAACAGGAGGTCGCAGTGAACGACACATCCAAGCGAGATTTTCTGAAACTGGGCATGGCCGGGCTGGCAACGGCCGGCGTTATGACCGCGGTCAGCGCCGAGAAGGCGGCAGCACAAGCCGCATCCGACAGCGTGCTGCGCACCGCGCTCGACCGCGGCAAGCTGATCGTCGGCACCGGCAGCACCAATGCGCCGTGGCATTTCGAGAACGATGCCGGCGAGCTGGTCGGCATGGACATCACCATGGGCCGCATCCTGGCCAAGGGCCTGTTCGACGACCCGAGCAAGGTCGAGTTCGTCATGCAGGATCCGGCGCAGCGCATCCCCAATGTCACCACCAACAAGGTCGACATCACCATCCAGTTCATGACCATGACCGCGCAGCGCTCGCAGCTGATCCACTTCTCCAGGCCATACTATGTCGAGGGTGTCGCCCTGCTGACGCTGCCGACGGCGGAAAACAAGACCTTCGACAAGCTGCTCGCTGGCGGTTCGGCGACGCGCGTCTCGATCCTGCAGAATGTCGATGCCGAAAGCTCGGTCCATTTCGCGTTGCCGGAGGCGCAGGTGTTGCAAATCGACACCCAGGCCAACGTGCTGCAAGCGCTGGAATCGAAGCGCGCCGATGCTGCCGCCGTCGATCTTTCGACCGTGCGCTGGCTGGCCTCGCGCAACCCCGACAAATATTTCGATGCCGGCAAAAGCTGGTACTCGATGCTTTACGGCGCGGCGGTCAGGCAGGGCGACCTCGACTGGCTGACCTACGTCAACCAGACCTTCACCATCGCCATGTTCGGCCACGAGACGGCGCTCTACGACGCCGCCTTCAAGGACTATTTCGGCCAGGAGCCGCCGGCCCGTCACCCCGGTTTCCCGGTTGTATGATAACAAGCTGACATTAGTCGGTGGAAGGGTGCCGGCGCCCTTCCACTCCTTGCCTTGTTTGCGGCCTCTTTGGCCATTGCGGGAGACGCATGGGCTATACGCTCAATTTCAACCTGATCTGGCGGCATTTCGACAAGCTCTGGGGCGGCCTGCTGCTGAGCCTCGAGCTTGCCGTGATCTCGATTGCCATCGGCATCGTCATCGGCCTGGTGCTGGCGGTCTGGTATGTCTCGGCCGGTCGCGTGGTACGAGCCATCATCGCGGCCTACGTCGAATTCATCCGCAACGTACCGCTGATCCTGCTGGTCTATCTCGTCTTCTACGGCGTGCCGACGGTGGTCGATCTCGCCTACAGCGCGCCGACCTCCTTCGTGCTGACGCTGTCGGTCTATAGCGGCGCCTATCTGGTCGAGGTTTTCCGTTCGGGGCTCGAAGCCGTGCCGCGCGGCCAGCTCG
This sequence comes from Mesorhizobium sp. CNPSo 4688, assembly GCF_057784295.1. NCBI lineage: Bacteria > Pseudomonadati > Pseudomonadota > Alphaproteobacteria > Hyphomicrobiales > Phyllobacteriaceae > Mesorhizobium > Mesorhizobium sp. CNPSo 4688. Next base: position 283,580 of record NZ_JBWLUY010000010.1, read on the forward strand.
ATGCCGGCAAGGCGATCGGGCTCACGCCATGGCAAAGGCTGGTTCACGTGCGGCTGCCGACCATGCTGCGCATCACTCTGCCGGCGCTGTCCAACACCTTCATCTCGCTGTTCAAGGATACGTCCATCGCCTCGGTCATATCCGTGCCCGAACTGACCTACGGCGCCCAGTGGATCAACTTCAACACCTTCCGCATCGTCGAGGTCTATCTGGTGACGACGGCGATGTATCTGCTGACCGGCTATGCGCTGCTGTTCGGGCTGCGGCTGGTCGAGCGCCGGTTCAGGGCGGCGCGCTGACATGCTGAGCCAGATCCTCTACGCCCTGCCGTTCCTTGCCCAGGGCTTCGCCATCACTCTGTGGGTGTCGCTGCTGGTCGTGGTGCTGTCGCTGATTGCCGGCGTCGCGCTGGGCGTCGGCCTCGTCTATGGCCCGGCGCCGCTGCGCTGGGCAGTGCGCATCTTCTCCGACACCATCCGCGGCATCCCGATCCTGGTGCTGATGTTCTTCGTCTATTACGGCCTGCCCGCCGCCGGGCTGCACCTGCAGTCCTTCTGGGCCGCCGTGCTGGCGCTGACCTTGTTCAAGACGGCGCAGGTCGTCGAATATGTGCGCGGCGCAGTCGGCTCCATTCCCAAAGGCCAGTCCGAGGCGGCGATGGCGATCGGCCTGACCTTTCGCCAACGGCTCACCTCCGTCATCTTTCCGCAGGCCTTCCGCCGCTTCCTGCCACCCTGGATCAACGGCGTGACCGATGCGGTCAAGGGTAGCGCGCTGGTCTCGCTGCTCGGCATCACCGACCTGATGCAGGCGATCAACCAGGTCATCGGCCGCACCTATGAGGCGATGCCGCTCTATCTCCTCGGCGCCTTGATCTATTTCGCCGTCAACTATGCGCTTTCCTACGCCAGCCGGCGGCTGGAACGGCGCTTCGCCTTCATCCGGGACTAGCACGATGGCCACAAGCTCGAACGACACTACAGCCCTTCTCGACATTGCCGGGGTCTCGAAAGCCTTCGGTTCGGTCGAGGTGCTGCGTTCGGTCAGCCTCAAGGTTGAGAAGGGCGAGGTGGTCACCGTCATCGGGCCTTCGGGCAGCGGCAAGACGACCCTTTTGCGCTGCGTCAACTTCCTCGAAAGCTACGACTCGGGCTCGATCCGGATCGACGGCAAGGAGGTCGGTTTTCGCGAAGCCGGCACCCGCCAGCGGCGTAGCGAGCGCGATCTGGCCGCCATGCGCGCCGAAACCGGCATGGTGTTCCAGAGCTTCAACCTGTTTCCGCACCTCACCGCCGCCGGCAACATCATGCTCGGCCTCACCAAGGTGCGCGGCAAGAGCAAGGCCGAGGCGCGCCAGATCGCCGAGCATTGGCTGAGCCGCGTTGGTCTCGCCCACAAGGCCGACAGCCTGCCCGCGGAACTCTCCGGCGGCCAGCAGCAGCGCGTCGGCATAGCGCGGGCCGTCGCCATGGAGCCGAAGATCCTGCTGCTCGACGAGATCACCTCCGCGCTCGACCCCGAACTGGTCGGCGAGGTGCTGGCCGTTGTCCGCAGCCTGGCCGAAGACGGCATGACCATGGTGATGGTAACCCACGAGATGGCCTTTGCCCGCGACGCTTCGAGCCGCATCGTCTTCATGGCCGATGGCGGTGTCAGCGCTGTCGGTCCGCCGAAGGAGATCCTCGCCCAGGAGACCACCAATGAGCGTCTGCGCTCTTTCCTGGCGCGGTTCCGCGCCTCGCATTTCTGACATGGGCGGCCCAAGGCAATTCCAGGAAAAGTGTAAGCGGTTTTCCCGGGAAAAGCGCGAAGCGCTTTCCCTTGGGAATTGCGTAAAACAACAGGCCGCCCCAAGGAGAATTCTTTTATGACGCCTTACATCCGGCTCGCCGAACTCGGCCTGACGCTGCCCGAGCCGCCGACGCCGATCGCCAATTTCGTCACCCATGCCGAAAGCGGCCGGTTGATCTTTCTCTCGGGCCAGGGGCCGTTGCGCGCCGACGGCACGCTGTGCACCGGTAAGGTCGGTGAGGACGTCACCGTCGAGCAGGCCTATGAGCATGCGCGCCTCACCGGCCTAAATCTGCTGGCCGTCATGCATGCCGCCGCCGGCGATCTCGGCCGCATCGTGCGCGTCGTCAAATTGCTCGGCTTCGTCAACGCGACGCCGACTTTCAGCGACCACCCGAAAGTGGTCAACGGCTGCTCGGACCTGTTCGCCAACGTCTTCGACAAGATCGGCGGCCATGCCCGCTCGGCGATCGGCGTCGGCTCGCTGCCTGGAAACATCACCGTCGAAATCGAAGCGGTCGTCGAGATCGCCGCCTGACAGCCAAGGGATTTGCTGAACATGAAAACCTATTCCGACACCGGCTCCAACACCACGATCCGGGAACGGCTCGGACTGAGGCCGATTATCAACGTCTCCGGCACGATGACGACACTCGGCGCCTCGATCATCGTTCCCGAGGCGATCAGCGCCATGGCCGAGATCGCCTCCCAATGGGTTGAGATGGACGATCTGCAGCGCGCCGCAAGCGTGATCACCGCCCGCCTTACCGGCGGCGAGGCCGGCTTCATCACCGCTTGCTGCGCCTCGGGCATCACCATGGCGATCGCCGGGGCGATGACCGGCACCAATTTGCTGGCGATCGAACGGCTGCCCGATGACACCGAAGGCCTGAAGTCCGAAGTCGTCATTCAGCTTGGCCATATCGTCAATTACGGCGCACCGATCGACCAGTCGATCCGCGTCGCCGGCGCCAAGGTCATACCGGCGGGCACTGTCAGCGTCACCCAGGATTATCACGTGCGCGAAGCGATCAACGAGCGCACCGCGGCGGCACTCTACGTCGTGGCGCACCACACCGTGCAATACGGCATGCTGTCCCTCGAGGAATTCAGCGAGATCTGCCACGCCAGGGGCGTGCCGGTGATCGTCGACGCGGCTTCCGAATATGATCTGCGCAGTTTCCTGACGCGCGGCGCCGACATCGTCGTCTACAGCGGCCATAAATTCCTCTCGGGGCCGACCAGCGGCATCGTCACCGGCCGCAAGGATCTTGTCCGCGCCGCCTATCTGCAAAACCGCGGCGTCGCCCGCGCCATGAAGGTCGGCAAGGAAAGCATCGCCGGAACCATGGCGGCACTGGAAGCTTGGGAAAAGCGCGACCATGCCGGCATCCGCCGGCGCGAGGAAGCGGCGCTCAATCTGTGGAGAGATTCGCTGCAAGGCATTCCCGGTATCGCCGCCCACATCATTCCCGACCCGACCGCCAATCCGCTCGACCGGCTGCAGATATTCGTCTCGCCCGAAAGCCGCTTCACCGCCGCCGGCCTTGCCTCGGCACTTGCCGCAGGCTCGCCGCCGATCATCGTGCGCAACCATGAGGTCGAACGCGGCCATTTCTTCCTCGACCCGTGCAATCTGCACCCCGGCGAGGCCGAGATCGTCGCCGAGCGCCTGCGCGTCGTGCTGACGGCGGCCGAGCGGCCGGCGGATGCGATGAAACAGCCGCGAAAGGATTCGTCCGGCGCCTTGCGCTGGCCGGATTGAGCACCAACCAGGTCAGACAAAGCTGATGCAACCGGCTGATCACGCGACTGTGAACAGCCGGATTTGCACGCTGCGGGAATAAATCCCGGCCGCGACAGGTCTTCTCGGCATACGCCATCGCTGGCGTTGAGGAGACGGATATGCCGCATCGACACGAGGACAGCCACCATGGCCACGGCATCAGCCGTCGTCATGCACTGGACCGCATGAGCGTCACCAGTCCCCTTTCCATGGCGCTTGACACTGGTGACGCAGATGAATTCACTTTCGCTACTGCAGGCGGCTTTGCCTGTTTCTGCGGGGTTCGCCCGCACACGCAGGGCGAGACCGGCACTGGCTGAGAGCGCAAGGCCTGTTCGTCCTGGAGTGTCCGATCATGGTGCTGCTTTGAGCGAGAAGGCTCTGGCCGAACGCTTCAACGAAGTGGTGCTGCCGCATCTCGGCGACGCGCTTGCGCTTGCCCGTTGGCTGACCGGCAATGCCGCCGACGCCGAGGATGTCGTGCAGGATGCCTGCATCAAGGCGCATGCCGGGATGGCGGGCTATGCTGGTGGTAACCCACGCGCGTGGCTGCTGACCATCGTGCGCAACACCGCCTACACCTGGATATCACGCAACCGGCCGCGCGCCATGATGGCCGTCGGCGACCTCGGCGATCTCGACGAAATGGCCGCTGCACACGGCACGAGTGTGCCGGACGAGGACGGCCCGGAGGCGAGCCTGATCGCCAAGGCCGATACGGCGGCGCTGGAAGCCGCGATCGCCGCGCTGCCGCAGCCGTTCCGCGAGACGCTGGTGCTGCGCGACGTCAATGGTCTCAGCTACCGCGACATATCGGTCATGCTCAGCGCGCCCATCGGCACGGTGATGTCACGGCTGGCGCGGGCTCGCGGCCTGCTTGCGTCCGAACTGGGGAGAGCGCCATGACCGCCCATGATGACGGACTGCCCAACGATCCCGAAGGCATCAGACTGATGATCCACGCTCTGGTTGATGGCGAACTCGATGCAGCGGCCGCACTCGCGGTGGAACGCCGCATCGCCGCTGATCCGGCGCTTGCCGCCGAACACGCCCGCATCCTTGCCTTGCAAGGCGCGGTCGGCCGCTTGCCGCGTCCCGATGTCAGCGATCCATTTCGGGCCCGCATCGCAGCGATTGGTACGGCATCGTCAGAACAGAAGGCGCAAGACGAGGAGCCGCAGCGGGGCGCACCGTCGGCGCTGCCAGGATTGATCGCTGGTGCCGGCGCAGGGCAGCGGCGAGCGACCGATACGCGGCCTGCCCAGGCGCGGCCCAGGGCGCGCCGCTTCGGCTCATTCGACTGGCGCGCCATGGCGGCGTCGATCGTCATGACCGCAGTGCTGGCCAGTGGCGCCACGCAATGGGTGATGTTCAATGCCGCATCGGACAGCGTCGCAGCAGAGATCGCCGGCGACCATCGCCGCAGCCTGCTCGCCGCCAGCCCGATCGACATCGTCTCGTCCGACCGCCACACGGTAAAGCCGTGGCTCGACGCCCGCATCGGCGTGTCGCCGCCGGCGCCCGATCTTGCCACGGATGGCTTCGCGCTGATCGGCGGTCGGGTCGAGGTGGTCTCGGGCCGTCCCGTGCCGGCGCTGGTCTACCGCCACCGCGAGCATCTGATTACGCTGGTCGCGGAGCCACAGCAAGGCGGCCGCGTTACCGAACCGAAGGACGTTTCCTCGGGCGGCTTCTCTATGGTGCACTGGAGCGACGGCGCCTTCTCCTACTGGGCGATCTCCGACATGGAGCGCCCCGAACTCGACGATTTCGTCGCCCGCTTCCGCAAGGCTGCGGTGTAAGGAGTCCAGTCTCGTCACTGATCCCGCCGCCACCCTGACAGGTTCTCCAGCCTGCAGCGGCAATCAAGAAATAGCCGGTTCCCGGCGCGCATTTGCGCGGCTCAACCTGGCCGGGATACGGCCTGGCCGCTGCTCGCAGCTCTTTAAAACGATAACTTTACAAATATTTATGTTTATGTGAAGTTATGAGTCTTGAAGGGTCAATCATGACAGCCAATCGTTTTGCTACGCGCCTGAACTCCTTTGCCTCACGGCCGCAGGCCGAATGGCCCGATCTTTCGGGCAAGCCGTCGCTAATGCAGATGGCGGCGCGCGCCGCCAAGGTTGCAGGGCTGACTGATCTTGATCTCAATTTCCCCGACCATGTCGGCGAAAGGCCAACTGAAATTGCCCGCAAGCTTGGTGATCTCGGGCTTTCCATCAATGGCTTCGCCATGCGCTACTACTCCAATCCGGCCTTCAAGCTCGGCGCCTTCACCAATCCGGACCCGGTGGTACGCCGCGAAGCCATCGACCTAACCAAGGCTGGTATCGACGCCGTGCGCGAGGCCGGCGCCAGCCTGATGACGCTGTGGCTTGGTCAGGATGGCTTCGACTATGCCTTCCAGGCCGACTATGCGACGCTCTGGCAACACGAAATCGATGGGATTCGTGAAGTTGCCACGCATGATCCCGGCTGTCAGATCAGCCTGGAATACAAGCCCAACGAGCCGCGCTCCTACAGCCTGATGCCCGATGCGGCGACCACCTTGCTGGCGATCCGCGATGTCGATCTCCCCAATCTTGGCGTCACCCTGGATTTCGCCCATGTGCTTTACGCCGACGAACAGCCGGCCTTCGCCGCGGCGCTGATCGCCCGCCACAGCAAGCTGCTCGGCGTGCATCTCAACGATGGTTACGCCAAGCGCGACGACGGCCTGATGGTCGGCGCGGTGCACACGCTGCAGACCATCGAACTGCTGCGCCAGATCCGCCGCGACGGCTACGCCGGCGCCATCTACTTCGACACCTTCCCCGACATGACCGGTCTCGATCCGGTGCACGAATGCGAAGTCAACATCGCCACCGTCAAGCGCATGCTCCGCGTCGTCGACCGGCTGGAAAAGGACAACCGGCTGTCCGCCGCGATGGGCAGCCAGGACGCCGTGACATCGCAGGCCATCGTCCAGGAAGCCATGCTCGGACCGGACACGCCACGAGATACCTGAAGCGCCCGGCGTCGCCACACGCCGTTTCACTAGGGAGGAATGACCATGAAACTTCTGCTTGCCACTGCTGCCGCTGCCCTGATGGCCCTGTCCATCGGTTCGGCATTCTCGGCCGACCTCGCGCCGCTGAATTCCGACACCGAGAAGGACCGCATCGACTGGTCGCAACTGGAAGCCAAGTTCGGGGCGTTCCCCAAATTGCCCGACGGCACCAAGGCGGGTGCCGTCTCCAAGACGCTGACCAACGAATACTGGCGCTCGCTGGGTGAGGGCTACAAGTCCTTCGGCGATCGCGTCGGCGTGCCCGTCGTCTATCAGGCGGCGCAGAGCGAGGGCGACCAGTTGGGACAACTGACCATCGCTGAAGGCCTGGTCACGCAAGGCTACAACGTGCTGCTCGTCTCGCCGCAGACCGACTCCAATCTGCAGCCGATCATCGAACAGGCCAAGGCCGCCAACGTGCCGGTCGTCAACGTCAATGACGCCGTCATCCCGCAGGCCGAGCACTATGTCGGCAACGTCCAGCGCGACAATGGCGTGCGCGTCGCCAAATGGTTCATCAAGAACCGGCCGGATGGCGGCAAGGTCGCCATCGTCGAAGGCCAGGCCGGCGTCTATGCCGCCGTGCAGCGCACCGACGGTTTCAAGACCACGATTACCGAGGCCGGCAAGTTCGAGGTCGTCGCCAGCGTTCCCGGCAACTGGGACCGCCAGACCTCCTACGACGCGGCCACCAACATCCTGCAGCAGCACCCCGACCTGATCGGTTTCTATGCCAACAATGACGGCATGGCGCTGGGCATCGTCGAAGCGGTCAAGGCCGCCGGCGTGCAGGACAAGGTCGCCGTCTTCGGCACCGACGGCATCTCCGACGCCTATGCCTCGATCCGCGCCGGCGAGCTGACCGGCACCGTCGATAGTTTTCCGGTGCTGACCGGCGAGGTGGCGCTGGAATCGGCGCTGCGGCTCGTCGCCGGGCAGAAGCTGCCGCGTGTCGTCGCCACGCCGCAGGCGCTGATCACCAAGGACAATGCCGACCGCTATTCCGGCGCGGGCGATGCCGTGCGCAAGGCGCTGCTCGAAGACGCTGCGGCGGGCCAGTAAGGCCGAAAAGGCGGGTGCCGGCCTGAGCATTCAGCTCGGTCGGCCGGCACCTTCGCCCGGAGAAAGACAATGTCACCCCGGCTTCAATTCGCTGGCATTTCCAAGCTGTTTCCGGCCGTGCGGGCGCTCGACGACGTGTCCTTCTCGGTCGGCGCCGGTGAAATCCACGGCCTGCTCGGCGAGAACGGCGCCGGCAAGTCGACGCTGCTGCGCATCCTGTCGGGGGTTTACCGGCCGACCGCGGGAAGCGTGCTGATCGACGGCTGGCCGGTGACGCTGAACAATCCGGTCGCGGCACGCGCCGCCGGTGTCGCCATGATCCATCAGGAATTGCAGCAGGTGCCGCGGCTCAGCGTCGCCCAGAACATGTTTCTCGGCCATCCGCTGACGCGTGGCGGTGTCTTCGTCGCCCGGCGCGAGCAGGAGCGCCGCGCCGCTGAAGCCCTTGCGGCAATAGATCCGTCCGTCGATCCGGCGGCCCCGCTCGGCAGCCTGAAGGTGGCGCAGCGGCAGATCGTCGAGATCGCCCGGGCGCTGCTCGACCGTGCGAAAATCGTCGCCATGGACGAGCCGACGTCCAGCCTGACGCCGAGCGAGTTCGAGCGGCTGGCTGAAGTCATTGCCGGGCTCGCCCGCGACGGGGTCGCCGTCGTCTATGTCTCGCACAAGCTGGACGAGGTGTTCGGCATCTGCCAGCGCGCCACCATCATGCGCGACGGCGTCGTCGTCGATTCAGTCGATCTGGCAAACATATCGGAAAAAGCTGTCGTCGCCATGATGGTCGGCCGCGAACTGGCGCAGGAACAACACCGTTCGCACGCGACCGGCGATGTCCGGATGCGCGTGCGCGGTCTCGCCTCGGCGACCAAGGTTCGCGACGTCTCGTTCGACCTGCATCGCGGCGAGGTGCTGGGCATTGCCGGCCTGGTCGGGTCCGGCCGCACCGAGCTGTTGAGGCTGCTGGCCGGCGCCGACCGCACCTCGGCAGGCACGGTCGAGATCGACGGCAAGGCGATAAAATTGTCCAGTCCGCGCGATGCCATCGCCGCCGGCATCGGCCTTGTGCCGGAAGAGCGCAAGCGCGAAGGCATCGTGCCGCTGCGCTCGATCTCCAGCAACATGGCGCTGGCGTCGATGGGCGTGTTCGCGCCGCGTGGCGTGATAGACCATCGACGGCTGAAGAAGGTCGCAGCCGAGAAGATGAGCCGCGTCAATCTGCGCCCGTTCCTGCTCGACCGGCCGATCCGCCTGTTCAGCGGCGGCAACCAGCAGAAGGCGATCATCGGCCGCTGGCTGGCGGCGGGCACGCGCATCCTTTTGTTCGACGAGCCGACACGCGGCATCGATGTGGGCGCCAAGGCGGAGATCTACCACCTGATCGAGGAGCTCGCCGCCGAGGGCCATTGCGTCATCGTCGTCTCGTCGGAGCTGCCCGAAGTGATCCGGCTGGCCGACAGCGTGCTGGTCATGCGTGACGGCACGATCGCCGCCGAACTCGGCCGGGAAAACCTCAGTGAACAGGCGATCGCGGCGCACGCCATCCCGCAAACGACAATGCAGGCCGGCAAAACCGGATCGCAGGCAAGGCAATGATGACGGACGTTTCTGAAAATGCGACAGTGAGCTCAGGGGCAAATTTCCTGCACCGCTTTTCCATGCGCGACGCCGGCACGCTGATTGGCCTTGTCGTCATCCTGGCCGTCTTCGGCGCGCTCGTGCCGGGCTTCTTTGCCGAACGCAATCTGATCAACATCCTGCAGCAGTCGAGCATCAATGCCTGCCTGGCGCTGGGCATGACGCTGGTCATCATCTCCGGCGGCATCGATCTTTCCGTCGGACCGACGGCAGCCCTTTCGGCCGTCATCTCGGCCTCGATGCTGGTCGCCGGCGTGCCGTTTTTGCTAGCCATCGCCGCCGGCTTCGCCATCGGCCTTTTGTGCGGGCTGCTCAATGGCGTGCTGGTCGCCTATGTCGGGCTGCAGCCCTTCATCGTCACGCTGGGAACGCTCAGCACCTACCGCGCGCTGGCGCTGGTCTACACCGGTGGCAATCCGGTGCTGGGACTGCCGGCAAGCTTTCGCGCCATCTTCAACGGCTCGCTGTTCGGGCTGCCATTGTCGGTCGTCATCGTCGCCTTCGTCGCGCTGATCGCATGGATCATCCTCAAGAAGACGCCGTTCGGCGAATATCTGCTTGCCGTCGGCGGCAATGAGGAGGCGGCCTATATCGCCGGCGTGCCGATCGCCCGCACCAAGATCGCCGCCTACATGATCTCAGGCCTGCTGGCCGCGCTTGCCGCGCAGATCCTGATGGGCCGGCTGGGGGCGGCCGAACCCATTCTCGGCAATCTGTGGGAGCTCGACGCCATCGCTGCCGCGGCCATCGGCGGCGCTTCGCTGATGGGTGGCAAGGGCAGCGTAGTCGGCACCATTCTGGGCGCCGTCATCCTCGGCACTATGCGCAACGGCCTGACGCTGATGAATGTCCAGTCCTTCTATCAGCTCTTGGCAACTGGTCTTATAATCCTCGCCGCGATGCTTATCGATCGCGTGACGAGGGGACGTGGATGACCTTGAGCAATCTCGATATGAAAGCCGTGGGGCCGCGCATCCGCATGATGATGCCGCATCTCACCCCGCTCGAGGCCAAGGTGGTGGAAACCGTTTTTGGCCGGCGCGGTTTCGACGAGACGATTCCGCTGAAGCAGATCGCCGAGGAAGCCGGCGTGTCGGAGGCGATGGTGGTCAAGATCGCCAAGAAGCTTGGCTTCTCCGGCTATCGCGACTTTCGCACCGCCGTCTATGAGTACAGCCGCCTGCCGACCGCCGAAATGCACCAGGAACTGTCGGTCGACGACAGTTCGGCCGAGATCGTGCAAAAGGTGTTTCGCACCTCCATCCAGGCGCTGGAGGAAACCCTCGCCATCCTCGACATCGAGGATTTCGACCGCGCCGCCGATCTGCTCTACCGCGCTTCAAATCGCGACTTCTACGGCGTCGGCGGTTCGGCGCAGATCGCACGCGACGTTTCGCACAAATTCCTGCGGATCGGCATCCGCGCATCGGTCTATGACGATTCGCACATGATGCTGATGTCGGCCTCGCTGCTCGGCGCCGACGACATCGCCGTCGGCTTCTCGCATTCCGGCAACACGTCGGCCGTCATCGATGCCATTCAGCTGGCCCGCAAGAATGGCGCGCGCACGCTCGCCATCACCAACTACGACAGTTCTCCACTCGCTGGGCTAGCCGACATCGTGCTGTGTTCGACCGCACAGGGCTCGCCATTAATGGGCGAGAATGCGGCGGCACGCATTGCACAGCTCAATATTCTCGATGCGCTGTTCGTGGCGGTGGCGCAGCGCGATTACCAGGCGGCGGAGCGCAATCTTGGCCGCACCATGTCGGCGGTGAAATCAAAACGAAAAGACCGCGGCTCATGAGCAATCCGCCACTGGTCACCGTGTTTGGCAGCTTGCACTACGACATCATGGTCGATGCGCCTGACCGGCCACGCAAGGGCGAGACGGTAACCGGTCACGCCTGGCACCCGAAATGCGGCGGCAAGGGCGGCAATCAAGCGATCTCGGCGGCGCGCGCCGGCGTGCGTGCGGCGATGATCGGAGCCGTCGGCGACGATGATTTCGGCACGGCTCTGCTGGCCAATCTCACGCGCGCCGGCGTCAACCACAGCTGTGTGCGTGTGGCGCGAAACACAGGCTCCGGCATAAGCGTCGCGATCTTCGACGCGGAAGGCGATTACGGCGCAGTGATCGTCTCTGGCAGCAACCTCACTTTGGGTGGGGCCGACATTGCCTCTGCTTCCGAAGTGGTGGCCCAGACGGCGGTGTTGCTGCTGCAGAACGAAGTGCCTGAGGCCGCCAACATCGCCGCCGCGCGCGCGGTGAAAACGAGGGGCGGCCGGGTCGTGCTCAACGCGGCTCCGGCCCGCAAACTCTCCGATGATCTGATCGCGCTGGTCGACATCCTCATCGTCAACGCCATCGAGGCCGAGTTCCTGGCCGGCATGGCGGTGGTCGAAACGCTCGACGGTGCGGCGCAGGCCGCGCGACGCCTTGTCGATCTCTGCCCCACGGCAATTGTCACGGCGGGCGGCGAAGGTGTCGCCTGTTGTGACCGGAGCGGCGAAGCCTTCGCGCTCCCTGCCATTCCGGTCAAGGTTGTCAGCACGCATGGCGCGGGCGACGAATTCGTCGGCGCGCTGGCCGCAGCCCTTGCCAGGGGACAGGCCCTGCGGCCGGCCCTCGCCGTCGCCAACGCCGCTTCGGCCATGCTGGTCTCGACACCGGAGGCCGAACGTTCCGGTATCTAGAAGCCGGTTTTGATATCATCAAAAGACACCAAGCGCCGCGCATCCTTGCCGTCGATGCCGAATTCCGCTAAGGCGCGCCTTTGCCGCCGGGAGCATGCGCTTGACCGATCACCGCGCCGACGTCGCCATCATCATGGGCAGCCAGTCCGACTGGGCGACGATGCGCCACGCCGCCGAAACGCTGGAGGCGCTGGGCATCCCGCACAAGCGGCTGATCGTCTCCGCCCACCGAACCCCGGACCGGCTCTATGATTTCGCCAAGGGCGCCAAGGCGGCCGGCTACAAGGTGATCATCGCCGGAGCCGGCGGTGCCGCGCACCTGCCCGGCATGACGGCAGCGATGACACCGCTGCCGGTGTTCGGCGTGCCGGTCGAATCGAAGGCGCTGTCCGGCCAGGATTCGCTGCTCTCCATCGTCCAGATGCCGGCCGGCATTCCGGTCGGCACGCTGGCCATCGGCAAGGCCGGTGCCGTCAACGCCGCCCTCCTGGCAGCCGCTGTGCTGGCGCTCAACGACGACCGGCTCGCCGCCCGGCTGGATGCCTGGCGCGCCGCCCAGACCGCCAAGGTCGCCGCCGAACCGACGGACGCGCCGTGAGCCTGCCCGCGGGATCGACCATCGGGATCATCGGCGGCGGCCAGCTCGGCCGTATGCTGGCTGTTGCCGCAGCGCGCCTCGGCTACCACACAATCATCCTCGAACCGCAGGCCGATTGCCCGGCGGCTCAGGTCGCTAACCGCCAGATCACCGCCGCCTATGACGATGCGGACGCTCTTGCCGAGCTTGCAGCAGCCAGCGCCGTCGTCACATATGAATTCGAGAACGTACCGGTGGCGGCTGCCAGCGCGCTTGCCGCCAAGGTGCCGGTCTATCCGCCGCCCCGTGCGCTGGAAGTGGCGCAGGACCGGGTGGCGGAGAAGCAATTTCTCAACGGCATTGGCATCAAGACCGCCGATTTCCGCGCCGTCGACAATGACGACGAGCTGACGGCGGCGCTGAGAGCGTTCTCGGGCAGCGGCATCTTGAAGACCCGCCGCATGGGCTATGACGGCAAGGGTCAGCGCGTCTTCCGCAACATGGAGACGGGCGGCTTTGCCGGCACCTGCGAGGCCATGAGCAATGTGCCGCTGATCCTGGAATCCTTCGTCGCTTTCGAGCGTGAGATCTCGGTGATCGCCGCGCGCGGGTTGGACGGCGCGGTCGCCGCCTACGATCCGGCCGAGAATGTCCACCGCGACGGCATCTTACATACCTCGACCCTGCCGGCCCAAATCAGGTTGGAAACGGCAGCGGCGGCACAAGCGGCGGCCGCAAAAATCCTGTCGGCCCTCGACTATGTCGGCGTCATCGGCGTCGAGTTCTTCGTTCTTGCTGATGGCTCCCTGCTGGCCAACGAGATGGCGCCGCGGGTGCACAATTCCGGCCACTGGACGGAAGCCGCCTGCATCGTCTCGCAGTTCGAGCAGCATATCCGCGCCATTGCCGGCCTGCCGCTGGGCAACCCCGGCCGGCATTCCAACTGCGTCATGGAGAATTTGATCGGCGACGACGTCCTGCGCGTACCCGCTCTGTTCACAGAGCCCGATCTGATGCTGCATCTCTACGGCAAGGCGGAAGCCCGCCCAGGCCGCAAGATGGGCCATTTCACGCGCATCAGCCGGCGTAGCTGAGCAATTAAAGCGCGCAGCGCTTTGCCTGAGGGGCGTGCACCCTATTGCAGCTCGTTGTTCAGATCCCCGTCTTCGTCGGGGCTGGCGCAACTCGCGTCGCCTTCCTGGCAATTGGCGCCGGACGTCAGCTGCTTGGTGCGCTGCTCCGTCAGTTCGGTCAGGCATTGCGAAACCTCCATCGGATGGATGGAGCCGCCTTCGCTGTCTGTCGTGGTATAGGCGCATTCGGCGTCGCGGAAGGCGATCCAGGCGCGTTGCGCGACCTGCAGCAGCTTCCTGCTCTTGTCGTCGTTGCGGCCGAAGAGATCCTTGTAGGCCTGGTTGAGCTTAGCATCGGCTGCCTGATGGTCCTCGCCGGCACAGATATTCATCATCTGCTGGCTGTCGTCGTTGCGGTCGCATTCCTGCGCCTGTGCACTAGAGGCTGCTGCCAGAACGGCAAGGCAGGCGGACACAAACAACAGGCGCATGGACCTCTCCAAATCAGCTTGCGGGCGCCGCACCATTCCAGCCCGCCTTCGGCGGCGCAATGGCGTCGAGCCGAGATGGCGGATATTTGATGGCCAAAGCCGTTCTCAGCCTCTATGCAGCACGCTTGCGGTTGACACGGGCAAGGCTCCTCGTTTATGAGCCACGCAAGTTCAAAGGCGCGTCTTCTGGCGCGCCTTAATAATTCGGCCCAGACAGGGCCCAGACCGACGGGCAAGACCATGAAGATCAAGAATTCGCTCAAGGCGTTGAAGGCGCGTCACCGCGACAACCAGCTGGTTCGCCGCAAGGGCCGCATCTACATCATCAACAAGACCGCTCCGCGCTACAAGGCGCGCCAGGGCTGAGTTTTCGGCCGGAGGCTCGTTGCCTCCGTCCCTGTGATGTTATTTGCCGGAGATCCGGCACTTTCACGCTAATTTCAGTTTGACGATCCGCCGTCCGGGGTTAGATTCGGGCGATGCGGATTCTTTTTGCATTTTTCGCGGCCCTCTTCCTGTTCAGCGCCACAGCAGTGCGAGCGGATGATCCACCGGCCGCCACGACGCCGCCGGTTGCCGTGACCAAGGAAGCCCGGCTCGACCAGCTGTTTGCCGACCTGAAGCGCGAACGCAACGAAAAGGCTGCCGAGCGCATCGCCGGGCGCATCTGGGGCGAATGGTTCCAGTCCGGCAGCGCCTCGATCGATCTGATGATGCAATGGTCGCAAAAGGCGATGGATGACCAGAAGTTCGACGTCGCCCTCGACTTCCTCGACCAGGTCGTCACCCTGCAGCCCAAATATGCCGAGGGCTGGAACCGGCGCGCCACCGTGCACTACATGATGAGAAATTTCGGGAAATCGATGTCCGACATCGACCAGACGCTGCAGCTGGAACCACGCCATTTCGGCGCGCTTTCCGGCTTGGCGCAGATCATGGCCGCCACCGGCCACAAGCAATCGGCGCTCGAAGCCTGGCAGAAGGTGCTGGCCATCTACCCGATGATGCGCAGCGCCCAGGACCAGGTCGCGACGCTGTCGGAAGAGCTTGCTGGCGAAGGCATTTAAGTTAGGGGAATAAGGCAGTAGGGCAGTAAGGCAGTATGTGAAGTGCCGGGAATGGCTCACCTTACTGCCTTACTGCCTTACTGCCTTACTGCCTTACTGCCTTACTGCCTTACTGCCTTACTGCCTTACTGCCTTACTGCCTTACTGCCTTACTGCCTTACTGCCTTACTGCCTTACTGCCTTACTGCCGTACTGCCTTACTGCCCTACTCCCTCAAAACTTATCCCCCTCCACCCCCGTACCTCTCCTCATGAACCTCATCTACGCCGCCTGTGCCTTCCTCCTCGCGCTCGTCTTTGCCCTTGCCGGCGTCACCCGCGCCGGCGCATGGCTGATCGAGTGGCGCAATCCGCCTGCCGGCGAATTTGCCGACATTGACGGCGCCCGCATCCACTATGTCCACGTGCCGGCGCCACGAAATGCCGAGCTGCCGGCGATGGTCTTCATCCATGGCGCCAGCGCCAACCTCAGGGATCAGATGCTGCCGATCAGGCCTTTGCTCGAGGGCCGCGCCGAGATGATCTTCCTCGACCGGCCGGGGTTCGGCTGGTCGGAACGTGGCCCCGGCAACAATGAAAGCCCGTCGGCGCAGGCCGACACCATCGCCGAACTGATGGACCGTCTCGGCATCCACAAGGCGATCGTCGTCGGCCATTCCTTCGGCGGCGTGATCACCGCCGCCTTTGGCCGCGACCACCCCGACAAGACGCTCGGCCTGGTCTTCCTGTCGCCGGTCAGCCACCCCTGGCCGGGCGGCGCGACCGCCTGGTACTACAAGCTGACCGCCACCCCCATCATTGGCTGGCTGTTCTCGGAGACATTGGCCTATCCGGCCGGCACACTGCAGATGAGCGGCGCCACGGCTTGCGTGTTTTCTCCCAACAAGGTGCCGGACTTCTATGTCGGCAACGCCTCGATCCCGCTGGTGCTGCGTCCCGGTGCTTTTCGCGCCAACGCCATCGATGTAGCCGGCCTCTACGACTATGCGCTCAGGGCCGCGCCGCATTACCGCGACATCAGGGCGCCGACGATCGTCATCTCGGGTGATCGTGACAAGGTGGTCTATGCCTCGATCCATTCGGTCGGCCTGGTCAGGGACATTCCGGGCGCCGAGCTGATCTGGGTCCACAATCTCGGCCACAAGCCGGACTGGATAGCACCAGACCTCGTCGTCGGCGCCATCGAAAAAGTCGCCGGCAAGGACGTCGACCTGCAGGCGCTGGCGAAAACCGTGGAGACGCGGATCGCCGGCGACGCCTACAATGAGGGGCAATGCCCCGATATCACAGTGCCCGACGCGGAACTCGCCCCGACCTGATCGCCGCATGTATGTCCTGAAGCACGGCATCAAGAAAAACCCGGAGAAGCGATGAGCATTGCCGGACCGAATCTTCTTCGGTCATGGCGGCTGCGCCATCCTCGCCGGCGCCTTTCTCGAGCACCCCCCTCTCGAGGGATTTTATGGCGAACGGATCATTCCGGGCGAGGGCTTTTCCGGAAACCATATCTATGTGACCAACGGCGTGATCGCGTTCGACTACCATGGTTATTCAGCCCGTCAGCGGCTGCTGGAACACCATGGAAGGAGCTGGGCATCGCACAGCCCCGGATGGCACTGCGCGCTGGAGAGAGTCGATTTCGATCTGCTCGACACAGTCGAACTCAACCAGCGAAAGATGCTGGGTCCGGACCAGTACCTGCACGACCCCGTTCCCCGGGCTCGCCGGTTCCTTCGGCGCATCGATCACGCCGAAGCCGCGGCAAGAGCGCTGCGAACTGTGACGCGTTGAAGCCTTCTCTCAGCCTATGTTGCGGCTGACCTGCGCGTCCGATCCGACATAGGCGATGCGCAGCATGTTGGTCGAACCCGGCGTCCTCAGCGGCACGCCTGCCGTGATGATGACGCGGTCGCCCGGCTGGCCAAACCCCTCTTCGAAAGCGATGCGGCAGGCGCGGTCGACCATGTCGTCGAGGTCGATGGCATCGGGCGAGACGACGCAATGCGTGCCCCACAAGAGCGACAGCCGTCGCGCCGTGTTGAGGATCGGCGACAGTGCGATGATCGGCACTTGCGGGCGCTCGCGCGCGGCGCGCAGGCCGGTGGTGCCCGACGCCGTATAGGTGATGATCGCCGACAGTTTCAGCGTCTCGGCGATCTCGCGTGCGGCGAGCGAAATGGCGTCGGCGCCGGTCGCTTCCGGTTCCGAACGCTGCGCGTTGATGATGCCGGCATAGGTCGGGTCGGTTTCGACCTTGGTGGCGATGCGGTTCATCATCGCCACCGCCTCGACCGGATAGGCGCCGGCCGCCGACTCGGCCGAAAGCATGATGGCGTCGGCGCCCTCGAACACGGCAATCGATACGTCGGACACTTCGGCGCGGGTCGGCACTGGCGCGGTGATCATCGATTCCAGCATCTGCGTGGCGACAACCACCGGCTTGCCCGCGCGGCGCGCGGCGCGCGTGATCTGCTTCTGGATGCCGGGCACGGCTTCCAGCGGCATTTCGACACCGAGATCGCCGCGGGCGACCATCAGCGCGTCGGACAATTCGATGATTTCGGCCAGCCGGGCGACGGCCTGCGGCTTTTCGATCTTGGCCATGATCAGCGCCCGGCCGCGCGCGATCTTGCGGGCTTCGGCCAGATCTTCCGGCCGCTGCACGAAGGACAGCGCCACCCAGTCGACGCTTGCCGCCAGCACCGCATCGAGGTCCTTGCGGTCCTTCTCGGTCAGCGCACCGACCGGCAGGTCGGTGTCGGGCAGGCTGACGCCCTTCTTGTCGGAAATCGTCGTGCCGGCGACCACCCTGCAGGTGATCGACTTGCCGTCGCTCTTCAGAGCCTTCAGCTCCAGCTTGCCGTCGTCGATCAACAGACGGTGGCCGGCCTCGACCGAGCTCAGGATTTCGGGATGCGGCAGATAGACCCTGGTCGAATTGCCGGGCTCGGGATTGTTGTCGAGCGTGAAGGTCTGGCCAGCCGTCAGCGCCTCCTTGCCGTTGGCGAACTTGCCGACGCGCAGCTTCGGCCCCTGCAAATCGGCCAGGATGCCGATCGGACGGCCGACCTTTTCCTCGACGGCGCGGATGCGGCCGACCAGCGTGCGCATCAGCTCATGGTCGGTGTGGCTCATATTGATGCGGAAGACATCGGCGCCGGCTTCGAACAGCTTCTGCAGCATCTCCTCGGACGAGGAGGCCGGACCGATGGTGGCGAGGATCTTGACCTTGCGGCTACGTCTCATTGACTGTTTGTTCCCGGGGCGGCTGGTGCGCCTCCCGTTGTGGACTCATCGGTCAGCTGGACCATCCAGCTTGCCTGCTCGCCCGTGTCATATTCCTGGAATCCGGCGCGCTGGAAGCCCCGGGCGACGCAATCGGTAACGCCGGCGATCTTGAACTCTTTTTCGGCCACGCACATGTTGATCGGGCCATCCCAACGCCCGCCACGCTCGGCGTCTTCTGCATAAAGATAGTAAAACCTTGATGACAGCGGCCCTTCGATCAGCGTCTTGCAGCTCGATCCTTCGATGTGCCACCACCCCTCGGTGATCCAGCCGGCCTTGGCGCGGTAGCCGATGCCGACGCCGACCAGGTTCTGGGTGGCGTTGCAGACGCGGAAATCAGCCCGGGCGGGCGAGGCCGCGACCAGCGCGGCAAGCCCCACCGTCAAGGTCAGGAGCGGCACGGCAAAGGCGCTGCGCGCGCGCGGCCTGCCGGCGGAACCCATCCCGAAACCCCTCAACAACGTCATCTGCATCTCTCAACGCCCCTTTTCGGAAAAGTCCGGGCGCATGTCAACGCGCCGTTCTGTCCAATTCCAATCGATTTAGAAAGGCCCCTGACACGCAATTTGCCGCGCGTGACCGGATTTTCGCAGAAACCGTGGCCAAACAACGGCATTGCGCCAGCGTCCTCTTCGTGGAATGACGATACCACCCTCCCCGGAAGCCAGCGAACAGACCTTTTCAGCCAATGACTCGATCCACAGTTTTCGCGCCTTTCGATCTTGTCGAGGGCGACCGTAAGCGAGGCATCGTGCTTGTCGCCGACCATGCCCGGCGCGATCTGCCGGAGGAGTATGGCAGCCTCGGCCTGCCGGCGGCGGAGTTCGAGCGTCACATCGCTTACGACATCGGCGTCGAGACGGTGACGCGCGAACTGGCGGCAGCGCTCGACGTGCCGGCGGTGATCGCTAATTATTCGCGCCTGCTGATCGATCCCAATCGCGGTGAGGACGACCCGACGCTCATCCGTCAGCTCTATGACGGCACCGTGGTGCCGGGAAACTACCCGATTGCACCGGCAGAACGCGAAAGGCGGCTCGACGGCTTCTACCGGCCCTATCACGACGCGGTCGGCGCCATGATCGCCTCGGTGGCGCAGGCTTCAGGCAAAGCGCCTTTCATCTTCTCCGTGCACTCCTTCACCCCGGCCATGCAAGGCATTGCGAGGCCCTGGCATGTCGGCATCCTGTGGGACCTCGACGACCGCGTGGCGCGGCCGCTGATCGACATGCTGGCGCAGGATAAAAACCTCGTCGTCGGCGACAACGAACCCTATGATGGCGCGCTGCGCGGCGACACCATGTTCAAACACGCCATCGTTAACGGCTTTGCCCATGCGCTGATCGAGATCCGTCAGGACCTGATCGCCGATCAGAAGGGTGCGATCGCGTGGGCTGAACGGCTTGCGCCGATCGTTGACGCCATCGATCGTCGTCCCGATATACATGACGTGAAGATGTTCGGCTCGCGCACCGGGCCGCTGTGAGGATCAAGACATGACCGAGCTCAGCGACGAACAGAAACGCGATTTCGAGGCCGCCGCCTTCCGCCGGCTGGTCGACCATCTGCGCGAGCGCAGCGATGTGCAGAACATCGACTTGATGAACCTCGCCGGCTTCTGCCGCAACTGCCTGTCGAACTGGTACCGCGAGGCGGCTGAGGCCGAGGGCGTCGACCTCGGCAAGGATCAGTCGCGCGAAATCGTCTACGGCATGCCTTACGCCGAATGGCAGGCGCTGAACCAGACAGAGGCTTCGGACGCCAAGAAGGCCGAGTTCGAGGCGAGGCGGCCGAGGGATCATTAGCGCCCGGCGGGCAACGCTAATAGGCGTCCACGCGCCCGCGATTGGCGGAGCCCTACGCGACTTCGTCATCCTAGGGTGGAGCAGTCGCGCAGCGACGTCGCGGGAACCCTAGGATCCATGCCGCGACGGCCGGCACGGACACAGCGGCTCAGAATGATGGTCGCGCTCACCAGGCCTGATTCTGCGCCGTAGCATCGCACAGAGGGCACGGAATGGATCCTCGGGTCTGCGCCGCGTCGCTACGCTCCTTGCTCCGCCCGTGGATGACGAAGGGATGGGGCGTTTTCGCCAATCTCCAACGTCTGATGGTCCACCGAACGGCACCGACTCCATTGGCCCTTTGGTCCAAGCATTTCCTCAACCACAGCGCTTGACTGAAAGTTGAATCGATCTAATTTCCCGCGCAAAGCCATTTTTGACCGGATTCGAACCCATGGATGCGCAAAACACCATGCAGGGCGCCATCCCCGGGCGATGGGCCGTAGCAAGCATCTTCCTCGCCAACGGCTTCCTGACCGGCAGCTGGGCACCGCAGATTCCGGTGTTCCTGACCCGGCTCGACATCACAAAATTCATGCTCGGTTTGCTGATCCTTCTGTTCGGCGTCGGCGCGGTCGGCGCCATGAGCTGGTGCGGCCACCTGATCTCCAAACATGGCTCGCGCATCGTGCTGCGCTGGTTCGGCCTGTGCGGCAGTCTCGGCCTGCTGGTCGTGGCGCTGGCGCCCAACGTGCCGCTGGCGGCCATCGCCATGGTCATCTTCGGCGGCTCGATCGGCGGCATGGATGTCGCCATGAACGCCAATGCCGTGGTGGTGGAGCGCCGGCTGTCCCGCGCCATCATGTCGTCCTCGCACGGTTTCTGGAGCCTTGGCGGTTTCGCCGGTGGCGGTTTGGGCGGTTACGCCATCCAGACCTACGGCCACCTCGCCCATGCGGCTGTCGTCACGGTCATCGCTTTTGCCGTCATCGCGGTGGCGGTCGGCTACCTCATCGCCGAAGACAAGCCGCAGGCCGCCGAGCACAACAAATTCGCGCTGCCCTCCAACCCGCTGGTCTATCTCGTCGGGCTGATGGCGCTGCTGACGATGATTTCCGAGGGCGCCGTGCTTGACTGGGCAGCGCTCTATCTCCGCCAAGAGCTTGGCGCCGACCTTGCTATTGCCGGTCTCGCCTATGCCGCCTTTTCCGGCGTCATGGCGGTCATACGCTTCTTCGGCGACGGCGTGCGCAACCGCTTCGGCGCGGTGGCGACGCTGCGCGGCTCGGCCATCGTCGCCGCCGCCGGCATGCTGGTGGCCGGCCTGTCGCCTTCGCCCTGGATCGCCATCGCGGCTTTTGCCCTCTGCGGCTTCGGCATCGCCAACATGGTGCCGATCATCTTCTCGGCCGGCGGCAACCAGGAAGGCATGTCGTCGGGCACCGGCATGAGCGTCGTCACCACCATGGGCTATTCCGGCATATTGGTGGCGCCGTCGGCGATCGGCTTCGTCGCCGAGCATTCCAGCTTCGGGCCGATCTTCGTCGCCATGTCGGGGCTGCTGATCGTCGTGCTGTTGATGGCCGGGCTCGCTCACCGCGCCGAATTCGCGGCCGCCCCCGCCGAATAACGCTTCAGCTCCTCGTAGAGGAAATCGGCGACGCGGCGGATGCGTACGCTGGTGCGCACGTCGCGATGCATGGCCAGCCATACCGGCAGGCTGGGCAACGGCATGCCGGGCAGCAGTTTCTCCAGCAACGGATCGCTGTCGGCCAGCGGCTCCTGGCCGACGCCGATGCCGTTTCCCGCCCGCAGCGCCTCCCACAGAACGATCTGGTTGTCGGTCCTGAAACGAAAATTGCTGCGGGTGACCGGGATGCCGAACTGGGTAAAGCCGCGGATCATCTCATCGCTGCGGTCGAAGCCGATCAACGGGTGATCGACAAGGTCGGCGGCCTTGAGCGGACGACCGTGCCGGTCGAGATAGGATTTGGCCGCACAGCAGCAGAGCGGAATATCGCAGACCTTGCGCGCCGTCAGCTCGTTCTGTGCCGGCTTGACCATGCGGATGGCGATGTCGGCATCGCGCCTTAGCAGGTTCTCGACCTGGTTCGAGGCGACGATCTCGACCTCGATGCCCGGCTCCTCAATCCCGAGCCGCGCCGTCATCTTCGGCAGCACATAGGCCGCCACCACTTCGCTGGCGGCAATGCGCACCGTGCCTTCGATCGCCTCGACCGAGCCCAGCGCTAGCAGCGAAAAGGCGCTCGCCTGCTCGCTCACCGCCTTGCCACGCTCGAACAGCGTGGCGCCGGCTTCGGTCAGCGCATAGCCGCGTCGCCCGCGCCGAAACAATGTGACGCCGAGCGCCTGTTCGAGCTCGCCAATGTGGCGGCCAAGCGTCGGCTGACTGGCCGACAGCTTTCGCGCGGCGGCCGACAGGCTGCCTGTTTCCGCCACGGTGACGAAGCTCTTGATCAGGTTCCAGTCGATCTCTGTCATTCATTTATGAATATCAAAACTGCATCCGTAGTCAATTTTCATTCGAATGTGGAGGCATCATATTCGGCCTGCAAACACAAACACGGAGAAGAAAAATGACCAAGATCGCCATTCTGGGCGCCAATGGCCGGCTCGGCCGCGTGGTTGGCAAGGCCTTCATCGACGCCGGCTTCGACGTCCGCGCCGTCACCCGCACCGGCAAGGTGCCGGCCGAACTCAACGGCGCCACTTCTGTCGCTGGCGACGCCATGGACCGCCAGTCGCTGATCCGCGCCACGCAAGGCGTCGACATCATCTTCAACGGCCTCAACCCGATCTACACCGACTGGGGCAAATGCCTACCGATGGCGGAGAACGTCATGGCCGCCTGCGATGCCAATGGCGCGCTGCATCTCTTCCCCGGCACCGTTTATAACTACGGCTCGCCGATGCCGCAGGTCGTTACCGAGGACACGCCGTTCCGTCCGACGACTGAAAAGGGTCGCATCCGCTGCGCCATGGAAGCGCTGTTTCGCCGCGAGGCGGATGCCGGCCGCGTGCGCACCATCATTCTGCGGGCCGGCGATTTCTTCGGCGGCACCGGCAGCGGGTCATGGTTCGACCTGGTCGTCGCCGCCAAGATGAACAAGGGCGTCTATACCGCGCCCGGCCCGGCCAACCTCGTGCATGAATGGGCGTATTTGCCGGACTTCGCCGTGGCCTTCGTCGGGCTCGCGCGCAATCAGGGCAAGCTCGGTTTCTACGAGGCGCTCAACTTCCCCGGCCATGCCGTCACCGACATGGACATCAAGGCCACGGCCGAGAAGGCGCTGGGCCGTCCGCTGAAGCTGACCTTCATGCCCTGGTGGGTGCTGCGCGCCGGCAGCCCGTTCGTGGCGATGTGGCGCGAGATCGTCGCGATGTCCTATCTGCGCTTCGAACCGCACCGGCTCGTTTCCGACCGGCTGGAAGGCATCATCGGCGAGATTCCGCACACACCGCTGGACCAGGCTCTGGTAGAGGCGCTCGATGATATCGGCATCACCGCCCCTCGTGCAAAAGATGCAGCGTAGGCATACAGTGTAGGGCGTCAGCCACGCCTGGTATGGAACCCAACTCGCACCTGGCCCAATCGCGGAAATGAGCAACCGGATGGTCATTGTGAGGAGACTGTTTATAACGGTCGGCGAGATCACGATGACCAAGGGGAGACGATGCGTTACATACGTCCGCTTTCAATCGAAGATGCCGTTGGCCTGCTGGCCGGCGCTTCCGGCACATCAGCCATTCTTGCCGGAGGCAGCGACCTCCTGGTGAGGATGAAGGGCGGCTTCGTCGAGCCCGACCTGATCGTCGACATCAAGGCAATCGAAGGCTTGAGCGAGATCAGGGAAACCGCCGACGGCTTCAGCATCGGCGCCACCGTCCCCTGCGCCGTCCTTGGCGAGAGTTCGGTTTTGAAGAACGCATGGCCCGGCGTCGTCGAAGCGGCGAAGCTGATCGGCTCGAAGCAGGTGCAAGGCCGCTGCACCATAACGGGCAATCTCTGCAACGCGTCGCCGGCCGCCGACAGCGTGCCGGCTTTGGTGGCCGCCGGCGCCAGGGCAGTGATTGTTGGTCCCTCGGGCAAGCGCACTATTGCCGTGGAGGCCGTGCCGATCGGGCCGGGCAAGACCTCGCTCGCCAAGGGCGAGATCATCGAGGCGATCCTGCTCGACAAACGCGCGCCACGTTCGGGCGATGCCTATCTCCGCTTCATTCCGCGCACCGAGATGGACATCGCCGTGGTCAGCGCCGGCGTGAACCTGATGCTCGACGCGCATGGCGTCATCACGGCCGCCCGCGTGGCGCTGGGCGCCGCGGCCCCGACCGTGCTTCTGGTCGAAGAGGCCGCCGAGGCTCTCATCGGCAGGAAGCTCGACGAAGCAGCGCTCGAGCGGCTCGCCAAGGTCTGCGCTGGGGCCTGCCGGCCCATCGACGACAAGCGCGGCACAATCGAGTTCAGACGGAAAGTTGCGGGCGTGCTGGCTACGAGAGCCGCGACGACCGCCTATGCACGTGCAGGAGGCAAATGATGGCCGGTGTAGCAGTTTCAACGACAATCAACGGCGATCACGTCGAGTACCTTTGCCAACCCGACGAGACATTGCTCGACGTCCTGCGCGACCGGCTCGGGCTGACCGGCGCCAAGGAAGGCTGCGGCACCGGCGACTGCGGCGCCTGCAGCATCATCCTCGACAACCGGCTGGTCTGCTCGTGCCTGGTGCTTGGCGCGGAAGCAGAGGGCCGACAGGTCGAGACTGTCGAGGGCATGGCGCATGGCGAGAAGCTGCACACACTGCAGCAGAAATTCCTCGAACATGCCGCCCTGCAATGCGGCATCTGCACGCCGGGTTTTTTGATCGCGGCGAAGGACCTGCTGGCGAAAAACCCAGATCCGACCGAAGAGGAAATCCGCTTCGGCCTGGCCGGCAATCTCTGCCGCTGCACCGGCTACGACAAGATCGTGCGCGCCGTCCAGGACGCGGCCATCGTGATGAAGGGAGCCTAAGCCATGAATTTCGATCCGCGCTTTTCGGGCCGCAAATTTGCATCCGTCGGCACCCGCCCCATCCGCCCTGACGGCGTCGACAAGGTGACGGGCCGCGCCCGCTACGGCGCCGACTTCAACATGGCGGGACAGCTGGTCGGGCTTGTTCTGCGCAGCCCGCATGCCCACGCAAAGATCCTGAAGATCGACACTTCGAAGGCGGAAAAGCTGGCCGGCGTGAAAGCGGTGATCACCGCCGCCGACCTGCCGGATCTCACCGATGGCGATGCCGCCATGTACGACGTCCTCGACAATTGCATGGCGCGCAGCAAGGCGCTCTATGACGGCCATGCCGTGGCCGCGGTTGCCGCCGTCGATGCCCGCACGGCCAGACAGGCGCTGAAGCTCATCCAGGTCGACTATGAGCTGTTGCCGCATGTCACCGATGTCGATGAGGCGATGAAGCACACAGCCCCCTTGATCAACGACACGATCTTCACCGAAGGCCTCGAGGAAAAGCCGAAAAAACCGTCCAATGTCACCAAGCGCAGCCAGTTCGGCCATGGCGATGTCCATCAGGGTTTCGGCCATGCCGATTTCATCGTCGAGCGCTCGTTCAAGACCGAGCAGACGCATCAGGGCTATATCGAGCCGCATGCCTGCGTGGCGAGCGTCAGCTCCGACGGCACCGCGGACCTGTGGGTCTGCACGCAAGGCCATTTCGTCTACCGCCAGCACTGCGCACAACTGCTCGGGCTGGAAGCCTCGAAGCTGCGCGTCACCTCGTCGGAGATCGGCGGCGGCTTTGGCGGCAAGACCCATGTCTGGGCAGAACCGGTGGCGCTCGCGCTGTCGCGCAAGGCCGGCCGGCCGGTAAAACTCGTCATGACGCGCGACGAGGTGTTCCGGGCCTCGGGCCCGACCAGTGCCACCTCGATCGACGTCAAGATCGGCGCCCGCAAGGACGGCACCATCACCGCCGCAGAGGCGACGCTGCGCTATTCCAGCGGCCCCTATGCCGGCACCTGGGCCGAGATCGGCGCCATGACGGCGTTCGCTTGCTACAAGCTCGATAACGTCAAGACCGTCGGCTTCGAAGTGCTGGTCAACCGGCCGAAGACCGCGGCCTACCGCGCGCCCTCCGCACCCATGGCGGCGTTCGCGGTGGAAAGCGCGGTCGACGAACTCGCCAAGGAGCTCGGCATGGATCCGGTCGAGTTCCGCATCAAGAACGCCGCGCAGGAAGGCACAAGGTCATCTTACGGCCCGGTCTACGGCCCGATCGGCATCGGCCCGACGCTGGAGGCGGCGAAGACCCATCCGCACATGAAGGCGCCGCTCAAGCAAAACCAGGGCCGCGGCATGGCCTGCGGCTTCTGGTTCAACTTCGGCGGCCAGACCTGCGTGGACTTGAACATCGGCATGGATGGCTCGGTGTCGCTCGCCGTCGGCACGGTGGACGTCGGCGGTTCGCGCGCCTCGCTGTCGCTGGTGGCGGCGGAGGAGCTCGGCATAGACTATGCCCAGCTCAAAGCTGTGGTCGCCGACACGTCCTCGCTCGGCTACAACGACATGACCGACGGCAGCCGCGGAACCTTCTCGTCCTCGATGGCGACCATCTCGGCCGCCCGCAACGCGATCAAGATCCTGCGCGACCGCGCCGCCCAGATGTGGGACATCCCGGTCGATGACGTGATCTGGGAAAACGGCCACGCCATCGCCAGGGGCGAGAAGTACGGCAACCTTGCAGCACTCTCGCTGAAGGAGATCGCCGCCGCGTCCGGCAAGACCGGCGGACCGATCGCCGGCCACAGCGAGCTCGTCGCCGACGGCGCCGGCGTCTCCTTCGCCACCCATATCTGTGACATCGAGGTCGATCCCGAGACGGGTGCCGCGCGCGTGATCCGCTACACGGTGATCCAGGATGCCGGCAAGGCGGTGCACCCGACCTATGTCGAGGGCCAGTACCAGGGCGGTGCGGCACAAGGCATCGGCTGGGCGCTCAACGAGGAGTATATCTACGGCAAGGACGGGCGTCTCCAGAACGCCGGCTTCCTCGACTACCGCATCCCGGTCTGCTCGGACCTGCCGATGATCGACACGCAGATCCTCGAGATACCCAACCCCAACCACCCCTATGGCGTGCGCGGCGTCGGCGAAACCTCGATCGTGCCGCCGCTGGCGGCGATCGCCAATGCGATGTCAAATGCCGCCGGCGTGCGCATGACCCACATCCCGATGTCGCCGCCCCGCGTCCTCGCCGCGATCGAGGCGGAACGCGAAGGCAGGGCATGATGCCGAAAAGTGCGCAGCGGTTTTCGGATAACATCATGCTCGGTCAAGAATAGCGAGGTCTGGCAATGGTCGAAGTCACCCTCTGGGGCGCCCTCGGCCAGCTCGCCGGCGGCCAGAGCAAGGTCGAGGTCGAGGCCAAGGACATCAGGGAGCTGTTCAGGAAACTGGCTGAACAGTATCCCGGCATCGAGCCCTGGATCGAGAAGGGCATCGCGGTGGCCATCGACGGCACGATCTATCGCGATACCTGGTCGAAGGAATTGCCGCAGGGCGCGGAGATTTTTCTGCTGCCGCGGTTGGCTGGGGGGTGACGGGACCGCCCCGCCATCGGCTGGCATCAAGGCCTCGAACGTCGTGGTTGGGCCGGAAGTTGACAGTCCGCTTTCGGACGGGTTTGTCAGAAGGCAACCGTTCCGTTTACGATCCGATTTTGTCAATCGAGCCGCCGGTGACGTTGTGGTCTCGCCGGCCAGAGCCGACTCAGCGCCTACTTTTCAGAACGAGAGCGCCAGCCGGCGCGGACAAGCAAGGCTATGCCAGCCTCGAGGACGGCGTCGACTTACACTGGGGCGAATTCTTCAAGGCAGCGGTTGAAGCGATGCTCAAGGGGACAGCTCCGCCTGAGGCTGTCCTAGTGACTTACCCTAAGCGGAGCACCAGTTCCGGCAACAAGCTGGCTGGCAAGATCATCGATCAATTCTGGCTGTGCGCGGAATGTCCGGTTTGCGCGGGATGATCGCCGTCGACCCACTGGACGATCATCCGGAACTGCACTTTCGCTTCCGAATACGTGCGATAGAAGTCGAGAAGTTCTCTCGTGGGTTCAGACAAGCGTTGGAAGCCCGAAATGAAGGCGACGACCGTGCCGATCGTCGTCTGCCCGCGGATCACAAGATAGCCGCCGACGATCAGGACCATCAGGGATCCCACCGCGTTGGCTATATTCAGCAACGTTTTCAGCCCGAATTTTAACAAATAGAATTCAATGCGATTGCTGAAGATCCTGCGTATGGTGCGAAAGGCTGCTCGGCGCTTCGGCGAGTGGCTGGCGAAGGAATTGACTGCTTGATTGCCAAGCTTTCGGACCAGCGCGACCTGCCGTTCCACGAGTGTGTTCAGGTCCTTCTGCATGTAAAGCGCAAGTAGGATCTGCGGCAGGAGTGACACGCCGCTGACCAGAGCGATCACCGGCTGCATGTAGATCATGTATGACGGAGATCATCATCGTGACGTTGACTACGCATTCAGAGATGCTGGTGCCGACAAATCCGCCAACATAGTCGATCTCGTTGCCAATGATGCTGGCGGTCTGACCACTCCTTGCGTGCTCGCGCGCGGACCTTTGCGTGGCGACGAGAGCGAGTTGGTCGCGGGCCGTCTTCACCACGCTCTCTCCGACCCAGCCCTGATAGACGATCAGTGCGTATTTCAGCCCCGCATGCAGGAGTATAGCCGGAAGATACAGGCCGCCGAGCATCAGGAGCGCCCGTACGTTCTTGTCGGCAATCGCCACATCGACGACCCGTCTCTGCAGGTCGATGGGGACAAAGTTGGCCAAGGCAACCGAAATTGCGATCACGCTGATATAGACCTGATGCGTGCCGCTGGCGCGCCGGACAAAACTGGGAAACTTCTCGCCAGGGCGCATCGCGTCGGCCATCGGCTCAAACGGGGTGAAGCGCCCTGCAATTGTTGCGAAAATTCCGCTCACCTTCGGTGCGCCTCCGTCGCCTCCAATTGCGGTCCACCCGATAAGGGCAACGCACCCTGTCGGTGACCGGCTGAACAGGCATCCTCAATCAGGCCCCGGACTGTCGGTCGGCCATGCCTTGCGCGCAGGCGTGGTCCCGGGTTGTGCCGGTCGTGCTCGAAGAGGAGCCTCGTCGACCATTCCGAGACCAGGGCACAGGCGATCGTGATGCGCTGCTTCAAAGCGTCGACCGCGCGAGACGCGCTGTATTCCTGGCTGAAGCCGAGACCGCAACTCGCTGGGATGATTGCTCCGATGATGACGGCCTCGCGGCCTTCACCGACAACACAGGAAACGATCGCCGCGACGATCCGGATCAGAACCAGCGGATTGCAAAGCTGCCGCAACAGGACCGGCAGCGCTTGTTCTCGCCGATGATCGGCGAACGTGTTTGGCCCGTGGCGCGATAGCCCGTTGCGCGCCTCGGTCGAAGTCAGCCCGGTGGGCCGAGAGCGGCATTCCTGCGGCACCTCGATATCCGGTCGCGGCCAGTAGGGCTCGCCCACGCCGTGCCACGTTGGGGAGGCTGAGTTCTCAATCATCATGGCTTGATAGCGAAGAGGGCCGCGAGCCCCCTTGATCGACATCAAGGCTGGGAGAATTTACGATCCGAGCTGAAGCCGGCTGCGCGATAGATGCGCTGTGGAGCTCAGAGCGTTGCGTGGCTTCGAGGCTCGGAAGGCCAGAAGCGGACCTTTAAGCGCCGTGCGTATATCGACGTGACCTGACCAGTTGCTGACCTGGTTATGGTTCGCTGCCATACGCTCCGATGACGATTAGGCCCTGCAAGGGTTCTCAATAACCCTCGGGCGGTCAATACGTGGCGTCCCACGGGGGCTCTTTCGCCAAGTTGTACGTCACGTGCGCACTTCACAAGCCACCTCGGCCATAGCGCCAATGCCAAGCATGCACTAACATTCCAATTCGACCCCGTTGGGGCTGGCCAGTGATCTGTTCAAAGGGAAGTACCCATGACCAATCATTGCTGTGGACCGGGCTATGCTTCTCCAGCCGAGGCGATGACGGCACCTCGCGAAAAGCTGCTCTATACGATTGCCATCTACACCGGCACGGGCATTCAGAAGCCGGACTATCTGTGCACTATCGATGTCGACCCGGAGAGTTCGACCTACAGCCAGGTGATTTCGCGTTTGCAAATGCCGGGCATTGGCGATGAGCTTCATCACTCGGGCTGGAATGCCTGTTCGTCGTGCCATGGCGATGCGAGCATGGAGCGAAAATATCTGATCGTGCCAGGTGTGCGCTCGTCAAATCTGCATATTGTCGATTGCGGTACCGATCCGCGCAGCCCGACACTGTTCAAGGTGATAGACGGCGCTGAAATCAAAGCTAGGACCAACCTGTCGGCGCCACACACGGTGCATTGCCTCGGCTCAGACATCATCGTTTCCATGCTTGGTGACGCCCAGGGCAATGCCCCCGGCGGCTATTTGCAACTCAGCAAGGAGTTCGAGGTTGTCGGCCGCTGGGAAAATTCCATGGGCAGTATCAAGTTTGGTTATGATTTCTGGTACCAGCCGCGACACAACGTAATGGTCAGCTCGGAATGGGCCGCGCCCAATACCTTCATGCCTGGCTTTGACCTGGAAGAGGTTGGTCATCTGAAATATGGCCGAGAGATCCATTTCTGGGATTTTGAAAAGAAGGAGCCAAAGCAAACATTCTATCTCGGTGAAGATGGCTTAATCCCACTGGAAGTGCGATTCCATCATAACCCCGACAGCAGTCACGGCTTTGTTGGCGCGGCCCTTTCTGCAAATATCATCCATTGGTGGAAGGACGCGGCGGGTGACTGGCAATGGGAAAAAATTGTCGATGTCGGCAATGAGCCGCATCCCGAATGGCCGATACCAGTACCGGGCGTGATCTCGGTCATTCTGCTCAGCATGGACGATAAATACCTCTATCTGTGCAACTGGTTGCATGGCGACATTCGTCAATACGACATTTCGGACCCTCACAACGCCAAGCTTACCGGACAAGTGTGGATGGGCGGACTTCTCGGCCGTGCGCCTGAGGTCAATGGCGTGAAAGTGACTGGTGGGCCTCAGATGATACAGCTCAGCCTCGACGGCAAGCGCCTCTATGTGACGACCTCACTCTTCTCAACCTGGGATAATCAGTTCTATCCGGAAATCCGCACCAATGGCGGATGCATGCTAATGGTCAATTGCGATACGGAAAACGGCGGCATGGAAATCGATCCGTTATTCGTTGTTGATTTTGGTAAGGAACCAAATGGACCAAGCCGCTGCCACGAAACTCGTTATCCCGGCGGTGATTGCACGAGTGACATCTGGGTATGACCAGCTTCACCATCACTCTCGTCAATCAAGGCGGTGCGGCCTTTGAGGTCGATCACCGCAAGCCCCTCTTGCAAAGCTTGCGCGAGCATGGTGTGGACCTGCCCTACGGGTGCAAGTATGGCGGCTGTATCACCTGTGCGGCCAAGATAATCAGCGGCAAAGTCGATCAAAAGGCGCAGCGGGCGCTGAACAACCGCCAGATCAACAATGGCTATATAATCCTCTGCGTCGCCCGCCCGATGAGCGACTGCACGCTGGAGGTCGGCGTTGAGAGCCACGACAAGCTCTATCGCAACCCCTTCCTTGACCCGCTGGCCGCTCATGAATTGAAAGCCGATATTGCGACCCCGCTGGACGACAAGAAATGACCCATATGAATCATGATGAGCCCTATTCGGAGGCTTATCTGCAAGACATTCTGAAATCGGTCAAAACCATCGCGATGGTTGGGGCCAGCCCCGACAAGACCAAGTTTTCCTATGGTGTTCTCAGGGTGCTGCACGAAACCGGCTATGACATGATCCCAGTCAACCCTAGTCCCGGTCTGGATGAAATTCGAGGGCTTAAGGTGTACGCGTCACTAGCGGCCATCGACCGGCCTGTGGATATGGTTGAGGTTTTTCGCCGCTCCGAAGATCTGCTGGAAGTTGCACAGGAGGCTATCGCCATCAATGCCAAGGTTCTGTGGGGTCAGATTGGGGTGCGCGATGACGCCGCCGCCCGGTTGGCGGAGGAAGCGGGCCTGAAAGTGGTGATGAACCGCTGTCCCAAGATCGAGTTGTTCCGTCCCTTCTGGAAGCCGAAGTTGCACTTGGGAATATGATTGCAGGGGGCAGAATTCGGGGTTGTCACGGCAACCAACCTGTCCCCTCTGAGGTCTCAGACGTTGATTCTGCTAGCAGACTGAATTTTGCCCGAGGTACGATGCCAGATGATCGCTGAGATCACGCGCGTCGTCGCCAGCGCCGTCGATCAGAGCAGACTTGCGGCGGCGCAGAAATTGCGTCCCCATCAGGTACAGGCCCGGATGTTCCACTACACCGCCGTCGTGACGGACGTGGCCCTTGCGGTCGAGGACCGGCAGCTCCAGCCAGGAGTAGTCCGGCCGGTAGCCGGTGGCCCAGATGATCGTCCTGATCGCGCCTCCGGCGAGGTCGAGGCCGAGCGGCGGGCTGTCCTCGACACGGGTCGGCGGCAGGCGATCCGGCGGCCCGACCGTCGCGTCTAGGCCGTTGGCGCGCGCCCATTCGTCGATAAGGTCGAGCAGCCGCGCCATCTTGAGATCGGAAAGCGCGCACATGTTGCGCAACGACCCCGCAAACTGGGCCTTGCCTTCTTCGGTGACGCCGGCGAGGCGGCCGACGAGCCGGACGCCGATGTCGACCAGCGCATTGAGGTCGAGGGTGGTGCGGTCGGGCGTGCCGGCAAGCTGGAGCGAAGGAACCCGTCGCGCCCGCCTGATGTCGTCGACCTCGTCG
This sequence comes from Mesorhizobium sp. CNPSo 4688, assembly GCF_057784295.1. Classification (NCBI taxonomy): domain Bacteria; kingdom Pseudomonadati; phylum Pseudomonadota; class Alphaproteobacteria; order Hyphomicrobiales; family Phyllobacteriaceae; genus Mesorhizobium; species Mesorhizobium sp. CNPSo 4688. The sequence goes on from NZ_JBWLUY010000010.1 coordinate 316,743, forward strand.
TAGCGCTCGTCGAGCACGCCGGCGGCGTCCATCCACCATTCCAGGTCCTTGCCGCGATAGACGCGGGGCGCCCGGATGTGCTCGCCCACCGACAGGGTCACTTGACGCCCCGAGCGCTGCAGCTCCAGTGCGATCTGGGTGCCGCTGGCCGACGCGCCCACCACCATCACGCCGCCGTCGGCGACCTGACCCGGATTGCGGTAGGACTGCGCCGTCAGCATGGCGACCGACGGCGGCACGCGGACGGCGAAATCGGGCAGGCGCGCGACGTTGCACGCGCCCGACGCCAGCACCACGGTCCGGCACCGCCACTCGCCGCGGTCGGTGCGGACGAGATATCCCGCCCCGTCGCTGCGAACCGAGGTAACGGTCGTGTGGGTTCTGACCGGAGCCGAGATCGCCTTGGCATAGTTCCCGAGGAAGTCGATCACTTCAGGCATCGTCCGGTAGCCGTCGGGGTCGTCGCCGTGATAGCGGAAGCCCGGCAGCCGACTCTGCCAGTTCGGGGTGAGCAGCCGCAGCGAATCCCATCGCTCGGTGCGCCAGGTGTGGGCAATCTCGCCACGCTCCAGCAGCACATGGTCGATAGAGCGCCCCGCGAGGCAGCGGCTCATCGCGAGCCCCGCGTGCCCTGCGCCAACGATCACGGTGGTGACGGAACTAATCGCGCCCTCACATCAGGAAAGTCTACGGCTCGAAGCGCCTTTCAATTCACCACGACCGTGACGTTCGTCGGATTGGTGACAATGTCATAGACCGCCGATCGCTTCTGCGACTGAGCGACGAGAGCCTCGATGTCCTCTTGCTTGGCGTCGGCGTCGATGTTGTACTTCACCGTGATGCCGCTGAAGCCGTTGCGGACGTCGCTGTCGATACCAAGTATCCCCGCGATATCCATGTCGCCTTCGATGGTCGCCTTCACCGACTTCAACTGGATGTTCCGGTTCTGGGCAACCGCAGCGATGCCGGCGGTCAGGCAACTCGCCAGCCCGACCAGCACGTATTCGACAGGCGTGGCGCCCTGATCCAGGGAAGCGAAGACCTCCGGATGATCGGCGTCGAATGCAAAGGTGGTCTTGCGATGCTGGTCCTGGCCGAGACCGTAGAAGCTCTCGACCGTCGAGTGGCTATGGGTACCATCCTTCCATTCGCAGGCCGCGCGCCACTTGAACTGCGCTGCCTCCGGGGCGTTGGTAAGCGCTTCTTTTGCGGCGAGCAGCGCCGCTACGTTAACGCCATTGTTTGCCTGTACTTCGGAAGCCATAATTACTATCCTCCCTACCTTGCACTGGCTCAAAAACCCGACCGATTTCGCTGACCTCCCGATCAGATTTCACCATGGCGCGGCATGCTATGGGTCGCGAAGCGTTTCTTCAAGTTGTTTCCGCCGCGGAATGTTCGCCCTCGTGTACCGAGTTGCGCCTTTGCAGGCTCTGGCACGACCACGACCTTCAGCGTGGTCAATTGCAGTGTCTGCTTCCGGGCGCGGCGAGATTTGCCTCTATGGCCGACATGCGGCGCAAAGCTGACAGGCCCTCTAGTACCGTTTGCTGCCATTCGCGATGCGAACAATGAGGTCATCGTTGTCGTCGAACTTTGCCTTTCGGAGCGATTTGGGTTTTGCGGCGAGAGCGGCCGTGAGAATGGATATCGGCCGGGTGCGCACTTGAAATGAGTTGTGGAGTGACGAGGCCCACCAGTTAGCTGTGGGATCGTCTGCCCGAGAAGGTGCAGCGTTCGTGGGGCGCCATCTAGTGTAAAAGCGGTGCCCTCCGTGCTATAAATGGATTGTCGACGCCGTCCTAGGCCGACCGCCATTTCAGCATGCCCAAGGACGTATGTGCCGCAACATGGGCTCAAGCCACCCGCCCGCACATCTGTTGTCGATTGGCCCGCGAGGAGGGATCAGCATGTCAGAACGTCTCGACATAGGCCCGCTGCAACTTGGCGATACGGCGCCCAATTTCGTGCTCGACGCGATTACTCGCGAGGGCAAGATAGCTATCGACGATTTCCGCGGCGAGAAGCCAGTGCTGGTCGGATTGTATCGAGGTCTCCATTGTCCTTTTTGCAGGCGTCATATCGCGACGGTTTCGCTGCTCACACCAGCCCTTAACGCGAAGGGCATCGAAACCCTGACGGTGGTGAACACGCCCATCGAACGGGCACGCCTTTATCTCCGTTATCATCCGATGCCGGCTCTGCTCGCGGCGTCTGATCCTGAGCGGGCTTCTCACCGCGCTTTTGGGCTCCCCAATATGCAGATCACCGAGGGCGAGAGCGCATGGCCGCACAAGGTCTCAATGAGCGATGTGAAGGCGATGCGGCTCAACGTGCCGGGCGAAATGCCTGAGCCGATGGATCCGTTTGCCACGCTCGAATATCTGAACAAAAAAGACGGCTACGAAATCACTGAAGCGGACCAGCGAGTCATCGCGACCGGCGTGGGCCAGCTGGTCGGCCAATTCCTGCTCGACCGCAACGGCGTCGTTCGCTGGACGTTCTCCGAGGTTTTCGATGGCGGCTTGGGCGCCCACCCGAACTCGGAGGCGATGATGTCGGTCGCGTCGCAAATCGGAAGGTAAGGAGCAGCGCACTGCGACGTCCAGCGTGGTTGCCGCTAGTGACTGTTTTCAGGCGGCAGAGTTCGCTTCGATGGCCGATATGAAGCGCAAAGCGGCCGGCCGTACCTGCCTGACCTGAATAGCAGGCGAATGCTACTATGAGGCCGAACGGCGCACTTTGCGGAGGCCTCTACACCCCCAAGCGTCGGCTCCGTATCCACTTCCAGCGCCTCTTCCGCCTCATCCTGCCGGAGCCCCCGCCGCCCATCGCCAGACCCTCCAGATACCACCTTGGTCGAGGTCAGTCCGCGACTTCTGCTTCCAGCAAGCCCCCTTGCCTTCGGCTACTGTCAGACCGGCGAGCTGCTCGATAGCGGCCGGGCGACAGGCCGTGATGTCGATGGATCAGCTTCGAAAACGCGGCCGCGGTCTCGTAGCCGATACGGGTCGCAATCCGCGCAATCCCCTCGTCGCTTGTTTCGAGCAGAAACGCGGCCTCCGACATCCGCCGTGCGATCAGATAGCGGTACATGGACAGGCCGACGAGCTTGGTGAAGCGAGCTGAAAACGCCGAGCGGCCGAGCCCCACGC
>NZ_JBWLUY010000091.1:0-675 GCF_057784295.1 Mesorhizobium sp. CNPSo 4688
GCCAGACCTGCCTGGTCCGGCGTTGGGGCCGGATTGGAACCACCGGCCGCACGATACAGCACTCCTTTGATACCGAGGGTGAAGCCGTCGCCCTTTTCCTCGAGCTGCTGCGCGCCAAGCGGATGCGTGGCTATCAGCCGCGATCCGCCCGACGCGCAGAAGCGATCCCGTCTGGTTGCTAGGCAGCCGCTAGGGCGACGGAAGCCAGGCTTTGAACAAAGTCGCTCGTTTACCCGGCGTGCGCGATGTCGCCAGTGGGAAGTCATCAATTGACGCTGCCTCATGCTCGCACTTTCGGGGCCGTTGAAGCCTCAGCGGTCCGCGGCCCGCGCCAGCGCAGGTGAAAAGCAGGGCAATACCTGCCCCTGTGGCTTAACGCTTTGCTTTGCGCCAACCGGCGGCCACCGCCCCTTCCTCGCTGCAGAACCAGCGCTCTCCCTTGCTGGTGGTGATTACGGTGCGATCGTAATACTCTTGGCCAGGCATGTGATAGATGTGCTCCCCGCGGGCACTGATGTTGCCCTTAATGTTGCAGGCACTGGGCGACGCTGCGAGCAGGGGAGCGATCGTCGATGGCGGTTCGTTGTCAGCGCGATGCTTGGCACGCCAATCCCAAGGCGCTTCAAACGTTCCTGCCCAGATGCCGACTTTTGCCGCCTTGGCCTTCTCCTGCAG
>NZ_JBWLUY010000092.1:0-663 GCF_057784295.1 Mesorhizobium sp. CNPSo 4688
CAGGCCGCCCGCCGGTGACAGGCCTCCGGTCGGCTCCGCCTCCCTCCGGCCCGTCACCGGCGGAACCAACCTTCAACCGACATCATGAACCCGATGGTGGGGGCAGTTCTTCATGACGCAAAGGGGGCAGTTCCGGATGGCGTTTGACACGTTTCGGCATGATCGCCGGATCAAGACGGTTAAGCGCCTTGCCCAGCACGCGCGCGAGCTTCTCGCATTCGGCGGCATGGTTCGCCGTCGACCGTGCCGCCGCCCAGTGCTGTAGCATGATCGGTATCGGCTCCGCCGCCAATTCCGGGTGTATCTGCAAAAAGCGGTCAAAGCGCCAGAGCCAATGCGCCTGCGTCAGATAGCGATAGCCTCTGGTTCGCATGAGAGCGATATGGTTGCGCATGAGGTCCCCGAGCACACTGCCGAACGCTGGGAGCTGCCGCAATGCCTCCAGAGCTTGATCGGGATCGGGCGAGAGCAGCGCTCGCAGCACCGCCTTGTCGCTTCTGGCTTGATGAGCGGCGCACAATTCGTTGATGGGATTGCTGGCGATAAAACCCTCCTGCACGAGGTAATCGAGGAATCGGTTGATTATGCGGGCGTAAAGCATCAACGTCGGGCGAGCCCAGTATCGAGCCCGCTCGCTCAGCCAGGTTTCCAGGGTCTCCCGTG
>NZ_JBWLUY010000093.1:0-651 GCF_057784295.1 Mesorhizobium sp. CNPSo 4688
CTGCAGGAGAAGGCCAAGGCGGCAAAAGTCGGCATCTGGGCAGGAACGTTTGAAGCGCCTTGGGATTGGCGTGCCAAGCATCGCGCTGACAACGAACCGCCATCGACGATCGCTCCCCTGCTCGCAGCGTCGCCCAGTGCCTGCAACATCAAGGGCAACATCAGTGCCCGCGGGGAGCACATCTATCACATGCCTGGCCAGGAGTATTACGATCGCACCGTCATCACCACCAGCAAGGGAGAGCGCTGGTTCTGCAGCGAGGAAGGGGCGGTGGCGGCCGGTTGGCGCAAAGCAAAGCGTAAGCCACAGGGGCAGGTATTGCCCTGCTTTTCGCCTGCGCTGGCGCGTCCCAGAAAGTGCGAGTATGCGGCAGTGTCAAGATCACTTACTTTCGCCTTGTGATATCGCGCCCGCGCCGGCTACACGAGCGACTTTCTTCAAAGCCTGGCCCCGTCGCCTTAGCAGCTGCCTGGCAACCAGACGGGATCGCTTCTGCGCGTCAGGCGGATCGCGGCTGATAGCCACGCATCCGCTTGGCGCGCAGCAGCTCGAGGAAAAGGGCGACGGCTTCACCCTCGGTATCAAAGGAGTGCTGTATCGTGCGGCCGGTGGTTCCAATCCGGCCCCAACGCCGGACCAGGCAGGTCTGGC
>NZ_JBWLUY010000094.1:0-623 GCF_057784295.1 Mesorhizobium sp. CNPSo 4688
GATGTCGTCGGCGGACCCCATCCATCAACTGGGTGCATTGCCATCGCAGGCGCAGGACATCGTCCAGGCCGGACGGCAAGAACCTGCCCGGTTCGCCTCAACCGGGTGGCCGCAGATGCCGCTCAACTTTGATTGGAGTATGTGGCCGACCCTGGAAGCAGCGCCAGCGCCCACTGCCAGCGCCCGCCCTGACACCTACCGGGATTTTCCATTGGTTGATCTGACTGCGGCTACGCCGTCTGAGTCACGCGACGATGATAATTCCGTGCCGGCGTTTGCAAGCATGCCCTCCGATGCTCAGGTCGGGGCTTTGGGTCCGACCGCCCCGTCTCACGGCCGCGGGCTGGTGCTCCAGGACATGGAATGGCTGGGCGACGAGCATGTGCTGAGGGACTACCAGCTCCTGACGCAAGAGTTGCAGGGGAACAATCCGGGTCTCGCCGCCCGGACGCGGTTCGTGGATCCCCTCATAACCCTTGGCAGCCTGCGCTTGGGCACCGAGAGCGACATGCTACGCGCATTCCAGCGCATCGTTCATGATCACAATGGCGACGACACGGCCGACTTCCTGTTCCTGCCAGTGAACGATGCCAGTGCCAATCGCCGCGGCAGCCATTGGTCGC
>NZ_JBWLUY010000095.1:0-601 GCF_057784295.1 Mesorhizobium sp. CNPSo 4688
CGGGCAGATCGCCGATTTCATTTCCGATTACGCCACATACACATCAGCACCGGTTCTAACACGCACCGCAGTCAACAGAGTTGCGCAGAGCAGCCACGGCTTTCGGGTGGAAACCCAAAATGGGGACTGGCTGTGCCGAGCCGTGGTGCTCGCCACTGGCGGCTTCAACAAGCCTGTAATACCGCGACTGGCCGAGGCCATGCCAGCGACCATCGAACAGCTCTCGGCTCACTCCTACCGCAATCCCGGGCAGCTTGTCCCTGGCGGGGTGCTGGTGGTCGGGGCATCGGCGACAGGTCTGCAATTGGCGCAGGAGATCCAGCTTAGCGGCCGGCCTGTCACGCTCGCGGTGGGCGAACACGTCCGGCTGCCGCGCGTCTATCGAGGTCGCGATATTCAATGGTGGATGCTTGCAACGGGCGTGCTTGACCAACGTATCGAAGAGGCAGACGACCCCGACCGCGCTCGAAGAGTACCGTCGCCGCAGCTTGTCGGCGCATCAGACCGGACCACGCTCGACCTCAATGTCCTGCAGGGGCAAGGCGTTAAAATCGTCGGACGCCTGATGGGCATTCGCGACGCAACAGCCCAGTTTTCAGGA
>NZ_JBWLUY010000096.1:0-597 GCF_057784295.1 Mesorhizobium sp. CNPSo 4688
AAATTAATTCGCCTTGCATCAAGCTCGCCAAGCGCCCCACCCGTTAAATCACAACCAGTAAAATCAGCCAAAGACCAATCAAACGATGAAAACTCCCCACAAGAAAGATCGGAGCCACGAAACACGGCGCCAGTTATCACAGTGCCATTCCAGCGATTTTCCCACAGTTCGCACTTTTCTAATATGACTCTAGAAAAATTAGCGTAACTAAGATTTGTCTTGGTTATATAAGCACTACAAAACCATGACCTTGTAGTTATCATATTCATAAAATTAGCCCCTCGAAAATCAGCTCCTTGAGCTAAACACTCACTAATTTCAAGACCTAAGGCGCTAATGTTTTTAAAATTACTCATTGATAAATCGCAGCTTTTAAAGCTAGCGTTTTTTAGTTTGGCTCTATTAAAATCACACCCTTCCAAGCTATTCCTGTCGTAAAAACTACAATCAACAAATTCAGTATCAGTTAAATCAACCCCTGAAAAATCACAATTTGAAAAGGCAATATTTTTAACTCTATTCCCCGTAAATTGATCTCGTGAAAACTTTTCATTGATAAAGTGCTTTTCCATACATGCTACACCTGGTTATTTATAC
>NZ_JBWLUY010000097.1:0-564 GCF_057784295.1 Mesorhizobium sp. CNPSo 4688
TGCGACTTCCGCGCTGGTGACGCAGTTTGTCATGCACAACAGCGGGGCGCTGCCGGAAATCAATCTGCAGAACTTGGTAACGTCGCGACCGGTAGCAATTGCTGGGGTCGCATCTGTCATCGACGGCGACACGATCGAGATCCATGGCCAGCGCATTCGCTTCAATGGTATCGATGCACCGGAGTCAGCACAGCAGTGCGACGACGCGAAGGGCTTTCGGTATCAATGTGGCGCCAGGTCCGCCACCGCTCTCGATGCCTTTCTCGCCGCCTCGCGACCGACCCAGTGCACGTTTGTGTCATGGGATCGGTATGGCCGCTATGTCGGCAATTGCCGGCGGGCCGATGGTGTCAGCGTCGCCGCCTGGATGGTCGAGAACGGCCAAGCTCTTGATTGGCCGAAATACAGCCAAGGTGCCTACGCCATGCTGCAGGAGAAGGCCAAGGCGGCAAAAGTCGGCATCTGGGCAGGAACGTTTGAAGCGCCTTGGGATTGGCGTGCCAAGCATCGCGCTGACAACGAACCGCCATCGACGATCGCTCCCCTGCTCGCAGCGTCGCCCAG
>NZ_JBWLUY010000098.1:0-542 GCF_057784295.1 Mesorhizobium sp. CNPSo 4688
CCTCAGCGTCAGTTACAGACCAGAGAGTCGCCTTCGCCACTGGTGTTCCTCCACATCTCTACGCATTTCACCGCTACACGTGGAATTCCACTCTCCTCTTCTGCACTCAAGTTCCCCAGTTTACAATGACCGTCACCGGTTGAGCCGGGGGCTTTCACATCAGACTTAAGAAACCGCCTGCGAGCCCTTTACGCCCAATAATTCCGGACAACGCTTGCCACCTACGTATTACCGCGGCTGCTGGCACGTAGTTAGCCGTGGCTTTCTGGTTAGGTACCGTCAAGGTACCGCCCTATTCGAACGGTACTTGTTCTTCCCTAACAACAGAGCTTTACGATCCGAAAACCTTCATCACTCACGCGGCGTTGCTCCGTCAGACTTTCGTCCATTGCGGAAGATTCCCTACTGCTGCCTCCCGTAGGAGTCTGGGCCGTGTCTCAGTCCCAGTGTGGCCTATCACCCTCTCAGGTCGGCTACGCATCGTTGCCTTGGTGAGCCATTACCTCACCAACTAGCTAATGCGCCGCGGGTCCATCTGTAAG
>NZ_JBWLUY010000099.1:0-529 GCF_057784295.1 Mesorhizobium sp. CNPSo 4688
CCCGGCTTGGCCAGAACCTGGCCGCGCTCGACACCTTCACGATCAACGCCGCGCAGCAGCGCGCCGATGTTGTCGCCAGCCTGGCCCTGATCGAGCAGCTTGCGGAACATTTCAACGCCCGTGCAGGTCGTCTTAGTCGTCGGACGGATGCCGATGATTTCCAGTTCCTCGCCGACCTTGACCACGCCACGCTCGACGCGGCCGGTCACGACCGTGCCACGGCCCGAGATCGAGAACACGTCTTCGATCGGCATCAGGAACGGCTTGTCCAGCGGACGAACCGGCGTCGGGATGTAGGCGTCGACCTGAGCCATCAGTTCGCGGATCGCGTCTTCACCGATGGTCTTGTTCGAATCTTCCAGAGCAGCCAGCGCCGAGCCCTTGACGATCGGAATGTCGTCGCCGGGGAACTCGTTCTTCGACAGAAGCTCGCGAACCTCGAGCTCGACCAGTTCCAGCAGCTCGGCGTCGTCGACCTGGTCGACCTTGTTCAGGAACACAACGATCGACGGCACGCCGACCTGACGGG
>NZ_JBWLUY010000100.1:0-523 GCF_057784295.1 Mesorhizobium sp. CNPSo 4688
CCTAGGGCGCGTACTCAACCCTTGCATGGCCATTGAAGCAGTGATTCAACGCCTTTGATTAGGAGGCGATGATGGCACGCTACGATCTGAGCGAAGCAGAATGGCAAATCGTGGAACCGCTGTTGCCGCCACATGGTTTGGGCAAGAAGCGGGTCGACGATCGGCGGGTGGTCAATGGCATATTTTACGTTCTGAGGACCGGATCGCCTTGGCGCGATCTGCCCGAGCGGTATGGCCCCTACACCACGGTCTACAACCGCTTCAACCGTTGGGCCAAGAGAGGTGTCTGGTTGGCGATGTTTGAAGCGCTGGCGGCTAAGTCACCACAGTCTTTGCACCTGATCGACAGTTCGATAATCCGCGCCCATCAGCATGCGGCGGGCGGTAAAAAGGGGGTCCGGATAACGCCATTGGCCGTTCTCATGGCGGACTGAGTACCAAGGTCCACGCGCTCGTCGATCAAGACGGCCTGCCGATCCGTCTCCTCATCTCGGAGGGAAAGGCATCCGACAAGACATTCGCC